>NZ_BAAAUD010000043.1:0-27179 GCF_039533765.1 Streptomyces enissocaesilis | reverse complement strand
CCGGACCCGTACGGGTCCGGGCGTACGCGGCCCGCCGTGACGTACGCGATCCCGCCCCGTGCCGGGTCGGGGCGGCCGGGGTTCCGGCCGGGACCGGCTTGCCCCTCGCCGTCCTCGACGGCCCCGGTCGGCGGGCATCCCGTACGGCACGGGAGACCGGCCGCGCGGGAGGACTTCCCCGTAGTGGCCGACTCCGGCCGCTACGGAGGGCGAACGGAATCCGCCGAGGCGATGAGTCCGAATGGCGGACACTCGATGTCAGGGGGTGGGACGCGGGAGTAGGGTGCCGACATGTCTCGCAGCCTCAATCTCGCAGTGGTCCCTGGTGACGGCATCGGCCAGGAGGTCGTGGCCCAAGGGCTCAAGGTCCTCAATGCCGTCCTTCCGCAGGACGTGAAGTTGCAGACCAAGGAGTACGACCTCGGCGCGCAGCGCTGGCACCGCACCGGAGAGACCCTCCCGGACGCGGAACTCGACTCCCTCAAGCAGCACGACGCCATCCTGCTCGGCGCGATCGGCGACCCGTCCGTGCCGTCCGGCGTCCTGGAGCGCGGGCTGCTGCTGAAGCTGCGGTTCGCCTTCGACCACTTCATCAACCTGCGTCCGTCGAAGCTGTTCCCGAACACCGCGACGCCGCTGGCCGGCCGCCCCGAGATCGACTTCGTCGTCGTGCGCGAGGGCACCGAGGGCCCGTACACCGGAAACGGCGGCTCGATCCGCACCGGTACGGAGCACGAGGTCGCGACCGAGGTCAGCCTGAACACGGCGTACGGCGTCGAGCGCGTCGTCCGTGACGCGTACGAGCGGGCCGACGCGCGTCCGCGCAAGAAGCTGACGCTGGTCCACAAGAACAACGTCCTCGTGTACGCCGGCCACATGTGGAAGAACATCTTCGACAGGGTCGGCCAGGAGTACCCCGAGGTCACCACCGACTACCTGCACGTCGACGCCGCGACGATCTTCTTCGTCACCCAGCCGGAGCGCTTCGACGTCATCGTCACCGACAACCTCTTCGGCGACATCCTCACCGACCTCGCCGCCGCCGTGACCGGCGGCATCGGCCTGGCGGCCTCCGGCAACATCAACCCGACGGGTGCCTTCCCGTCGATGTTCGAGCCCGTCCACGGCTCCGCGCCCGACATCGCGGGCCAGGGCAAGGCCGACCCGACGGCCACGGTCCTCTCCGTCGCCCTCCTCCTGCGCCACCTCGGCTTCGAGGCCGAGGCCGTCCGCATCGAGGAAGCCGTCTCCGCCGACCTCGCGGAGCGCGACGGCGGCACCACCCGTACGACCGACGAGATCGGCGACGCGCTCGCGGTACGCGTAGCGGGCTGACCCGACGGACTCCTCCCACAGCCGCCGGGTCGCAGATACCCGGCGGCTGTGCTTTGCCGCGGCCGGGTGGGACCATCGACCCCGGGCCGCACTGCACGCCGTTTCCTGCACGCACTCCCACGGGCGATAATCGAACGCGGGGCCGCGGTATGAGGGGAAGCTCGGACGTCCTACCAGAGGCGTGAGCGCGGTCCACCACACACAACCGGTGAAGGACACGCACTCATGACGACGCCCACGATCGAGCTCAAGCCCTCCTCGCACCCGCTGTCCGACGCGGAGCGCGAGGCGATCCTGGCCAACCCCGGATTCGGCCGCCACTTCACCGACCACATGGTCACCATCCGGTGGACCGCGGGCCGTGGCTGGCACGACGCGCAGCTCACGCCGTACGCGCCGCTGTCGATCGACCCGGCCAACATGACCCTGCACTACGCGCAGGAGATCTTCGAGGGCCTGAAGGCATTCCGCCGGCCCGACGGCACGGTCGCCACCTTCCGCCCCGACGCGAACGCCGAGCGCTTCCAGGTCTCCGCGCGCCGGCTGGCGATGCCGGAGCTGCCCGTCGAGACGTTCATCGCGGCCTGTGACGCGCTGGTCCAGCAGGACAAGGCATGGGTTCCGGCGCACGGCGGCGAGGCCTCCCTCTACCTGCGCCCGTTCATGATCGCCAATGAGGTCGGGCTCGGTGTGCGGCCGGCCAACGAGTACCTCTTCATCGTCATCGCGTCGCCCGCCGGCGCCTACTTCCCCGGCGGCGTGAAGCCGGTCTCGGTCTGGCTCTCCGAGAACTACGTCCGCGCCGTCCCCGGCGGCATGGGCTTCGCCAAGACCGGCGGCAACTACGCGGCCTCGCTCCTCGCCCAGGCCGAGGCGGCCCGGCAGGGGTGCGACCAGGTGGTCTGGCTGGACGCGCTGGAGCACAAGTGGGTCGAGGAGATGGGCGGCATGAACCTGTACTTCGTGTACGGGGGCGCGTCGGGCCAGAAGCCCAGGATCGTCACCCCGGAGCTGACCGGCTCCCTCCTCGCCGGCATCACCCGCGACTCGCTGCTCCGGCTCGCCGGTGACCTCGGCTACGAGACCGCGGAGGGCCGGATCTCCACGGACGACTGGAAGCGCGACACCGAGAACGGCACCCTCACCGAGGTCTTCGCCTGCGGCACCGCCGCGGCCATCACGCCGGTCGGCTCGGTGAAGTCCCAGGGCGCGGAGTGGGTCCAGGGGGACGGGCAGCCGGGCGAGGTGACGATGGAGCTGCGCAGGGCGCTGCTCGCCATCCAGACGGGGACGGCCGAGGACACCCACGGCTGGACGCACGAACTGGGCTGACACCGCCCGTAGCCGTACGTACGTGAGGCCGCGCCCGGCACCCCTGCCGGGCGCGGCCTCACGTACGTACCACCGCTTCTCACGCGTGAGTGGGGGTCCCGCTCCCGACCTCGGCCACGGGTTCCGCCACGGGTTCCGCTCCGGTGTGTACGGCCGCCCGCTCCTTCGCCGTCAGTGCCGTGTACGCGACGCCGCCCACCAGCCCCGAGAGGATGAAGCTGCAGTCCACACCGCCGGTGAGGGCCAGCAGCGGGCCCTCGTAGACCGCCGTCGAGACCGCGGCCAGTCCGACCGCCGCGCCCAGCGCCCAGGAGGCCGTGGCCCGGACGTTCCAGCCCGACCGGTACCAGTAGACGCCGCCCCTGGCGCGGCGGTTGAAGACCTGGAGGGCGTCCGCGTCGTACTGGCCGCCGCAGCGCACGTACCCGATGAGGGAGATGACCGCCCAGGGGGTGCCGATGGCCGTCAGCAGCAGGACGAAGGACGTCATCGCCGACTGGACCGACCAGGCGAAGGAACCCACGAACACGAACGCGGTCGCGACGGCGGCGGCGATCACGGTGGCCCGGGTGCGGGTGGCCCTCGGCGCGATCGCGTCCAGGTCCAGGCCCATCGAGTACAGCATCAGGCCGGCGTTGCCGACGGACCCGGCCGAGGCCGCCAGCAGCAGCGGGGCCAGGTACCAGAAGGGTGCGGCGTCGACGAGCGGACCGGCGTAGTCGAGGCCGGCGCGGGCGGCCAGCGCGGTGTACGTACCGAACAGCTGCGGCACGAGCAGGCCCAGGAGCAGGCCCAGACAGGTGGCCCCGAGGACCTTGCGGGGGCTGTGGCGGCGCGGCGAGATGTAACGCGTGTAGTCACCGAGCAGCGTGATGAAGGCGACCGGGCCGCTGAGTCCGGCGGCGACGGCCGCGAGCAGCCAGGTGGGCCAGAAGGAGCCGAGCAGGTACGGGGTGTCGGGGGGAGCGGCCGTGGTGAAGTCGCCCGCGTAGGCGAGGACGCCGAGCAGGAGAAGGACGACCATGCCGACGGACAGCACCTTGCTGAGGCCCAGCAGCAGCTTGTAGCCGTACACCGCCGCCACGACCGTGGCGGCCGCCAGCACGGTGTACATCAGGGCGCGGGACGACCCGCTGTCGGGCAGGCCGGTCAGCCGGGACAGCGTCCCGACCATCACGTCGCCGCCGATCCACAGCGTGAGCGCCGTGTAGCCGAGGGAGAGCAGCAGGCCGACGACCGAGCCGACCAGACGGCCGCGTACGCCGAACTGGGCACCGCTGGAGGTGGAGAGGTTCGTCGCCGTGCGCAGCGAGATCAGCGCCAGCGGTGCGGTGACCGCGATGCCGGCCAGGGTGCCGACGATGATCGAGGTCACCGACGGCCACAGGCCCAGGCCGAAGGACGGCGGCAGCCAGCCGAAGACGATGACGCCCAGGCAGAGATTGGAGCCGAGGAGCAGGGAGACGAGGTCGCGCGGCCCGCTGGTGCGCTCCTCGTCGGGGATGGTGTCGACTCCGCGCTGTTCTATCGGCATGGCTGGGTCTCCCGGTCCGCCGGACAACAAAGTTTTGAGTGCTGTTCAATGTGACTTGGCTCAAGGTGGTGCGTCAATGTTTCGGACGCATGAACCTGATGGTTAGAGTGAAGTTCTAAACTTCTGGGAGGTGTGGCGGCGTGCGACTGACCCCGACGGAACGCGACCGGCTGCTGCTGTTCGGAGCCGCCGAGCTGGCGCGGGCGCGCCGGGCGCGCGGCCTGCGGCTCAATGTGCCGGAGGCGACCGCGCTCATCGCGGACACGGTGTGCGAGGCGGCCCGCGACGGGCGGCGGCTGGCGGAGGCGATCGAGGCGGCGCGGTCCGTGCTCGGCCCCGACGACGTGCTGCCGGGCGTCGCCGACGTGGTGACCGAGGTGCATGTGGAGGCCGTCTTCGACGACGGCTCCCGGCTCGCGGTGGTGTCGTCCCCGATCGGCGGCGGCGCGACCCTGGGCGACGACGCCCCGGGCGCGGTCCTGCCCGGACCCGCCGACCCGGAGCCGGAGCCGGCGGTGCGGCTGACCGTACGCAACACCGCGGCCGTCCCCGTCAGCGTCACCTCCCACTTCCACTTCTTCGAGGCCAACCCGCGCCTCGACTTCGACCGCGCGGCGGCGTACGGCATGCGGCTGTGCGTACCGGCCGGGTCGTCCGTCCGCTTCGATCCGGGCGGCGAGGCCGAGGTCGGCCTGGTCCCGATCGGCGGCGACCGGATCGCGATCGGTTTCGCGGGCCTGGTCGACGGCCCGCTGGACGCGCCCGGCGCGAAGGAGGAGGCCCTGCGCAGGGCCGCGGCCTGCGGCTACCTGGGAGCACATCCCGAAGGAGGAGTTGAGGCATGAGCATCGATCCGCACGAGTACGCCGCCGTGCACGGCCCCCGCGCCGGGGACCGGGTCAGGCTCGGCGACTCCGGGCTGACCGTGCGCGTCGAGTCGGACGCCCAGAAGCCGGGCGAGGAGTTCCTCGCGGGCTTCGGCAAGACCGCCCGTGACGGGCTGCACCTGAAGGCCGCCGCCGTGCGCGAGACCTGCGACGTCGTCATCAGCAACGTGCTGGTCATCGACGTGGCGCAGGGCATCCGCAAGGTGTCGATCGGCATCAGGGAAGGCCGCATCCACGCCATCGGGCGGGCCGGCAACCCGGACACCCTCGACGGCGTGGACGTCGTCGTCGGCACCGGTACGTCGATCGTCTCGGGCGAGGGCCTGATCGCGACGGCCGGGTCGGTCGACACGCACGTCCACCTCCTCTCGCCGCGCATCATGGAGGCCTCGCTCGCCTCCGGCGTGACGACGATCATCGGCCAGGAGTTCGGCCCGGTCTGGGGCGTCGGCGTGAACTCGCCGTGGGCCCTGCGCCACGCCTTCGGCGCCTTCGACGCCTGGCCCGTCAACATCGGCTTCCTCGCGCGCGGCTCGTCCTCCGACGCGGCCCCGCTCGTCGAGGCGCTCGCCGAGGGCGGGGCGTCCGGCTTCAAGGTGCACGAGGACATGGGTGCGCACACCCGCGCCCTGGACACCGCGCTGCGCGTCGCCGAGGACCACGACGTACAGGTCGCCCTGCACAGCGACGGCCTGAACGAGTGCCTGTCGGTCGAGGACACCCTCTCCGTCCTCGAAGGCCGTACGATCCACGCCTTCCACATCGAGGGCTGCGGCGGCGGGCACGTCCCCAACGTCCTCAAGATGGCCGGCGTGCGCAACGTCATCGGCTCGTCCACCAACCCCACCCTCCCCTTCGGACGGGACGCGGTCGCCGAGCACTACGGGATGATCGTCTCCGTACACGACCTCAAGACCGACCTGCCCGGCGACGCCGCCATGGCGCGCGACCGCATCCGCGCCGGGACGATGGGCGCCGAGGACGTGCTGCACGACCTGGGCGCGATCGGCATCACCTCGTCCGACGCGCAGGGGATGGGGCGCGCGGGCGAGACCGTGCGCCGTACGTTCCAGATGGCCGGGAAGATGAAGGCCGAGCTGGGCCCGATGGAGGGCGACGGTCCGGACGACGACAACGCGCGCGTCCTGCGCTACATGGCCAAGCTCACCATCAACCCCGCCATCGCCCACGGCCTCGCCCACGAGATCGGCTCGATCGAGGTCGGCAAGATGGCCGACATCGTGCTGTGGAGGCCCCAGTACTTCGGTGCGAAGCCGCAGATGGTCCTGAAGTCGGGCTTCCCGGCGTACGGCGTCACGGGCGACCCGAACGCGGCGACCGACACCTGCGAGCCGCTCGTCCTGGGCCCCCTCTTCGGCGCGCACGGCGCGACCCCCGCCGACCTGTCGGTGGCCTTCGTCGCACAGGCCGCCCTCGACCAGGGCAACGACCTGATGCCGACCCGCCGGCGCCGCGTCGCCGTGCGCGGCACGCGCGGCATCGGCCCCGCCGACCTGCGCCTGAACTCCCGTATCGGAGAGGTCGGGGTGGACGGACACAGCGGACTCGTCACGCTCGACGGCGACCCGCTCCGCTCGGAACCCGCCGACTCCGTCTCCCTCAACCGCCTCTACTTCCTCTGATTCCAGTAAGGACCCCCCATGGCTTTCCGTATGCCCGCCGAGTGGGCCCCGCACGAGCGCACCTGGATGGCGTGGCCCGGCCCCAACGTCACCTTCTCCGACGAGGCGGAACTCGCCGCCTCCCGTGAGGCGTGGGCGGGCGTCGCCCGCGCCGTACGCGCCTACGAGCCGGTCACCATGGTCGTCGGCCCCGGCCAGGCGGCCGGCGCCCGCGAGCTGCTCGGCCCGGACATCGAGATCGTCGAGCGCGAACTCGACGACGCCTGGATGCGCGACATCGGCCCGACCTTCGTCAAGGACGACGAGAGCGGCGAACTGGCCGCCGTGGACTGGGTGTTCAACGGATGGGGCGCCCAGGGCTGGGCGACCTGGGAGCACGACGCGAAGATCGCCGGCATAGTCGCCGATCTCACGGGCGTGCCCACGCTCTCCTCCCCGCTCGTCAACGAGGGCGGCGGCATCCACGTCGACGGCGAGGGCACGGTCCTGCTCACCGAGACCGTCCAGCTCGGCCCCGAGCGCAACCCCCGGTGGACGCGCGAGCAGGTCGAGGCGGAGATCCACGCCAAGCTCGGCACCACCAAGGCGATCTGGCTGCCGCGCGGCCTGACCACGGACTACCCGCCGCACGGCTACGGCACCCTCGGCCACATCGACATCGTCGCCGCGTTCGCCGCGCCCGGTGTCGTCCTCGTCCACACCCAGCCGGACCCGTCCCACCCCGACCACGAGCCCTGCAAGGCGAACGTCGAACTCCTCCGCGCGCAGACGGACGCCAGGGGCCGCCCGCTCGAGGTCGTCGAGGTGCCCGCCCCGACGACCGTGCGGGTGGACGGCGAGTGGGTCGACTACTCGTACATCAACCACTACCTCTGCAACGGCGGCGTCGTCCTGTGCGCCTTCGACGACCCGCGCGACGAGGAGGCGGCCGAGCTCTTCCGCGGCCTCTTCCCCGACCGTACGGTCACGCTCGTCGACGCCCGCGAGATCTTCGCGGGCGGGGGCGGCATCCACTGCATCACCCAGCAGCAGCCCGCGGCGGGCAGCTGATCGGGTAGAACATACGAGTGCCTCATGTGAACGTCCACGCCTCATGACCGGGTCCGCGTCCGGGTCCGCGTCCGGTCCCGCCAAGCCGCCGCCGCCCCGTCGGCGCAACCCCGCCCCGCCCCGCGAGACGATGCTCGCCGCCGCCATGGCGAGCATCGCCGAGCACGGGCTGGAGCGGCTGACCATGGCCGGACTCGGACGTGAGGTGGGGATGAGCAGCGGGCACCTCCTCTACTACTTCCGCAGCAAGGACGAGCTGCTCCTGCAGACGCTCGAATGGAGCGAGGAGCAGCTCGGCATGGACCGCAGGGCCGCGCTCGCCCGGCAGGTCCCGGTCCGCGAGCGCCTCGACGCGTACGTCGACCTGTACGTGCCGTCGGGGCCCCGCGATCCGCACTGGGCGCTGTGGCTCGAACTCTGGAACCGTTCGCACGCCGTCGACGAGGAGGCCCGCGCCCGCCTCCTCGACATCGAGCTGTCCTGGCACCGGGACCTGGTGGCCCTGCTCGTCGAGGGCGCCTCGCGCGGCGAACTGCGCACGGTGGTCGACGCCGACCGTTTCGCGACCCGGATACGGGCGCTGCTCGACGGCTTCAGCACGCATGTGGCGATGGGGCTGCCGGGCTCGGAGCGGTCCCAGGTCCTCGCCCAGATCGGCGAGTTCCTCGACGAGACGCTCCGCTGAGCGTTCTCGTACGTACGCACATACGAACGCAGCCGTCCGCACTGCCCGTCGCCCGCATCGTGAGACGGAAGTACCACGCCGCACCAAACGTGCCAAACTGCCCCCGTGTTCTCGTTCGCCATGATTATGGGCAGCAGGCGCGCCGGTCCCCAGTGACCGCTCCCGTACCACCCCGTACGGTGCGGCCACCGTGCCCCAGACCCGCGCGCAGACCTCTCGCACCCGCGAGAGGTTTTTTCGTTTCCCGGCCCCATCACGGCCGGGGCGAGGCGCGCGCGATGATGGGGGCAAGTGGAGCCAGTCCTTCCACTCGACAGGAGTCCAGACAGCCATGACCACCTCAGGCCCCGACGACAGTTTCCACGTCTTCGACACCACGCTGCGCGACGGCGCCCAGCGCGAAGGAATCAACCTGACGGTCGCCGACAAGCTGACCATCGCCCGGCACCTGGACGACTTCGGCGTGGGCTTCATCGAGGGCGGCTGGCCCGGCGCCAACCCGCGCGACACCGAGTTCTTCGCCCGCGCCAAGGCCGAGATCACCTTCAGGAACGCGCAGCTCGTGGCCTTCGGTTCGACCCGCCGTCCCGGCGCCCGGGCCGAGGACGACCCGCAGGTGGCGGCCCTCCTGGACTCCGGCGCCCCTGTCGTCACCCTGGTCGCCAAGTCCCACGACCGCCACGTCGAACTCGCCCTGCGCACCACGCTCGACGAGAACATCGCGATGGTCCGCGACACCGTCGCGTACCTCCGCGCCCAGGGCCGCCGCGTCTTCGTCGACTGCGAGCACTTCTTCGACGGCTACCGCGCCAACCCCGAGTACGCCAAGTCGGTGGTACGGGCGGCCTCGGAGGCCGGCGCCGACGTCGTCATCCTCTGCGACACCAACGGCGGCATGCTCCCCGCCCGGATCCAGGCCGTCGTGGCCACCGTCCTCGCCGACACCGGCGCGCGCCTGGGCATCCACGCCCAGGACGACACGGGCTGCGCCGTCGCCAACACCCTCGCCGCCGTCGACGCGGGCGCCACCCACGTGCAGTGCACCGCCAACGGCTACGGCGAGCGCGTCGGCAACGCCAACCTCTTCCCCGTGGTCGCGGCCCTGGAGCTGAAGTACGGCAAGCAGGTGCTCCCGGCCGGCGCGCTCACCGAGATGACCCGCATCTCGCACGCCATCGCCGAGGTCGTCAACCTCACGCCCTCCACCCACCAGCCGTACGTCGGCGTCTCCGCCTTCGCCCACAAGGCGGGCCTGCACGCCTCCGCCATCAAGGTCGACCCCGACCTCTACCAGCACATCGACCCGGGCCTGGTCGGCAACCACATCCGGATGCTCGTCTCCGACATGGCGGGCCGTGCCTCCATCGAGCTCAAGGGCAAGGAACTCGGCGTCGACCTGGGCGGCGACCGCGAACTGGTCGGCCGCGTCGTCGCGCGCGTCAAGGAGCGCGAGCTCAAGGGCTACACCTACGAAGCGGCCGACGCCTCCTTCGAACTCCTGCTGCGCGAGGAGGCCCGGGGCCGCGCCGTCAGCTACTTCCGTACGGAGTCGTGGCGGGCCATCGTCGAGGACCGCCCCGACGGCACCCACGCCAACGAGGCCACGGTGAAGCTGTGGGCCAAGGGCGAGCGCATCGTCGCCACGGCGGAGGGCAACGGCCCGGTCAACGCCCTCGACCGAGCCCTGCGCGTCGGCCTGGAGCGGATCTACCCGCAGCTCGCCAAGCTGGAGCTGGTCGACTACAAGGTCCGCATCCTGGAGGGCAAGCACGGCACGGAGTCCACGACCCGGGTGCTGATCACCACGGGCGACGGCGAGGGCGACTGGTCCACGGTCGGCGTCGGCGAGAACGTGATCGCGGCGTCCTGGCAGGCGCTGGAGGACGCGTACACGTACGGCCTCCTGAAGGCGGGCGTCGAGCCGGCGGAGTAGGGAGCAGACCGGGGCGGGCGGAGGCGCGGACGTGCGGGTGGCTCCACGAGGAGCCACCCGCAGCCTCACGCATCTATCTTAAAATCCACCCATTCGGGTAGATTTTAAGCATGAGGACACGACTGTTCTCCACCTTGTCCGGGCTGCTGCTCTCCGTGGCGGCCGCCGTACTCGCCGTGGCGCCGGGCGCGCAGGCCGCCACGGGGCTGGACGCCGTGGCGGATTCGCTGCGCGCGTCGCCCGTGTACGTCGATCAGCGCGCCAGAGACCAGTTGCCGCCCCGTGAGGCCGAGGCGCTGGAGGAGAAGATCCTCGACGCCGGGAAGCCGGTCTTCGTCGCCGTACTCCCGCAGGGCGCGGGGTTCCCGGAGGACGGTCTGCTGGCGGACCTGCGGACCAGGACCGGGATCACCGGGGTCTACGCCGTCAGGCTCGGCGACGCCTTCGACGCGGGCGCCGACCGCGCCGTGATGTCGCGCCAGGCGGTCGCCAACCTCACCGCCTCCGTCGAGCCGGCGGGCGGCAGCGACGCCGTCACCCAGCTGAACGCCTTCGTCGACGACGCCATCGAACAGGCCAGGGGCGGCGCCCCCGACACCTGGGACGGTGCCGCGGGGCCGTCGTCCGTCGTCGGCCTGGTGACGTTCGGCCTGGTGCTCGTCGCCGGCTGCGCCGGTGTGCTGCTGCTGTCGCGGCGCAATCACCAGCGGCGGGCGGTGCGGGAGCGGGCCGCGCTGGAGAAGGTGCGGGTGGTCGTCGACGAGGACATCACCGCGTTCGGCGAGACGCTCGACCGCCTCGACTTCCATCCCGCCGAGCCCGGCGCGGACGACGCGATGCGCGCCGACTACGAACGCGCCCTGGACGCGTACGAGAAGGCCAAGTCGATCATGGCGAAGGCGGCGAGGGCCGAGGACGTCCGGGGCGTCACCGAGGCGCTGGAGGACGGCCGCTTCTCGCTCGCCGTGCTCACCGCGCGCCGCGAGGGCAGGCCGCTTCCCGAACGCCGCCCGCCCTGCTTCTTCGACCCGCGCCACGGCCCCTCCACGGCCGACGCCGACTGGGCCCCGGCCGGCGGCGTCACCCGCAGGGTGCCGGTCTGCGCCGCGGACGCGACCCGGCTGGCCGAGGGCCAGGACCCGATGTCGCGCATGGTCGAGACGGCGGACGGCCGCCGCCCGTACTGGGAGGCGGGTCCGGCGTACACCCCGTGGATAGGCGGCTACTACGGCGGCGTCCTCCTGCCCGGCCTGCTGATGGGCACGATGCTCGGCTCGATGCTCTCCACCCCCGCGTACGCCGACCCGGGCTTCGGCGGTTACGAGGGAGGCGACTTCTCGGGCGGCGACTTCAACGCCGGTGACTTCGGCGGCGGAGGCGACTTCGGCGGTGGCTTCGGCGGCGGGGGCGACTTCGGCGGCGGAGGCTTCTGAGACTCCTTGAGGTCGAGGCTTCCGGGCCTCTGACGGCAAGGCGTTCGGCGGCCGGTCTCTGCTCTCGGCATCGGCCGCCGCGGGGACGCTCACCCGCGGCGGTCCGCCGCGCAGTCCGGCCATGCCGTCCGGATCGCTCCGGCGTCGGACGCCGTCGCGGCGCGAAGAGCGTGAGAAGGGCGCGAAGGGCCTGGACACGCGAAAGGTCTGGACGCGCGAAGGGCGCGAAGGGGCTGAACACATGCAGAGGCTGAACACATGCAGTCCCCGGCAGTCCGTCCCGTTGCCGTGAGTTCCAGCCGTCGCTGAAAGCTCCGGCACCCGGGAGGATCTGCCGGGGGCCTGGCCAGAGCCTGCGAGTGGGTCGTCACGCAAGTCGACGAACGTCTCCGTCAACCGTGCGGCTCGCTCCGGTTTCCTGGTGTATTAAGAATTTTCCTCCCGATTTCGCCTGAGTCAAGAGGCCGTCCGTCTTTTCCGACGGCCGGATCAGGACCGCGCAGCCGCGTTCTTGACGGCGGAGATGTCGAAGGTCAGCTTGATCTTGTCGCTGACCATCACGCCGCCCGTCTCCAGTGCCGCGTTCCAGGTCAGGCCCCAGTGGGAGCGCAGGATCTCCGCGCTGCCCTCGAAACCGACGCGCTCGTTGCCGTACACGTCCGTGGCGGAGCCGTTGAACTCCAGGTCGACGGCGAGCGGCCTGGTGACGTCCTTGATGGTCAGGTCGCCGACGATCCGGTAGGTGTCACCGCCGAGCCGCTCCGCCGATGTGGAACGGAAGGTCATGAGGGGGAACCGTTCCGCGTCGAAGAAGTCGCTGCCGCGCAGGTGGCCGTCGCGGTCGCCGATGCCGGTGTCGATACTGGCGATCCGGACGTCGATCGCCGCGGCGGAGCGGGACGGGTCGGAGCCGTCCAGGCTCAGCGTGCCCTCGTGGTCGGCGAAACTGCCGCGGACGTTGGTCACCATGGCGTGGCGGACCGTGAAGCCGATGCTGCTGTGCGCCGGGTCGATGGTGTACTCGCCGGTCAGGGCGGCCAGGGCCGGGTTCACCGCGAGGGTGGCGGTGGCCGCGGACGCGGCCGGGGTGTCGTTCCTGCGGTTGAACAGAGCCATGGCTCCTCCTCGGGTGATGTGCGATCCGGTTGTTTAACCTTCAACGAGATTGACTGTAGCCCTATGCCGTTCAATTTTCAACATCTAATGGTGACGCCCTCTGGCGAACGCGCGTAGAACTCGGGCACCATCTCCTTGCTCCACCTGCACAGCCGTTCCGTAAGACCTCAGGTCCACCACGGTCACCCAGCAGGAGGAAAACCTCGTGAGAATCCGCTCCGTCCTCAGCGTGTTCGCCCTCGTACTCGGCGCGCTCTTCGCGCCCGGCTTCGGCGTCGTCGGCGGCGCGACCGACGCGCACGCCGCCACCAAGATCAGCCACTCCACCGCGACCTCGATGTTCCGCTCGTCCGGAATCACCTGGTCGTCGTCCGGCGGCTGCTCGGACCGCAACAACCCGACCTGTACGTCGTTCGAGCAGCTCAACCTCGCGTCCGCGCAGGGCGCGCAGACCCTCAAGAGCGCCAGCGGCTGCGCCCTCAACATCACCGGCGGCACCGAGACCGGGCACGCCGGCGGCACGTACTCCCACTGGAACGGCTACAAGCTCGACTACTCCAAGTACACGTGCGTCGGGAACTACATCAAGAACACCTTCACCTACATCGGTGTCCGCGGCGACGGGGCCCCGCAGTGGAAGTCCGGGTCCGGGAACATCTACGCCGACGAGGGCGACCACTGGGACGTGACGTACTACAACTGCGGCGGCTGCTGAGCCACTTGGTCCTCCGGGCAGCGGTTCTCGGACTGCCGCTGCCCGGAGCGGCGTGCGCTCTCGCGGCCACCTCGTCCGTCGGCACCGTCATCGGCTCCGCGCGGCTCTCGGCCGCCGTGGCCCAGGACTTCCCGCGGGCCCTCTCCCGCCCGGACCGGGCGGGCGGCGCCCGGCTCCCCGGCGGTACGGAACCGGTCACCGGCGTGACGCCCAACGGCAAGGCGTACGCCGTCGAGGGCGAGGGCGGCGAGCCGGCCGCCGGCAGCGCCGCGTACACCCTCCTCCCCGCACTGGAGGGCGTCGAGACCGAAGCGGAGCCGCCCGTCACCGGGCGGGCCACGACGTTCGTCGACGGCGCCGTGTGCGCCAGGGGGCTCGGCGCCGCGCCACCGGGGAGGACCCATCCCCACCCGGGCGGGAAGTGCGCGTCCCGCACCGCGCAGGTGGGCCGGGAGGACTCCCGGGGGACGCGCGGCAACGTGCGGTTCGCCGTCGCCGCCGATGGCGTGGAGAGAGTGAAGCCGCCGGTACTGCGGGCGGCGGGCCACGCGCGGCCATCGACGCCCGACATGGCGGGAGCGAAGCACGTCGACCTGCTGACCGGGGGCGGCGGCGACGGCCCGGGCAACGACCGCGCGGACTGGGGCAACGCCCGCTTCCACCGCGCGGACTGACCCGGCCGGTCCCCGGAACGGGCGCGTCCTCGATCGCCGGACAGGTTCACACGGAGCCCTCTCCGGCGATCGGGGAGCGGGGCCCGGGGCGGGGCGGAGCCACCCCACGGCCCCGCGGGAAAGCACCGCGGGCCACCCGCGCCGCACCCACGGCCCCCCGCGCCGCACCCGCCCGGGGGCAAGCGCTTTCCCCCAATGCTCGCACGACCATTGATTGCTCCCGGAGCGCCGTGCTACACCAGCGGGCACAGGTCTACACCACTCCAGCTCCGGAGGCCCTCGTGCCGCTCCCGTCCGCCTGGTCCCGCCGTGTCTTCCTCACCACCACCTCCGCCACCGCACTCGGCCCGGCCCTCGCCGGCCACGCCCCCGCGCGGGCGGCGGGCAGCGCCGACGAGTACGAGACGCTCCGCCTGCGCTGGGCCGAGCTCTCGCTCGGCACCGGATTCGACCCGGCCACCGAGCCGTACGCCTCGCGCCTGAAGGAGACCGGCCGTCTCGCCGCCGGTTTCCACGCCGCCATGGCCCCGGCCGGTGACTCCCTGTGGCCCGGCCACACCTTCGACCCGCCGGCCGGCATCACCCAGAGCTACAGCCGTCTGTGGACCATGACCCAGGCATACCTCCAGCCCGGCACCGGCCTCACCGCCGACGCCGCCCTCCTCGCCGACGTCCTCAAGGGGCTCGACCATCTCTCCACCACCGTCTACAACCCCTCCACCACCCGCTACGGCAACTGGTGGGAGTGGCAGATCGGCAGCCCCCGCCTCCTCATGGACATCGTCGCCGCCCTCCACGACGAGCTCGGCGGCGACCGGCGCCAGGCCGCCTGCGCCGCCGTCGACCACTTCGTCCCGGACTCGGTGCTGAAGAACTACTCCGGCACGAGCACCGGCGCCAACCGCGTCGACCTCTGCCGCTCCGTCGCCCTGCGCGGCGTCATCGGCCGCAGCCCGGCGAAGATCGCCCTCGCCCGCGACGCCCTCTCGCCCGTCTTCCCGTACGTGACCAAGGGCGACGGCCTGTACGCCGACGGCTCCTTCGTCCAGCACACCTGGGTGGCCTACTCCGGTACGTACGGCCAGGTCATGCTCGACGGCCTCGGCCGCCTCTTCACCCTCCTCGCCGGCTCCACCTGGGCCGTCACCGACCCGAACCGCCAGATCATCCTCGACTCCGTCGAGAACGCCTACGCACCGCTCATCTACAACGGCCTGATGATGGACAGCGTCAACGGCCGTGCCATCAGCCGGGGTTACCTCAAGAGCGACGACCGCAAGGCCATGCGCAGCGACCATTTCCACGGCCAGGGCCTGATCGCCGCCATCCCGCTCCTCGCGGGCGGAGCCTCTCCCGCCGAGCGCGAGCGCTGGACCGCGATGGTCAAGGGCTGGATCGAGCGCGACCGTACGACGCCGCTCCTCACCGCACCGCAGTTCAGCGTCGCCGACCTCTCCCGGCTGCACGCCGTCGCCGCCTCTCCCGTGGCCGCCGCG
This sequence comes from Streptomyces enissocaesilis, assembly GCF_039533765.1. NCBI lineage: Bacteria > Bacillati > Actinomycetota > Actinomycetes > Kitasatosporales > Streptomycetaceae > Streptomyces > Streptomyces enissocaesilis. Next base: position 11,346 of record NZ_BAAAUD010000043.1, on the reverse strand, counting down.
CCCGAGCCCGTCGCGCACAAGCTCTTCGCCTCCATGGACCGGGCCGTGCACCGGCGCCCCGGCTGGGCGGCCGGCATCGCGATGGCCTCGGAGCGGATCGCGTACTACGAGTGCGGCAACGGCGAGAACCCGCGCGGCTGGCACACCGGCGCCGGAATGCTCTACTGGTGGCCGGGGGAGAGGGAGAACGGCCGGGACGACCAATACACAGACTGGTTCTGGCCCACCGTCGACTTCTACCGCCTCCCCGGGACCACCGTGTCCACCAAGCGGCTCGCCGACCGGGCGGGCGGCGAATGGGGCGCCCCGAAGCCCGCCGCCTCATGGGTCGGCGGTACCACCGACGGCGAGTTCGCCGCCGTCGGCCAGCACCTCAAGGGCCTCGGTTCCACCCTCGAAGCCCGCAAGTCGTGGTTCTGCCTGGCCGATACGGTCGTGTGCCTCGGCGCCGGCATCACCTCCACCGACGGCGTACCCGCCGAGACGGTCGTCGACAACCGCATGCTCGGCGAAGGCGGTACGCACCCGCTCACGGTCGACACCGGCCACGCCACTCCTCGCTGGGCCCACCTCGAAGGACACGGCGGCTGGGTCTTCCCCGGCGGCGCGGACCTGAAGACCCTGCGTGAGGACCGCACCGGTTCCTGGAGCGACATCAACACCACCAGCACCACCGAACGCCGGACCCGCCGCTACCAGACCCTCTGGCTCGACCACGGCACCGACCCGGTGGACGCGTCGTACGCCTACCTCCTGATGCCGGGAGCCTCCCGCCGCACCGTCGCCGCCCGCTCGGCCGACCGCGACTGGCTGAAGGTGCTCGCCAACACCCACGCCGTCCAGGCGGTGACCGTCCGCTCCCTGGGCGTCACGGCCGCCAACTTCTGGCAGCCGGGCACGGTGGAGCGGCTGACGGCGACGGCCCCGGCGAGCGTGCTCGTGCGGCGCGGGCGGCGCACCGCCACGCTCGCGGTCGCCGAACCGACGCGCACCGGACGGCCGCTGGAGGTCACCTGGGAGCACCACGGCGTCCGCGTCGTCACGAAGGACCCCGGCGTCGAAGTGCTGTCCACTGGCCGTACGCTGAAGCTCCGCATCACGCCCGGCACGGCCGGAGCGACCCACCGCTGTGAGGTGTCTCTCAGCTGACGGCGGAGGAGGTCCTTGTCGGACCTCCACAATCCGCGACGGCTCTGGGCTGGTACTTAGGCTGCATGGGTGGATGGTTCTGTCCAGTGGTGACAGGAGAACGGGCCGGAGACTGTGAAGAGTCGACGGCCTGTTTTCCTTGTGCATCTTCGTAGGGTCAGTACATGACCGTTTTGGACGAGACGCCGCGCGAGCCCACCGACGCCCGTGGCCGGGTGGCCGAACTGCTCGCGCTGCGCGAGCAGGCCCGCCGCGGGCCCAGTGAACGGGCGACCGAAGCCCAGCACGCCAAGGGCAAGCTGACCGCCCGTGAGCGCATCGAGCTGCTGCTCGACCCCGGCACGTTCAAGGAGGTCGAGCAGTTGCGCCGGCACCGGGCGACCGGGTTCGGCCTGGAGGCCAAGAAGCCGTACACCGACGGTGTCATCACCGGCTGGGGCACGGTCGAGGGCCGCACGGTCTTCGTCTACGCCCACGACTTCCGCATCTTCGGCGGCGCGCTGGGCGAGGCCCACGCCACCAAGATCCACAAGATCATGGACATGGCCATCTCGGCCGGCGCCCCCCTGGTCTCCCTCAACGACGGCGCCGGCGCCCGTATCCAGGAGGGCGTCTCGGCGCTCGCCGGCTACGGCGGCATCTTCCAGCGCAACACCCGCGCCTCCGGTGTCATCCCGCAGATCTCGGTGATGCTCGGCCCGTGCGCGGGCGGCGCGGCCTACAGCCCGGCCCTGACCGACTTCGTCTTCATGGTCCGCGAGACCTCGCAGATGTTCATCACCGGCCCGGACGTCGTCCGCGCGGTGACCGGCGAGGAGATCACCCAGAACGGCCTCGGCGGCGCCGACGTGCACGCCGAGACCTCGGGCGTCGCGCACTTCGCGTACGACGACGAGGAGACCTGCATCGCCGAGGTCCGCTACCTGATCTCGATGCTGCCCTCCAACAACCGTGAGAACCCGCCCACCGTCGAGTCCCAGGACCCGGCGGACCGCCGCTCCGACGTGCTCCTGGACCTGGTCCCGGCCGACGGCAACCGCCCGTACGACATGCGCAAGGTCATCGAGGAGCTCGTCGACGACGGCGACTTCCTGGAGATCCACGAGCGCTGGGCCACCAACATCCTCTGCGCGCTGGCCCGCCTGGACGGCCAGGTCGTCGGCATCGTCGCCAACCAGCCGCAGTCCCTGGCCGGTGTCCTGGACATCGAGGCCAGTGAGAAGGCCGCGCGCTTCGTGCAGATGTGCGACGCGTTCAACATCCCGATCGTCACCCTGTTGGACGTACCCGGCTTCCTGCCGGGCGTCGATCAGGAGCACGGTGGGATCATCCGCCATGGCGCGAAGCTGCTCTACGCGTACTGCAACGCCACGGTGCCGAGGATCTCGCTGATCCTGCGCAAGGCCTACGGAGGTGCGTACATCGTCATGGACTCCCAGTCCATCGGTGCCGACCTCACCTACGCCTGGCCCACCAACGAGATCGCGGTGATGGGCGCGGAGGGCGCCGCCAACGTCATCTTCCGCAAGCAGATCGCCGAGGCCGAGGACCCCGAGGCCATGCGCGCCCGCATGGTCAAGGAGTACAAGGCGGAGCTGATGCACCCGTACTACGCCGCCGAGCGCGGCCTGGTCGACGACGTGATCGACCCGGCCGAGACCCGCGAGGTGCTGATCGCCTCCCTCGCGATGCTCCGCAACAAGCACGCCGACCTGCCGTCGCGCAAGCACGGCAACCCCCCGCAGTGACCCTGCGAAGAACCCGAAGAAGACGGAGCGCCTCCATGAACGAATCCCTGCTGCGCGTCGAGAAGGGCCACGCCGAGCCCGAGGAGCTGGCCGCGATCACCGCGATCCTGATGGCCCGTGCCGCGGGCCGCTCCGAAGCGGCCCCGGTCCACCACGGCCGCTCCACGGCCGGCTGGCGGCGCCTGGAGCGCACCCCGGGCTTCCGTGCCCCGCACAGCTGGCAGGGCTGAACAGCCCCGCTGTTCCCGGCGCGTACGACGAAGGCCCCCGTCCACTCCTCGGAGTGGCGGGGGCCTTTCCCGTACGTGCGCCGGTACGCCGCATACGACGCGTACGCCGTGTCCGGCCTCCTACCGGAGCCGCGCCATCAGGGCGTGCTCGACGAGGGTGATCAGCGCGCTCTTGGCGTCCGCGCGGTGACGGGCGTCGGTGGTGAGGATCGGGGTGTCGGGGCCGATCTGGAGCGCCTCGCGCACCTCGTCGGGGTTGTACGGCTGGTGACCGTCGAAGCCGTTGAGGGCGATGACGAACGGCAGCCCGCTGTTCTCGAAGTAGTCGACCGCGGGGAAGCAGTCGGCGAGACGGCGGGTGTCCACCAGCACCACGGCGCCGATCGCACCGCGCACGAGGTCGTCCCACATGAACCAGAAGCGGTCCTGACCGGGCGTACCGAAGAGGTACAGGATCAGGTCCTGGTCCAGGGTGATGCGGCCGAAGTCCATGGCCACCGTGGTGGTGGTCTTGTCCCCGGTGTGCGTGAGGTCGTCGATGCCGGCGCTCGCGCTGGTCATCACGGCCTCGGTGCGCAGCGGGTTGATCTCCGAGACGGCTCCGACGAACGTGGTCTTGCCCACGCCGAAGCCACCCGCCACCACGATCTTCGCGGAGGTTGTGGAGCGGGCTGCTCCGCCGCTAGAGCTTGCGAAGTCCACTGAGCACCCTTTCGAGCAGTGTCACGTCTGGCTGACCGCCGGCGGACTCGTCGCCGCCGGGCTGGTGAATGGCTACAAGTCCGGCCTCTGCCAGGTCGGCGACGAGGATCCGGGCAACCCCGAGGGGGATGGTGAGAAGCGCCGAGATCTCGGCAACCGACTTGATCTCCCGGCACAGATGGCAGATCCGCTGGTGCTCGGGCAGCTGCCCTTGCAGACGTGACGGGTCCGCCGTGGTGCTGACCAGTGCCTCGATGGCGAGCTGGTAGCGCGGCCTGGTGCGGCCGCCGGTCATGGCGTACGGGCGAACCAGTGGGTTGTGGTTCGCCTGGGTGACGGCGGGCGCGGGGGCCCGTCGCGACTGCGCCGGCTGGGTGCGCGGCTGTCGCTGCTGCGGAGGCTGCGGCGCCTGGGGCGGCTCGTACGGCTGGGCCCGGCTCGGTGCGGAGGGGAAGTTGAACCTGTTCTGCGAGGTGTCACCCTGATTCTGGCCCTGGCCGTAAGGCCAGTTGGCCGAAGAACCCTCCGGGGGTGTTGCCACGTTTCCTCCTCCGACTGCCGGGCACCTGTTGCTGTGGAGCCACATTCCCGCACCCTAAAGCCCGGGACCGCCACAGCGCACTGTCTGTCTGTTAGTTGAGAAGACTTCCCTGCAGCTCGGCACGGAGGTCCGGAGTGAGGACGCTGCCGGCCCGGTCCACCAGGAGGGCCATCTCGTAGCCCACGAGGCCGATGTCGGCCTCCGGATGGGCCAGTACGGCCAATGAGGAACCGTCCGAGATCGACATCAGGAAGAGGAAGCCGCGCTCCATCTCCACCACGGTCTGGTTGACCGCGCCGCCCTCGAAGATCCGGGAGGCACCCGCCGTCAGCGACGTCAGGCCGGAGGCCACGGCCGCCAGCTGGTCGGCGCGGTCCCGGGGGAAGCCCTCGGACATTGCCAGCAGGAGTCCGTCGGCGGAGACCACCACCGTGTGGGACACCCCGGGGGTGTTGTCCACGAAGTTGGTGATCAACCAGTTCAGATTCTGCGCCGCCTGGCTCATCGGGCTCACACTAACGCTCCTGGTTGTAGGTGTTGCCATGGCCACCGTGCTGATCGTAAGTGGCCGCTGTGTTCGTGTCCGTTCCCGCGTTGCGCCCCTGCTGGACGCCGCGGCGCAGGTTGCTCAACCTGCCCCGTACGTCCTCGGGAGCGCGGGAGACCTGGGGGCCGCCCTGCGGGGTCTGCTCCGCGGTTCCCTCGACCAGATTGGCCTTGGGCACCCGCCGGGGGAGACCGGAGGAGGTGACTCCGCCCGCCTTGGGCTCACGGAGCTTCTCCGCCCGCTGCCAGCGCTCGTCGTTCGACGAGCGCCAGTCGTCGGTGCCGCCCTTCCCGTCCTCACCCTGCTGCTGCGCGTCCTGCTGCGGCTGCCGGGCGACGGCCTGCCGCTGCGTGGCTTCCTGTCCGGCGGGCCGGCCGGCCGGCTCCCCGGAGGGCTGCCAGTGCTGCTGGCCGCCGCGCCGCGGAAGGCCCGCGTCGGTCAACTCGTGGGCGGGGGCCGGGGCGGTACCCGGACGGTCGAAGCCTACGCGTTCCGGGCCGTTCGGGGGAACGTCCTGCGCAGATTCCGGTTCCGTTCCGAACCCCTGCTCGTACGAACCGTTGTAGGAGCCCTGATCCGGCCAGTTCCCCTGGTGAGACGTGGAATCGTACGAACTTTCGTACGTCGCCTGCGGTGCCGCGGGCTCCTGGTACTCGGCCTCCGGATACGCCGGGTAGGCCGGGTAGTCGTCGTACCCCTGCTGGTCGTACGCCGACTGCTGGGGCTGCTGCTCGTACTGCTGCTGCGGGTCCTCGTACGACGCCTGCTGCGGGTCCTCGTACGACGCCTGCTGCGGTACCTCGTCACGGAACAGCGGACGGTCGCCGGTGACCTGGGCCCCCAGCTGGGCACGCCGCTCCTCGCGCATCAGCGAGCGGCCCACCGGGTCCAGCTGTGCCTCGTCGGGCTCCTCGGAGCCGTAGCGCGAGTCGTCGAAACCGAGTTCGGCCGCGGTGCGCATCGGGGCGCTCTCGAAAGCGGACTGCTGCTGCTCGGGGATGATCGAGGAGACCGTGAAGTCGTCCTGCTGCGCGTCGCCACCGCCACCGTGGGTGATGGCGTCCGGCAGCATGACCAGCGACGTGGTGCCGGCCTGCTCGCCCGAGGGGCGCAGCTGGACGCGGATGCTGTGCCGGTCCGCGAGACGGCCGACCACGAACAGGCCCATGCGCTGCGAGACGGTGGCGTCCACGGTCGGCGGGTTCGCCAGCTTGTGGTTGATGTCCGCGAAGTCCTCGGCGGTGAGGCCGATGCCCTTGTCGTGGATCTCGATCATGACGCGGCCGTCGGGCAGCCGGGTCGCGGTGACACGCACCTTCGTCTGCGGCGACGAGAAGGTGGTGGCGTTCTCCAGCAGCTCCGCGAGCAGGTGCACGAGGTCGGTCACGGCCTGGCCGTGGATCTCCGAGTCCGGTACGCCGCTGAGCTCGATGCGCTCGTACATCTCCACCTCGGAGGAGGCGGCGCGGAGCACGTCGACGAGCGGGACCGGCTGGTTCCAGCGGCGGCCGGGCTCCTCGCCCGCGAGGATGAGGAGGTTCTCGCCGTTGCGGCGCATACGGGTCGCGAGGTGGTCCAGCTTGAAGAGGTTCTCCAGCTGGTCCGGGTCGGCCTCGTTGTTCTCCAGGTGCGTGATCAGGGTCAGCTGGCCCTCGATCAGGGACTGGTTGCGCTGCGAGAGGTTGGTGAAGATCGCGTTGACGTTACCCCGCAGCATGGCCTGCTCGGCGGCGAGCCGGACGGCCTCGCGGTGCACCTGGTCGAAGGCGCGGGCGACCTCGCCGATCTCGTCGCGCGTGGTGATCGGGATCGGCTCCACGCGGGTGTCGACGCGGCCCGGCTCCGTACGGGAGAGCTGGTCGACCAGCGACGGCAGGCGCTGCTCGGCGATGCCGAAGGCGGCGGTCCGCAGCCGGCTCATCGCACTGCTCATCTGGCGGGCCATCATGCCGGCCAGGAGGACCGAGGCGAGCAGCGCGATGACCACGACGAGACCGTTGACGATGGCGTCGGTCCTGGCGTCGGACGAGATCGTGGCGGCCTCGTTCACGGCCTTGTCGACGAGGCCGGTCTCGATCTCGCTGTAGCCCTCGAACTTGGCGGTGGCGGCGGCCATCCAGAACTCGGGCGTGACGCCCTTCTGCTTCAGGCCGGCCGGCTTGCCCTTGCCGATCTGCTCGACCATGCCGTCGAAGACCGAACCGCCCTTGTTCGGCGGGGCCTTGAAGGGGACACCGGCCTGGTCGGCCTGGTGCTTGGCGTCGGCGAGCTTCTTGGCGCCGTCCTCCGCCTTCTCCTTCATGACCTGCTTGAGCTTGTCGGTGTCCTCCTGCGTACCGCCGGAGACGTACTCGCCGAGGGCGATCTGCTCCATGTAGCTGTACGAGTTGAAGGCGACCGTCTGCTGCGCGAACTTCTCCGGGTCGCCGCTCGGGCGGATCAGGAGGTGCATGCCGATGGAGCGCTGGAGCGACTCGGCGGCCTTGGCCAGCTGGATGGCGTAGACCGTACGGCCGTAGGCGGTGATGTTGCCGGTGCCCAGGCCGAGCTCGTTCGACAGCTCCATCAGGGAGTGCTGGACGGCGGTGTAGCCCTCTTCGGTCTTCACCGGGTCGAAGGCCTGGGTGTACGCGGCCTTGCGCAGCGCGGGGAGCTTGGGCTCCTCCTTCGCGAAGAGGTCGAGACGGCGTTCGAGGCCCTGCCCGTCCGGGAGGTCCTTGGTGGCCGCGTGGAACTTCTTCGCGGCCGCGTCGGTCTCGGCGCGGATCTCGGTGACCTCGGAACTGGTGCGCTTGCCCTGGAGGAGCGGGGCGGCGGTCAGGTCGCGCTCGTTGAGCAGGGCCTGGCCGTACTCGGAGGCGGCGCGCACCAGGAGCGCGGTCTTCTCGGCGTCCCGGGCTTCCTGCCAGGTGTCGATCGACCCCTTGACCTGGAAACCGCCCATGACGAGACCGACCAGCACGGGTATGAGCAGGATCGCGTTCAGCTTGGTGGGCACACGCCAGTTGCGCGGCGAAAACCGGCCGCTGCCGTTGCTGTCACCGCTCACGGGGGCGGCAGGAGCAGTGGGCGAGGCCGCGGGCGACGTCGCTGTTCGCGGCGGCGGGGTGAAGTTGCCCCGCGCCTGCTGCTGTGCGGAGCTCGTCTTGCTACGCCTCACTCGACCAACAACCTCTCGGCGCCGGCACCTACGCTGTGCCGTTTTTCTCGTTCAGGGCCGTACTACTCGGGAGTTCGACGAATTCCAGCACGGCAAGCGGCTGCCTTCCAAACAGCAGGAACCGGCCATTCCGAGTGGTGTAAGCCTCAGATAAAACGGTCAAAAAGAGCGAGCGGCGTCAAATGGCGGGGTCAATGTGAGCGCAGCGGCACCGCACGAACGCGCGGGGTGGCGGTGAGGGAGTAATTCTCTTTCGAAACGTTATGAACACCGGGGCGGAGAGTGTCGAAGGACACAGTCCGCCCCGGGCGCCGTTGTGACAACTGCCTTATAGCACGGACTACTTGAACGGACTACTTGAGTCGCGCCATCAGGGCGTGCTCGACGAGGGTGATCAGCGCGCTCTTGGCGTCCGCGCGGTGACGGGCGTCGGTGGTGATGATCGGGGTGCCCGGACCGATCTGGAGCGCCTCGCGCACCTCGTCGGGCGTGTACGGCTGGTGCCCCTCGAAGCCGTTGAGGGCGATGACGAACGGCAGCCCGCTGTTCTCGAAGTAGTCGACCGCGGGGAAGCAGTCGGCGAGACGGCGGGTGTCCACCAGCACCACGGCGCCGATCGCACCGCGCACCAGGTCGTCCCACATGAACCAGAAGCGGTCCTGACCGGGCGTACCGAAGAGGTACAGGATCAGGTCCTGGTCCAGGGTGATGCGGCCGAAGTCCATGGCGACGGTCGTCGTCGTCTTGCCACCGGTGTGCGTGAGGTCGTCGATGCCGGCGCTCGCGCTGGTCATCACGGCCTCGGTGCGCAGCGGGTCGATCTCCGAGACGGCTCCGACGAACGTGGTCTTGCCCACGCCGAAGCCACCCGCCACCACGATCTTCGCGGAAGTCGTGGAGCGGGCCGTCCCGCCGCTAGAGCTGGCGAAGTCCACTGAGCACCCTTTCCAGCAGCGTGACGTCCGGCGTGCCGCCGGCCTCTCCATTGCCCGGCTGGTGGATGGCCACCATGCCGGCCTCGGCCAGGTCGGCGACGAGGATCCGTGCGACACCGAGCGGCATCGACAGCAGCGCCGACACCTCCGCCACCGACTTGACCTCACGGCACAGGTGGCAGATCCGCTGGTGCTCGGGGAGCAGCGTGGACAGGTGTGCGGGATCGGCGGTGGTGCTGACCAGCGCCTCGATGGCGAGCTGGTAGCGCGGCCGGGTCCGGCCGCCGGTCATCGCGTACGGACGTACCAGCGGCTGGTCGCCCTCGTGGTCGTACGACGCGTCGTAACGCGTCCCGTACGGATCGCGAGAAGCGGGGGGCGGGGTCATGGATCGATCCTCCGGGCATGACAACAGGGGATGGGCCTGTCGTCTGACGGGGCCGGGGTGGGGGGGCTGTGCGCGGCCTTTACGGTCTGTTCTCGGCAATACCTGCGGTGCGCGTCCTAGTGGAGAAGGCTGCCCTGAAGCTCCGCACGGAGGTCCGGGGTGAGGACGCTGCCGGCCCGGTCGACCAGCAGCGCCATCTCGTAGCCGACCAGGCCGATGTCGCAGTCGGGATGGGCGAGCACGGCCAGCGAGGAGCCGTCGGACACGGACATGAGGAAGAGGAAGCCGCGCTCCATCTCGACGACGGTCTGGGTCACAGCCCCGCCCTCGAAGATCCGGGACGCCCCCGCGGTCAGCGAGGTCAGGCCGGAGGCCACGGCCGCCAGCTGGTCGGCACGGTCGCGAGGGAAGCCTTCGGACATCGCCAGAAGGAGTCCGTCGGCGGAGACCACCACGGTGTGGGACACCCCTGGGGTGTTGTCCACGAAGTTGGTGATCAACCAGTTCAGGTTCTGGGCCGCCTGGCTCATCGGACTCAACTAACGCTCCTGCTGGTGAGTGGGGTCAATGGTGAAGCTGCCGGTCGTCGAGCCGTTGCTGCCGGCCTGGCGACCCTGCTGGATACCCCGACGAAGATTGGTCAGCCGGCCGCGTACGTCGTCAGGCGCACGCGAGACCTGCGGACCGGTCTGGTGGTTCTGCTGCTGCGCGGTGCCCGGCACCAGATTGGCGCGGGGGACGCGTCGCGGCAGACCCGAGGTCGTGACACCGCCGGCTGCGGGCTTCTTGACCCGCTCGGCCTGCTTTACGAGTTCGTCGTTCGGCGAGGTGCGCCAGGCGGCGCCGTTGGTGGCGTTCGTACCGTTGGTGGTGCTGCTCGCGGCACCCGTGTCGCGCGCCTGGGCGCGCTGCGGCACCGGTGGGGTGGCGGCGTGCGCGGCAGAGGACTGCTGCACCGGCCGCCCGGACTGCTGCTGGGGCCGCTGGGGTACGCCGGGGGTCTGCTGCTCGCCCTGCTGGAACCAGTTCGACTCGAGCGTGTCGAAGAGCGGCGTACGCCCGTCACCGGGGCCGGGGGCGGGCGGCAGCTCGTGCTGCGGAGGCAGGCCCGCGACGGGCGGACGCGGCGCGGCGCCGGGGTTCGCGGCGTTCTCGCGGCCGTGCCGGCGCGGTGCCACGGGACCGAGGTCCTGGGGCCCGCCCTGGGGAAGGCCCTGGTCCGGGCGCTGCCCCTGACCGTGCGGCTGGGCCTGGCCGCCGTAGGCGCCCGCCAGGCCGGCCTGCTGCGGGGCGCCGAAGTCCGGCCCGGCGAACTGCGCGGTGGACGCGGCGTCCTGCGGAGCCTGGAGCTCGGGCCGCTGGTACGGGCCGGCCGGGCCGTTGCCCTGCGGGGCGTGCGCCTCGGGCCCGGCGAACCGGCCCGTGGACGCGGGGTCCTGCGCACCGCGGGCGCCGGGGCGCTCGTACTGCCCGGTCGCCTGCTGGTCCACGGGGCCGCGCACGTCGGAACGCTCGAACAGGCCCGTGGACGCGGGCGGCGGTCCGTCGAAGTCCGGCCGCTGGAACTCGGCGGTCGAGCCGGGGCCCTGCCGGTCCGCGGCCTCTTCGTGACCGCGCGGCTGGTCGGTGCCCCAGCTGGTGGCCTGCGGACGCGCCGGACGCTGCGGGGCGGCGGAGCCGGGCAGTTCGGCATGCCGGCCGCCACGGGGCTGCTGCTGCGCACCGCCGCCCTGGCCGCCCTGGGCGGGGTCGCTCTTCTGGAAGGCGTTCTGGCGTACGCCGGGACGCTGCTCACGGTTGCCGGCCTGCCGGCTGCCGCCGAAGGCACCGGAAAGACCGCCGGCCTGGCCGCCCTGGCCGGGCCCCTGGCCCCCGTCGCGCCCGGGCAGCGCCGCACGCGGACCGGAGCCCGCGACCTGGCCGCGCGCGCCGCCGGAACCGGCGGG
>NZ_BAAAUD010000042.1:0-83758 GCF_039533765.1 Streptomyces enissocaesilis | reverse complement strand
GGTGCGGTGCGCCGGCCGGCGCGCGTACCGGCGCGGCGGCGCCCGCACGCACCGCCGCCGCGCACCCCGCGCAGCGCGCGGTGCCGAGCCAGCCGCGCGCGGGGCCGGTGAAGGGGTGCCCGGCAGGACAGGCCGCACGCCAGGGCTCCTGCGGCTCGACGGCGAGCCGGTGGGCGGCGCGGGGCACGAGCAGTCCGGTGGCGGCGCCCCAGAGGGCGGCGGCCGCGATCAGCGTGGCGTACACGGCACGGAGCCTAGGCCGGGGCCGGGGGCCGGGTCATGGGCCCGTGGGCCCAGAGGGGGCCCACGGCGGCGGGGAGGGGCGCCGGGGGCACTACCGTCGGCGTCATGGGGCGACGGCGGGACGGGCCGGGGTGGTTGACGGTGGGACACGGTCTCCGGGACGGGCCCGCGGTGCCGCTGGAGATCGCGGTGTCCGCGCGGGCGCGCACGCGGGGGCTGCTGGGCCGGGACGGGATCGTGGGCGCGATGCTGCTGAGTCCGGCGAGCAGTGTGCACACCTTCGGGATGCGTTTCGCGATCGATGTGGCGTACCTCGACCGGGAGTTGAGGGTCGTCGCCGTACGGACGACGGCGCCGGGGCGGCTCGGTCTGCCCCGGCCGCGGGCGCGCCATGTGCTGGAGGCGGAGGCGGGCGCGATGGAGGGGTGGGGCGTGCGGCCCGGGGTGCGCGTAGGGGTGTGGGCGGTGGTGGGTCCGTCCGGTGATTGAGGAACGGGGCCGCGCCGGCCGTGTCAGAGGGGGTTCTTCTCGTCACGGTCCAGCAGTCGTGCGAGTTCGATGCGTGAACGCACCCCCAGGACGGCGAAGACGTTCCGCAGATGGTGGTCGACGGTCCGCGGGCTCACCGAGAGCCGGAGCGCCACTTCGCGGTTGGTCGCGCCCTGCGCGACGCACCGCGCGATGCGCTGCTGCTGAGGGGTGAGCCGGGCCAGCGGGCCGGTGCCGGCGTCCCCCGCCACCGCCTCCCCGGCGGCGCGCAGTTCCCCGGCTGCGCGCCCGGCCCAGACCCGCGCACCGCAGCGCTCGAAGGCGACCAGCGCGTCACGCAGCGGTCCGCGCGCCTCCCGGGTCCTGCGCTGCCTGCGCAGCCACTGCCCGTACAGCAGCTGGGTGCGGGCGCCTTCGAAGCCGCCGCCCGCCCGCGCGTGATGGGCGAGCGCCTCCTGGTACCGGGCGGCGGTCTCGTGCGGAGGGGCCAGCAGCGCCCGGCAGCGGGCCAGTTGGGCGGGGGCCTGCGGGTCGGCCGTCGCGGCCGTCCACCTCTCGAACTCCTCGACCGCCGCGGCGGCCTCGGCCGCGCGGCCCGCGAGCACCGCCGCCTCCACGAGGCACGGCACCGCCGGCATCCGGGCCGCGAAGTGACCGCGCAGCGGTCCGGGGCGGACCAGGGGGAAGAGGCGTGCGGCCGCCTCGGCGGGTCTGCCTTCGGCCAGGTCGGCGCGGGCGACCGCCCAGGTGGCGAGGGTGGCGGCCTGGGCGAGGCCGTGCGGGCCCGCGTCCGCCGCGGCGGCTTCGGCGTGCTCGGCGGCGGCAGCCGCGCCGCCTTCGACGGAGGCGACGAGCGCGAGCACGGCCCGCAGGTGGGCCGCCTTGTTGCGCTGGCCCAGCCGGTGGGCGGCGCGCAGACCCTCGCTCGCGTGGACGCGGGCGCGGGCGTGCCGGCCGGCCCGCAGTTCGCCGTACGCGAGGTGCTCCAGGGCCTGCGGCAGCAGGGACTCCGGGCCGTGGGCGCGGACGGCGGCGAGCGCCCTGGCCCCGGCCCGGCAGGCCGCCTCGATCTCGCCGAGGACGAGCGCGGCGACTCCGGTGCGCAGCAGCGCGGCCGGGGCGTCGCCGCCGGCCGGGGCGTGGCTACTGGTCGGGGTATCGCCGCCGGCCGGGGCGTCGCCGCCGGCGGCGGGGGGCAGGCAGCCGCGCAGCAGAGCGCGCCCCTGCTCCCCCCGCCCGCCGAGCACCGCGCACATGCCCGCCCGGTACGCCTCCAGCGCCGGGTCGGGCCGCGGCAGCGGCAGCGGGATGCGGCCCATCGCGTCGAGGAAGGCGGGCGCGTCTCCCATGGCCCAGGCGGCGTCGGCGGCGCCGAGCAGGGCGTCCACGGTACGGCCGGCGTCGTGCGGGGCGAGCAGCGCCGCCGCGGTGAGCAGGGCTTCCCGGGCGTCGGCCACCGGCCCGTCGCGCAGGGCGAGCAGCCCGCGTACGTAATGGACGTGTCCGGGCGCCGGTACGACGCGCACCTGGGCCAGGAGGTCGCGGGCCCGTCCGGGGTCGCCGCCGAGCCAGGCGTGCTCCGCCGCCGCGGCGAACCGGGCGCCGCGAAGGGCGTCGTCGCAGGAGAGCAGGGCGGACCGGGCGAGCGCCACGGCGCGGTCGGCGTGCGGCCGGGGCGCGGTGGCGGCCCGGGCCAGCGCCTCCGCCAGTGCCGGGTCGTACCGGTGTGCCGCGCAGGCCCGCTGGACCAGCCTCGGCAGCGTACGGTGCGGGCCGTCGAGCAGGCCGGCCAGCAGGTGGTGCACGGCGCGGCGGCGGGCGAGCGGGGTCCGGCGCAGCAGGGCCGTGCGCAGCAGCGGATGGGTGAAGCGGACCCGTACGCCGTCGTCGTGGACCGCGCCGGCCCGCTCGGCCGGTTCCAGGCAGCCGGGATCGAGCCCGGCCGCCTGCCCGGCGCGCAGCAGCAGGACCGCGTCCGCGCCGGTCCCGTGGGGTTCGTGCTCCTGCGCGGCCGCGGCGAACAGCAGCAGCAGCCGGGTGTCGTCGGGCAGGGCGTCGAGAAGGGCGGCGTAAGCCTCCAGGACGCTCTCGGCGCCCGGCAGCGGACGGGGCAGGGGGGCGCGGCCGGCCAGTTGGTCGGGGGTGAGCCGCTCGGCCGCTCCGGTGAGGATCCGCGGGTTTCCGGCGGCCTCGCGGCACAGTTCCTCCCGTACGGCGGGATCGGCCCGGCCGTCCGTCAGCCGGTCGAGGAGGGTGGCGGACGCGTGGTCGTCGAGCGGGCCGAGCCGGAGGGCGGGCAGGCCGCCGAACGCGTCCTGGCCACCGGCCGGGTGGCGGGCCACGGGGGCGAGGACGGTGACGAGGACGGCGACCTTCAGGCCGGGTGTGAGCCTGCGGGCCGCGAAGCCGAGCGCGGCGCGTGAGTCGCGGTCCCAGGCGTGGGCGTCGTCGACGCAGACGAGGAGCGGACGGCGGGCACCGAGGGTCCGCAGCAGGTCGAGCAGGGCCAGGGCCGTGGGTGCCAGGCCGGGCCGCAGGACGTCGGCGGTCGCGGAGGGCGGGGCGGTCGCGGAGGGCGGGGCGGGCAGTGGGTCCGGGGCCGAGCTGAGCAGCTGGTGCAGTCCGCTGTGGGGCAGGAGCTGTTCGGCGGGGGCGGCGGCGGCGTACAGCACCGGTCCTTCGCGATAGCTGTCCATGGCGTGGCGCAGGAGGGCGCTGCGGCCGAGTCCGGGGGGCGCGGTGAGCACGAGCGCGCCACCACGACCGGCTCTCAGGCGGGCCAACAGGGTCTCCAGGGAGGCGAGTTCTCCGTCTCGGCCGTACAGCCGGAGGGGACTGCGCACGGTCGTCGATGGGGTCACGGCCGTTACGTTACTTCCGCGTAACCGGACCCGGAAGGCTCGCGTCCGCCCGTACCGGCGCGGGCGGGGAACTCTGGGCGGGTCCCCAACCGGGGCCGCCGGCCACTGTGCACCGGCACAGCGGCCGGCGTACGCGCACACGCTCACGTCCGCGGGCGCCGGCCGGTACGGGTACGGGGAGTTGCCGGTGGCGCCACTTCCGCCACCGGCAACTCGCCTGGCCGTGTCAGGAGTTGTGCGGGCAGTTGCCGCGGTACTCCTCGATGGTCGCGCTCGGCCTCGGCAGCGGGCAGAGGAACTGCTCGTAGCGGGTGTCGTTGTCTATGAACCGCTTCAGCCAGGAGAGGCTGTACTTCCCGATGGTCGTGTCGGAGGTGTTCGGCGTGAAGTGGGTGGCGTTGTTGAGCTCCAGGTACGCCTTGTCGAGGGTGCTGGGCAGCGAGGTGTAGAACGGCTCGGAGTGGGAGGAGACCGGAGCGACGCTGTCCCCGTCGGCTCCCACCACCAGGGTGGGCGTGCGCAGCTCGGGCCAGGACTTGTCGAGGTTCCAGCCGGTCAGCGGGATCGCCGCCTGCAACGACGTACGGCTCTTGGCCGCCTCCAGGGCGCCGCCTCCGCCCATCGAGTGCCCCATGACGCCGAGCCGCGTGCTGTCGATCCGGGTACGGACCGTACTGCGCTCCGTCAGGTAGTCGAGCGCGGCGAGGAGCTGCCGGCCCCGGCTCGCGGGCTGGTCGAGCGTGCTGTTGGTGTCGATGGTGAAGACGACGAAGCCCTGGGAGGCCAGCCGGGGACCGAGCCAGGCGATGCTGGACTGGGAGGCGGTGTAGCCGGGCGAGACCGCCACCGCCCCGAAGGTGCCGTCGGCGGTGGACGTCGGGTAGTAGATGGTGCCGCCGCCGAAGCCGGTGACGCTCAGCGAGGAGACCGAGGTCTGCGAGACGGCGTAGGTGCCGCGGGCGGCTTCGATGCTCGACACGGTCGGCGCCGGACCACGCTCGTACGGGTTGTCCGCCGCGGCCTGGGCGCCCGGGACCAGTGTCGCGCACAGGCCGGTGGCCGCCGCGGCCGCCGCCAGCCCGAGGCGGACCGTACGGGAGCGGCTCTTCGAGGGGGTACGGCGGCGTCGGGAGGCGTCGCCGGAGGGGAGGAGGTGTCGCACGAGGGGGTCCTCTCGGTCGTGGCGGAGCCGCACCGGGGGAACAGGGCCCGTCGTCCCGGGGCCCTCGGGTGCACCGACAGCTGCCGCCGTGTTGATTGGCGGTAGCCAGGTTCGCGGCGCCCTCGGCCGGCACACATCGGCGAGTTCACCGGTCTTCCGGGACCGGCCTTCCGGGCACGGCCGCGGAGCAACCGGCTCCGCATCGATGGGCCGAGACCGGCGGACCAGGGGGAACCGGCCCCGCGGGCCGGACGTGAAGCCCGGCCGGCGCCCTCCGCCTCGGGGCCACCGCGCGCCGTCCGTCCGGGGATGACCGCGGTTTCGCCTCGCGGTGCGTCGCGCGGGAGGCCGGCGGAATCCGGGCAGCCCTGGGACCGTGCGGCTTCTGTCCGGGAGCTCGGCCGTCCGGGCGCTCGGCCGTTCGGCCATCCGGGCGATAGAGAGCGGCAGAGTGCAGCCCGGGCGGGTATGGATCACAGCAAGGCTGCATAGGGTACGAGCTGGAAGATTTCAGGCAGTCGGGGTCCGGGCAAACCGGCTTGCCGGACAAGGAGTTGCATGTGATGCACACGGCCACCACGGAGACGGCGTCACGTCCGGGAGTGCTCAGCCGAAGGTGGTTCGCCTACGAGGCGGCGCATCCGGCCACGTCTGTCGTCATCGGTGTGGTGGCACTGTGCGCCGGCGATCCACCGAGCCGCGAGGAGCTGGGCCTGCTGCTCGGGGTGGCCGTCGACGCGTACCCCCAGCTGCGGGAGTACGCGCGGCCGGACTCCGCGCGCCGTCGGCGGTCCGTGGATGCCATGGACGCTCCCTTCCGCGTGGAGGAGCAGATCTTCGAGTTCCCGGTGGCTCCCGGCTCCGGGCAGGCGGGGCTGCGCACGGCGTTGGGGGAGCTGGCGGCGGAGCCGTTGCCCGACACGCTGTGGGGGGTGTGGTTGCTGCACGGCTACGAGCCCGGCGAGTTCGCCGTGGTGCTGCGGGGCCATCACGCGCACTTCGACGGGCTGCTGCTGTCCGAGATCGTCGGCCGTGTGCTGGGTGGCGGGCCGGCACCGAGCCGTGTGGTGCGTCGGCGCACCGGGGCGGCCGCGGGCCGGCGTGGCGGTGCGTGGGCGACGGCGTGGCGGGAGGCGCGCGCGCTGGTGCGCGATCGCGGCCGGGCGGCGCAGCCGCTGCCGCCTTCGACCCGGCTCACCGGACAACTCCAGTACACGTGGGGGACCGTCGGCTCGGACCGGATGCGCGAGGCCGCCGCCGCCCACCGGGTGACGTGCAACGACGTGTATCTGGCAGCGCTGGCCGGCGCCTTGCGGGCCTGGGCGCCCGACCCCGCGTGGCTGGCCGGCGGCCGGCCGGTCCGCGTTCTGGTGCCCATCAGTCTGCAGGGCAAGGAGGGCGGCGACGGCCACCTGAGCAAGCAGACGACCAGGTCCTGGGTGCGGCTGCCGTGCCACATCGACGATCCCGCACAACGGCTCGCCCAGGTCACGGCGGCCACGGCCCGGATCCGGACCTCCCTGCACGACCCGCACATCGGAGCGCTCGTCAGAGCGCTCGCCAAGCTGCTGGGGAGGTTCGAACTGGACCTGGCGTACCACCAGAGATGGACGACCATGCTGGCCTCCTACGTGCCGGGGCCCGCCGTCAGTCCCTCGTTCGCGGGCCGCACGGTCATGGCGGGAATGCCGCTGATGTTCTTGCCCTCCGGGCAGTACCTGGCAAGCGCTCTGACCGATTTCGGGGGGAGGGCCCACCTGTACCTGGTCGCGGACCGCGTGGTCCCCGACCTCGACGCACTGGCCCGGCTGTGGGTGCACCAGGTCGACCTCCTCGCCGCCCGGTGATCTCCCCCGCGCGACGACCCGTTCCCCACCCCGCGGGGCGCCGGCCACGGACCGTACTCACGCTCTGGCTGCTGCTCACCGGGGTCTGCCTGGTGCTCGCCGTCGGCGTGTTCGACCGCCTGGTGGGGGGTGGCTTCACGGCTCCCGACACCGAGTCCGCCCGTGCGCAGACCCAGATGTCCGCCCGGTTCGGCGCCACGGAGCCCGACGTACTCCTGCTCTTCCGCTCCACTCGCCACGGGCCCACGGGACCGCAGCTGGCCCGTGAGGTCCGGGACGCCGTCACCGGTCCCGCCGTGGCTCCGCTCGCCACACCGGTGGGCACCGGCCCGCGGAACACCGGCCCGCGGAACATGCCCGCTCTGGCCGCGGACGGCAGGTCCGCCCTGATGCCCGTCACCGTGCGCGGAAGCAGCGAGGAGGCCAAGCGACGCACCCTGGGCGACCTTCGCGCGGCCCTGCGGGCCCCGGAAGCCGTCACGCTGTCCTTCGGCGGCCCACTGGCCTTCCTTCAGGAGGCGAGCGCCCGCTCCCAGCAGGACCTGGTACGAGCCGAGGTGCTGGCCGCGCCGCTGCTGTTCGCCCTGCTGATGATGATCTTCCGAGGGTTCGCGGCGGCCCTGCTGCCGCTGCTGTCCGGCTCGGCGGCGGTGGTCGTGGGACTGGCGGCGCTGCGCGTCGCCTCCGAGTTCACCGAGGTGTCGGCCTTCGCCGTCAATCTCGTCAGCATGCTCGGCCTGGGGCTGGCGGTGGACTACGCGCTGCTCGTCATCAGCCGCTTCCGCCGGGAGCGCGTCCGGTGCGCCACCGTCCCGGAAGCCCTGTCGGCGACCCTGCGTACGGCCGGACGCACCGTACTGGTCTCCTCCTGCGTGGTCACCGCCGCCCTGGCGACGCTGGCCCTCTTCCCGCTGACCTTCATGCGGTCCTTGGCCATCGGGGGATGCGCGGTGGTCGTCGCCGACGCCGCCGCCGCTCTGACCCTGCTGCCCGCGCTGCTGTTCCTCCTCGGTCCCCGCATCGAAGGGGGACGTCCGACCGGACGGCTGGTCGGTCGTCCTGCCGGCAAGCGGCTGCGCGCAAACCCCCGGCCCGAATACGCCCGGGGCGCGCTGTGGTGGCGCCTCGCGGTGCGGGTCGCCAGGCGGCCGGTCATGTGGCTGACCGCCTGCACCGCCGTCCTGCTGACCATGGCGGCCCCGGCCGCGCACACCACGTTCGGCGGCATCACCGAAGAGACCCTGCCGGCCTCCTCCGTCTCGCGCCGCGTCTCCGACCACGTCAGCGAGGCGTTCCCCGCCCTGCGACGCCCGTCTGTCCAGGCCCTGGTGCTGCTCCCGGCCCCGGCCGACACCGCAGCGGGACGACACGCGCTCGGAAGCTGGCTGGACCGCGTCTCCGAGCTGCCCAGCACCTCACGTGCCGACGTCATGGCGACACGCCACGATGCGGCGCTCGTGGCCGTGAGCAGCTCCGGCGGCCCGAGCGCGGACCTCCGGACGGTACGCGACGTCAGGGCACTGGACCCGCCCCCGGGCACCGACGTCCTCCTGGGAGGGAACGCCGCGGTGGACGCCGACACGGCCGACGCGCTGAGTTCACGGCTTCCGCTGGTGGTGGGCCTGGCCCTGGCGGCCAGTTCCGTACTGCTGCTGGCGGTGTTCCGCTCGGTCCTGGTTCCGGTCAAGGCCATGCTGACGGCGGGCCTCTCCACCTTCGCCTGCCTGGGCGTGATGACGTGGGTCTTCCAGGACGGCCACCTCGCCGGGCTCCTCGGCTTCACCCCGATCGGGTACGTGGAGACGACCCAGCCCGTCGTCGTCCTGGTGGTTCTCTTCGCGCTCTCCCTGGACTACGAACTGTTCCTGCTCTCCCGGGTGCGCGAGGAGTACCTGCTCACCGGGGACAACAGCCGCGCCGTCGCGGTGGGTCTGCGCGACACCGGCTCGGTCATCACCGGAGCGGCCGGCCTGCTGCTGGTGGTCATCGCGGCCTTCACCACCAGCAGTGTCATCGCCATCAAGGAAGTCGGGGTGGGCCTGTTCGCCGGGGTACTGATCGATGCCACCCTCGTGCGGATGCTGCTCGTCCCGGCCGCCCTGTTCATCGCCGGAGGCGCCAACTGGTGGCCCGCCAAGGCCGGCCGTCCCGCGGCCCGCACCACCCCCAGGGACGCGGGGGTGGACTCCCCGCCGGCACTGCCGTCCCCCGCGGACGCCTGGCCCGAGAACCCGAGAACCAAGGAGTACGCCATGCCTGCCAGTGACCCCTACAGCGTGATCACCACGACCCTCGTCGACACCTTCGGCATCCCCGCCGACCTGGTGCGTCCGGACGCCACGTTCGCCGAACTCGACCTGGACTCCCTCGCCCTGGTGGAACTCGCCCTGGTCGTGGAGGAACAGACCGGAGCGCAGCTCACCGACGAGCTCGGCGCGGATTCCACCCTCGCCACCGCGGCCGAACACCTCGGCAGGCTCCTTTCCGGTACGGCCGACTCCGGTACGGCCGACTCCGACGGGGCACTCCACGTATGAGCGGACGCGACATCGCGGTCACCGGTATCGGCACGGTCACTCCCGCCGGTATCGGCACCGCCGCGACCTGGGGCCACCTGCTGACCGGCCGCCCCACCGCCGCCCCCGACCCGCTCCTGGTCGGCCTGGCCGTGGACTTCTCCCGCCAGGTACCCGGTTTCGACGCCGCGGCGGGGCTGGGGCTGCGCACCGGTTGCCGACTCGACCGCTTACCCAGATGGCCCTGGTCGCCGCCCGGGAAGCCGTCACCGACGCCGCACTGGAACCGGAGCGGTGGGACGGGCAGCGCGTAGGCGTCGTCATCGGTGACGGCACCGCCAGCATGGAGCACTACGAGACCCAGATCGGCAAGATCGTCACCGGACGTCCCCAGGACGTCTCCCCTCTCGCCCTGCCGCGCAACATCCCCAACATGGCCGCCGCGGAGATCGGGCTGGACCTGCACGCCCGTGGTCCCAACCTGGCCGTCAGCACCGCCTGCGCCCCCGGCGCCACCGCCCTCGGTGCCGCCCGCGATCTGCTGCGCTCGGGCAGCTGCGACGTCGTCCTGGCCGGCGGAGCCGAATCCGGCAGGTCACGCGCGGGGGCGGTCTGCTTCCACCGGATGGGCGCCCTCTCCCGCCGCACCGCTCAACCACAGCACGCCAGCCGGCCCTTCGACGCCGACCGCGACGGGTTCGTGCTCGGTGAGGCCGCCGCCGTGCTCGTCCTGGAACGCCCCGAAGACGCCCGGGCCCGCAGCGCCCCGTCCCGGGCCGTTCCTCGCCGGGTACGGCGCCTCCTGCGACGCCCACAACCCCACCGCCCCGGACCCCGACGGCCTCGACGCCGCCCAGGCGATCCGCACCGCCCTGCGCGACGCGCGTCTCGACCCCGGCGACATCCACCACGTCAACGCCCACGGCACCAGCACCCCGCTGGTGACCTCGCCGAGTACAAAGCGCTGCGCGAGGTCTTCCACCGCCCACCGCCCGTCACCGCGCTCAAAGCATCCTCGGCCACTGCATGGGCGCCGCCGGCGCGGTCGAGGCCGCCTGCACCGTACTGTCCCTCCAGCGGCAGACCCTCCCGCCCACGGCGAACTGCGACAGCCCCGACGTCGATCTGGACATCGTCACGAAAGCCCCCGGCCCACTCCCATGGCCGCGGCGATCAACACCTCCTTCGGATTCGGCGGCCAGAACGCCGCCCTCGTCTTCCGGACCGGCTGAAGCCGACCGCCCGGGCCGGCGCACGGAAATAGGATGCACAGCCCGAGCCCGCCCTTCTCGCGCTCGGTCCGTCCGCGACCCGGGGAAGAAGCACACATCCATGACCGACGAAGGCGTGGTCGTCTACTGGCGGCCCCTGTGCACGTACTGCCTGAAGCTGTTCCTGTGGCTGCCGTTCACCCGGCTCAGGTACACCAGGGTGAACATCTGGAAGAACCCGGACGCGGCGGCGTTCGTCCGTTCCGTGGCCGACGGGAACGAGACCGTGCCGACCGTGACCGTGGCGGGAAGGCCGTTGGTGAACCCGTCGAGGAAGCAGCTCCTGGAAGCGGTCGCGGCCTACGCGCCGCACACGAGGCCCCGGACCGAGTGACCTTCCCCCCGGCGCCCCCCTACCGCGCAGGGTGCGCCGGGCGCACCGGCAGCAGCTGCGGCCGCTTCGCCGTACGGCCGTCGCCGGAGGACCGGCCGCGCAGGCGCCGGCCCAGCCAGGGGCCGAGGAATCCGGCGGCCCAGCGGAGCTCGGCGTTCGCCACCTGCCACCCGGTGGGGACGGGAAGCGGGGGCAGGGGGCGGGTCCACGCGTCGTCGGCGCCGGGGAGCCGGAGCGCGTGGGCCACGGCCGCCGCGATCCGTTCGTGGCCGAGGGGACTGGCGTGGAGCCGGTCCTCGCTCCAGACGCGCACGTCCGTGGCGAAGGCTTGCTCGGCGGCTTCGGCGACCGCGACGCCATGACGGGCGGCTGCCGCGCGGATGCGCACGTTGAGGTCGTGCACACGGGGCGTCAGCGGCCGGGCGAGGGGCGCGATCTTCCCGATGTCGGGGAAGGTGACCGTCGCCACGCGGGCCCCGGTGGCGGTGAGGGCGGCGAACATCGCCTCCAGGTGACCGGCCGTCTCGGCGGCGTCGAACGTGGGCCGCATCAGGTCGTTGAAACCGGCGACGACCGTCGCGAGGTCGGGGCGCAGGGCCAGGGCGGGTGCCAGTTGCCCGGCGCGCACCTGGCCGGCCAGGCGGCCCCGTACGGCCAGGTTGGCGTACTGGAGCCGGGGGTTCACGGCCGCGAGGTGCTCGGCGAGACGGTCCGCCCAGCCGCGCAGGCCGGTGGTGTCGTCGCCGTCGCCGAGACCTTCGGTCTGGCTGTCGCCCAGGGCGACGTACCGCGCGTACGGCACGTGCGGTGCACCCGGCTCGTACGGTGCACCCGGCTCGCACGATGGCTCGTACGGCACCTGCTCAGCGTTCAGCACGGATCGGCCCCCTCGCGCGCAGGACGGCCGCGACACGCAGGCCCCACTCCCGGTTCTCCCGCTCCAGGGCCAGGCCGCGCAGACAGGTGAGGTACGGGCCGATCCGGTCGCCCCGGCGCAGGAACTCCTCCTCGTCCAGCCCGCCGCGCATCTTGCGGAGCAGCTTGCCGAAGAGCTCGGTCTTGGCCTCGGCGACGGACGCCCGCTCCTCCAGCTGTTCGATCAGCGGACCGGTGTCGACGGAGTCGGCCGCCTGGACCTTCACCATCAGGTCGTCGCGGATGAAGGAGGGTTTCGAGGTGGCGGTGGTGAAGGCTGCGAGTTCGGCGAGGCCGGCTTCGGTGACGCGGAACAGGCGCTTGTTGGGCCGG
The DNA here is from genome assembly GCF_039533765.1 of Streptomyces enissocaesilis. Taxonomy (NCBI): domain Bacteria; kingdom Bacillati; phylum Actinomycetota; class Actinomycetes; order Kitasatosporales; family Streptomycetaceae; genus Streptomyces; species Streptomyces enissocaesilis. Next base: position 71,787 of record NZ_BAAAUD010000042.1, on the reverse strand, counting down.
GTCTCCTGGACCACTTGCCTCCCCGCGACCAGTCCTTCCTTCTCCAGCTTGGCCAGCTCGGCGTAGAGCTGCTGGGGCAGGGCGTGCCAGAAGTTCGCCACGCCGATGTCGAACGCCTTGGCCAGCTGATACCCGCTGTACTCACCGCCGCCGTCACCGTCACTGCCGCCGCCGTCACTGCCACCGCTGCCGTCACCGGTCAGCAGGGCCGCCAGTACGGCATGTCGCAAGGCCATCGATGCCGCCCCCTTCCTTTCCGTCGTCTGCTCCCCCATCATCATAGTCAAGAAAGTGACTAGTCAGATACTTGAGTATGGGGTGAGCACATGCAGAACACCACCGCCGAACGCTTCCGCGCCGCCGCGGAGAAGGGCGACCTCGGCGCACTGGACGGGCTGTTCACGGAAGACATCCGCCTCTACAGCCCGGTGAAGTTCCGGCCCTTCGAGGGCAAACCGATGGTCATGGGCCTCTTCGGTGTCCTGCTGCGCACCTTCGAGGACTTCCGTTACGTCGGCGAGTTCGACGGCACGGCGGAGACGAACGCGGACGGCGCCGAGGCCCCGTCGGCCGTGTTGGTCTTCCGTGCCGTGGTGAACGGGAAGGCGGTCCACGGCATCGACCTGCTGCACTTCGACGAGGCGGGTCTGATCAAGGAGTTCACGGTGATGGTGCGTCCGCAGTCGGCGTCACACGCCCTGAGCGAGGCGGTACTGGCCGGCCTGGTGGCCGACGGCCTGGTACCGGCGCCGGGCAAGGGCGCCTGAACGGCGGCGATCCGCGCCGCAGGCGTACATATCCGTACACCCGTACACACCTGCGGCGCGGGAGGGTGGATCCACCCACGCGACGCGGAACCGCCGGTCCCCTCGCAACGCCTGCATCGCCGTCCTCGGGGAGGAGGACCGTTACCTCACCCACCCCGCCCGCCTCACCGACAGCCAGGATGTTCTGCGGAACCTGATCCGGGACATCGAGGCGGGCAAGGCCGACCACCCGCTCCGACGGCCACGGTCCCGGTCGTGCCGGCCGGGCTGGTGGCCGGACCACGGAGGGGTGGTGTCCCGCGGCCCGGCCGGCGGCGGCCGTCAGCCTTGGGTGCCCGAGCCGGCCTCGGCTCCCGGCACTTCACCGCGCGGGAACGAGACCTCGACGCGGCGGTTCTTCTTGCGGCCTTCCTCCGAGTCGTTGTCGGCGATGGGGTAGTCCTCGCTGTACCCGCGGATCTCGAACGTGATGGTGGAGTCGAGCGACTTGTTCAGCTCCTGCTGCACGGCGTCCGCGCGCTTCTTGGAGAGGACCTTGCCGTGCTCGTACGAGCCGAGGTCGTCGGTGAAGCCGAAGACGCGGATCTTGGTCGCCTTCTGGGTGATGATCTCGTCGGCGATGGCCTTGATGCGGGACGCGGCCTCCGCGTTGAGCTTCGCGCTGTCCTTGCCGAAGAGCACCTCGGCCTGAAGCGCGAACTTCACGTCGGAGTTGGTGTCCTCGCGCCGTTCCTCGCCGCCGAGGTCTTCGACGACGGACTTGATGTCGATGACGCGCGCGGGGGCGAGCGTGCCTCCGTCCGCCAGCTTGAGGCCGGGCGAGTTGCCGTCCACCTCCGGGGGCGGCGACGAAGTGGTACTGCCAGGCGGTGCGCTGGGCGCGGGCTCGGCGTGAGCGCCCGTCACCGACAGGCCGGTGAACAGCGCTGTCGTCGCCAGAGTGGTCATGGCGAAACGCGCTGGGCGACTTCGGGGGAGGGTGAAGGACATGGGGTCACTCACCGTCGGAGATCTCGATGGTGGCCGGAGGCATGTCGGCGATCTGGAAGTCGACCTTGGTGGTGCTCGCAGGCGGCGCGGGGAACTGGGCATACCAGGTCTTCTCTTCGTCCTTACGGAAACCGCCAGTGAATTTTGTGCACAGGCAGCGCCCCTCCGTATCGCGGAGAATCAGGTATTTCTTCTTCCCCACCCTGTCGACAAGGGAGGCACCTGCCATGGAGGCAGCATTGTCCGACAGTTCCTGCTCGTCCCCTCGCCAAGTGGCCGGGTTCCAGAACCCGCCCTTGCCGTTCTGCACAACTCCGCCGACAGTGAGGAACCCACCTTCGTCCCGTACCGCAGAGTTGACGATAAGGGTGATGTTGTCACCACCCTTCACTTCAGCCAGCACGGTGTTCTCCGGTGGAGCCTGTGGGGCCTCTTCCTTGGGCTTCCCCTCACCTTCCGTGCCCTTGTCAGTGGAGGTGGAAGAGGAGGCCGCATCGGGCTTCTCCTTTTCCCCTCCGCCGCAACCGGACACCGTGAGGGCCAAGCCAGTAGTAATCGCCACCGCGACCAGTGCCCTTCGGGCCTTCATGGTGTGCCGCATACTCATCAGCAGTTCTTCCTCTTCTGGACGATCATGGTCATTCAGTCAGATGGACAGAGAACAGATCCTGCGGCTCGGGCAGGTCCTCCACAACGAAATCCTTCGGATCGATTTCCCAGCGAATACTGTCCTCGCAGTCGATCTCGATGAGTTTCGCTGGATCACTCCCCGGCGTAATGTCACAGCGAGGTTCAACCACTGCGGTAGCGTCGGCCTTGGCATGCACGTTCTCCGTGCCGGGAATCACCGAGTCACCCACCGTGTAGCGCGTCTCGATCTCCGCCGTGAACTCCAGTCGGTCCGTGTCCACATAGGGGTTCAGGAGATTTGAATCGTTTTCACTGGCCAGCTGAGCTGCGGCAGCTCCAGCGTCAGCACCACTGACCCCCTTACCGTCGAGCCAGTCGATCAGTTCGTCCGGTGTATCGAAAGAATCGATGAAGCCATCGGTCAGCTCGTCACGCATTTCCTGGGCGCCTGCGAGTGCGGCCGCATCAGCGGCCGACTGGCCGCCATTTCGGGCAACAGCTGCCTGAGCGAAGGCAAAGTAAGCGAACGCAAGGAAGAGCAGACCCCCCACCACCACGACGTACATGGGGAGAGTCTGCCCTCGGTCCTGCCGGAACCCAGTGATCATCAGCCGCCGGTGATGTCCTCCACCGCGTCGCCGATAGCCGTCGAGATGGTGTCGTCCAGCCCCAGCCCCCGGACGGCCACCACGATCAGCGCGATCACGACCACCAAACCGGCGTACTCCACCACGCTCGCGCCCTCGTCCGCTCGCTGCCGCATGTGCGTCACGACCGTGTTCCGCCAGTTGTTGATCGCGAGCTGGGTCTTCGTGGCGGTCTTGAGCGTGATGTTCTTCGACATGGGGGACCCCTTCGAGTTCGGCCGACCGACAGTCGGCCGACGTGTGCGCCTCTTCGTCCGTGGTGCCGCTTTCGGCATGAGGAACGTACGCCGGAACAGGGGGAACGCCAGAGGGTCCGTGGGCCCAACTCTGGGCCCAAAGCCGGATCCGGATCCGGTTCGGCGCTGTCGTCGTCCGTTCAGCCATGGCTCGTCGTCCCCCTCGCCGATCCCAGCCACAGCGCGATCGCTTCGCTCCTGCTCGCGCTGTGAAGTTTCGCGAAGATGCGGTTGATGTGGTTCTTGACGGTCTTCTCGCTGATGAAGCAGGTGGCGGCGATCTGCTGGTTGCTCATCCCTGACGCGATCAGGTCCATGACCTCCACCTCCCTCGAACTCAATCCGAAGTCGGGCCTGTTGCCGGGCTTCCGCGCCTGCGGGAGCCACTGCCGGTCCATCGTTGAGTACTGTGCCATGACCGATTGCACCTGCGAAGGGGTTTCTCGGAGTCGCTCCGAATGTGAGACATCTGGCTCCCCATGGGCCTCGCGCGAAGCGTGTGCAGTCGCATCGCGGGTCCCCGCGTGGCCAGGAATCCGGCGCGCGCCCGTGTACGGCGTGCCCGTGGTGTACGCCGTGCCGAGACCTTCGGGGAGCCGGCCCGCCCCGGCCGGGGGAACGCCGCCCCCGGCCCGCATGTGGGCCAGCAGCGCGTCCTGGGCCGAGGCCGTGAAGTGCGCGCGGCCGTCCTTGATGTCGCGTACCGCGCCCACGAGTTGTTCCGCGGTGAACTCGCCGTGCACCAGGTAACCGCCCGCGCCCAGCCGCAACGCCTCGCGCACGATCTCGCTCTCCCGGCTGTACGTCAGCATCATCACCGGTGCCACCTGGACCAGGTACGGCAACGCGGAGATGCCGTCGACGCCCGGCATCCGGACGTCCAGCAGCACCACGTCCGGCCGGTGGTGCCGGGCCGCCGCCAGGGCCTGGCAGCCGTCGGCCGCCTCCGCGACGACCTCGATCCCCGCGCGGCCTCCGAGCAGGACGGCGAGGCCCGCCCGTACGACCGGATTGTCGTCGGCGACGACGACCCGCAGGAGGGACGGCGGGCCGAAGGGGTCGGGGGGAGGAGCGGGGGCAGGGGCGGACGGAGATGCGGGAGCAAGAAATGCCGCTGCCGGCGGCGGAACGCGGTCCCGGGCGGGGATGTGTTCCGAGCGGGGTTCCCTCGTGTGCGAGGACCTGTGCTGGGACACGTGCGACGGCGACGGCCCGGACCGGTGGGCCCCGGAGCTGTACGAGCTTTCGTCCGGCATGGTGCGGCCTCCTCTCGGAGAGTGGTTCGGATCGGGAAGGAGCAATGCGGTGCGGTTCAGGTCGGGGCGGGATGGGTCGGGGCGGGATGGGTCGGTCCTGGTGGCGGCGGGGCGGCCGAGATGCCTCCGGAGGCGAGCGACCCGGCCGGCAGTTCCAGGCGCACTTCGGTGCCTCCCGCGCTGCGGCCCCGCCCGATGCAGATCCGAGCGCCGATGCCGGCTGCCCGCTCGACCATCCCCACCAGGCCGAAGTGGCCGGCCTTGCGGAGGTCGTCGAGGCTGATGCCCACGGGCAGGCCCCGGCCGTCGTCCAGCACGCTGACGCGCAGCGCGCCGCCGACCAGGCCGAACTCCACCGTGACCCGGGACGCGTGGGCGTGGCGGTGGCTGTTCTCCATGGCCTCCGTGACGATCGTCAGGAGGTGGCGTGCGACCGTGTGCGGAACGGTCACGACCGGCGCGGGTGCGCCGCCCACCGGGCAGAACGCCGTCTCGATGCGCGTACGGTGCCCGAAGTCGGCCAGGCGTGCGGCGAGTTCTTCGGCGATCACCACTCCCCCGGTGTCGTAGTCCGCCCGCCTGCGCAGGTCGGAGAGGATCTCGCGGGATTCCGCCGCCGCCCGCCGCGCCGAGCGCGCGACCATGCCCGCCTGGTGCTTGACGGTCAGCGGGTCCATGCGGTCGGCGGACCGCTCCAGCCCCTCCGCCGCCAGGGCGACGCCGTGCAGGGTCTTGGCCACCGAGTCGTGCATCTCCCGGGCCAGACGCGCACGCTCGCTCTCCACCGCGTCCGTGACCGCGAGCCGGGCGTTGGCCTCGGAGAGGGCCTGGGTGGCCGCCCCGAAGCGGAACATCAGATTCCGCAGCGTTACGCCGATGACCCCGGCCGCCACGCAGAAACCGCTGATCAGCAGGGTGCTGGCCGGGCTCGCCATCCGCTGGTCCCAGGCCGTGTAGGCCGCCGCCAGCAGAAGGATCTGGATGGCGGTGAAGATCCCCGCGCCCCGCCATCCGTACAGCAGGCCGGCGAGGAGCGGCGTACACACGGTGGCGTAACCGAGGGCCGAGTCGGGCGAGGCCGTCAGCAGCAGGACGGAGCCGAAGACCAGGTCCACGCCCATCAGCGTGCGGTACTTGATCAGGAGGGGGCCGATCACCTCCCAGTCGCGGAGCACGGCGTACGAGCCGACGAAGCTGAAGACCACGGCTCCCCCGACCAGCCAGCCGCCGAACTGCCCGCCCGCCCTGGCCAGCGCGAAGGGCGCCCCCAGCGCGATCATGGCGAGGCGGAAGCCGAAGACCTGGCGGCACAGCGCCTGGAGGGCGTTGATCTGGATCGGGATGCTCGGGGCGGGTACGTCGTCGGCCAGGGCGGACGCGACCGGCACGTCGAGTGGCACACCGGCCGGCCCATCGAGCGGGGCCGTCGTGCCGCCCCCGGGCATCCCGGCTCCGGTTCCGGTGCCGGTGCCGGTTCCGGCTCTGCGCCGGATCGTGGGGAGTGGCATGGCCCGTCAGCCGCCGAAGACCGAGCCGAAGTCGGTCTCCGACCCCAGGAACATGTTGGCCACGATGAGCAGCAGCGTGGCCGGGACCATGAAGGCGAGCGTGACGACCGTCGTCTTGGGGATCGCCTTCGCGGCGCGGCGCCGGGAGTTCTGGGCGTCGGTGCGCCGCATGTCGTTGGCGATCTGGATCAGGGTGTCGGCGATCGGCGCGCCGAGCTCCTCGCCCTGCTGGAGCGCCGTCACGAACTGGGACACCTGCTCGGACTCGTTGCGCTTGCGCAGTTCGTCGAAGGCCTGGCGTCGGCTCACGCCCATGTCCATCTGGCGCAGGGTGATGCGGAGTTCGTCGGCCCACGGGCCTTCGTACTTCTCCGCGACCCGGTCGAGCGCCTGCCGGAAGCCTAGGCCCGCGCTGACGACGACGGCGAGGACGTCGAGGAAGTCGGGCAGGGTCCGCTCGATGACGTCCTTGCGTTCCCGGACGGCCTGCCAGATGGTGACGTCCGCGGCGAACCAGCCGTACGCGATGCAGAACACGGCGAACAGCGGCAGGTCCTGGAGCAGGAGGACCAGGGCCGACAGCCCTCCGAACAGGCCGTACACGGCGCGGCGCGCGGCGTACCGGTCGACGGTGAGGCCGCCGGGGTTGCCCGCCGTGTCGATCTTGCGGCGCTTCCTTTCGACCGCCTTCGGCCCCATGAGGCGGAGCACGCCCGGGGCGAACCGCATACCGAGGCGGTCGACGGCCGATTCGGTCCCCGAGACGCGCGAGGCGCCGATCTCCAGGGCGACGGCCAGGTCCCCCGGGACCTTGGCTTCGGCGCGGTACATCCTGACGCCCTGGAAGACGCCGGCGACGCTCAGCCCGACCAGCAGCGCGAGCCCCAATCCCACCATGCCGGACACCTCCTGTTTCAGCTTTCGGCTCGTACGGGCGATTCGGTTGTCAGAGGTTCGGATGTCAAGGGTTCGGATGCCAGAGGTTCAGGTGCCAGGGGTTCAGGTGCCAGGGGTTCAGGTGCCAGGGGTTCAGGTGTCAGGGGTTCAGACGTCGACCTTGCCCAGGCGGCGCATCACGAGGAAGCCGAGGGCGTAGAGGCCGATGGCCACGATCACGATGATCTGGCCGATCGGGTTGCTGGTCATCCGGGCCATGGAGCCCGGGGTGACGGAGTTGAGCATGATCATCGCGCCGAGGCCGAGCAGCGGGATCGTGTACGCGGTGGCGTTGACCTCGGCCAGCATCGTACGGACCTCGCGTCGCGTCTCCTTGCGCTCCTCCAGCGTCTCGGTGAGGTTGCGGAGCGATCCGACGACCGTGCCGCCGGCCCGGTTGGAGAGGACCAGGGTCGTGACCAGGACGACGAGCTCGCGCGACGGCAGGCGTTCGGCCAGCTCGCCCAGGGCGTCGTCGACGGACCGGCCGACCGCCAGCTGGTTCGCCACGCCCGCCAGTTCCTCGCCCGCCGGTGCCTCCAGTTCCTCGGCCGCCATGCTCAGCGCGGTACGCAGGGCGAGTCCCGCGGCCGTCGCGTTGGCCAGGATGCGGGACAGGTCGGGGAGCTGGTTGATGAATGCCTCGATCCGCTTCTGCCGCTGCCAGTTGAGGAAGGCGCTGCCTCCCCAGAGGGCGACGAGCCCGGCGACGGGGCCGAAGAAGGGGGCCAGTACCGAGGAGGCGATCAGCCAGAGGGCGGCCACACCGACCACCACGTAGACGGAGAACTCCCCCGCCGTCAGGTCGAGTCCGGTGGCCGAGAGACGCAGGTGGATCCGCTTGCCCAGGGCGGTCCCGCGGAGCCGCCGGTCGATCCCCGCGAACCGCCGCTGCCGGCCCATGCCGTGGTGGCGGCCGTCCGTGAGGGCCAGGCGGTCGACGAGGGCGGCGCGCTGGGCCCTGCCCGAGACGTAGGTGTGGAGCCCGGCGATGGCCAGCACCCCGCAGAGCAGCGTGCCGCCGATCGCCAGCAGTGCGTAATTGTTCATGCGTACCTACTGGGCCTCTCGGACGTGGAGCGGGCTGAGCGGGTCGTTGAGCTCCGCCACGCCGAACGCGGGCGGGACCGGCTCGTTCGCGAGGTGGAGCCGTTCGGCGACGCGGCGGGGCAGGCCGAGGTGTTCGAACCGGCCGTGGACGGTGCGGTCCGCGCTCATCGGCAGGGCGACGAAGCGCGAGACGGTGGCGATCTGGAAGCGTTCGCGGCCGTGCGACACGAGGATCGCGATCTCGCTGATCCTGCGGGAGCCGTCGGCCATGCGCGCCAGCTGCACGAGGACGTCGACGGCGCTGTTGATCTGGTCCCTGAGGGCCTCGAACGGGATCTCGACCTCCGACATCGAGCCGAGCGTCTGGAGCCGCATCAGCGCGTCCTCGGCGCTGTTGGCGTGGACGGTGGCGAGCGAGCCGTCGTGGCCGGTCGACATCGCCTGGAGCATGTCGAGCGTCTCGCCGCCGCGCACCTCACCGACGATGATGCGGTCGGGGCGCATGCGCAGGGAGTTGCGTACGAGGTCGCGGATGGTGATCTGGCCCTTGCCCTCGACGTTGGGCGGGCGGGTCTCCAGACGGATGACGTGCGCCTGCTGGAGCTGGAGCTCCGCCGCGTCCTCGACGGTGATGATGCGTTCGTGGTCGGGGATGAGGCCGGACAGCGCGTTGAGGAGCGTGGTCTTGCCGGAGCCCGTACCGCCGGACACGATGACGTTGAAGCGGGCCCGCACGAGGGCCGACAGCAGCATCAGCATCTGCTCGTCGAGCGTGCCGAGGCCGATCAGCTCCTGGAGCCGGTACGCGCGCGGGAAGCGGCGGATCGTGAGCGTCGGGCCGGTCAGGGACAGCGGCGGGATGATGACGTTGACGCGCTCGCCGGACGGCAGGCGGGCGTCGACCATCGGGTTGGACTCGTCCACGCGGCGGTTGACGGTCGAGACGATGCGCTCGATGGTCTGCATCAGCTGCTCGCTGGACGCGAAGCGCATGGGGAGCTGCTCGACGCGGCCGGCCCGCTCGACGAAGATCGAGTCGGGGCCGTTGACCATGATCTCGGTGATGGACGCGTCTTCGAGGAGCGGTTCGAGTACGCCGAGCCCCAGCGCCTCGTCGACGACGCGGCGGATGAGCTGGGAGCGCTCGGCCGTGGAGAGCACCGGGCCCTCGCGGCTGATGATGTGGGCGAGTACGCGCTCCAGCCGGGCCCGCCGCTCGCCCGCCGCGAGCGAGGACATCTCCGCGAGGTCGATCTCCTCCAGCAGCTTGGTGCGGTAGGTGGCGACCAGATGGCCGTCCTCCCTGCCGCCCGCGTGCTCGTCGGGGGCGGTGATGCGTGCCCGCAGACTCATGTGCGTCACTCCTCGGTGGTGCGGTTCGCTCGCGCGGTTCCTGCCAGGTGCCTTTCGTGCGCAGTGGGGCGGTTACGGCTCTTCCTCGTCGGCAGGCATCGTCACCGAGCGCTCGACCTCACCGAAGTCGTCCATGCCGGGGACGACCGAGGGAATCGACACCACGGCCGTCGCGGTGACGGTGGGGCCGTCGTCCACATCGATGTCCGTACGTCCGGCCAGCCAGTCGCTCATCGCCGCCTTTCCCGTGGCCGCGCCCTGCCCCCAGAACTCCTCCTGCGCCTCCGTACGGGCCGCCGCCCGCGCCGCGGTGCCCGCCTGGGATGCGGCGTAACCGACGATGCCGAGCTGGATGCCGGCCATGGCGACGATCAGCAGGATGGGCAGGAAGCCGGCGAACTCCAGGACGGCGGCGCCCCGGTCGCGGTTCCGGCCGGTGACGCGGCGGCGTAAAGATCTCATGGACCGTCCCCCTCCAGGGCAGCTCCCGCGTCGCCGTCCACTTCCCAGGGGAAGCTGCCGGCCCCGGGGAAGAGGATCGGGGTGGTGAGCCCGACGTGTGCCTTCCACAGGTTGCCCTCCGGGGTGCAGGAGATCTCGGCGCCGCCCTGCCACGAGGACGGCAGGTGTTCCTTGGCCGCGGACTCGCACGCCGCGGCGGTCCCGGCGCCGCTCGTCGCCGCCGCCGTGGCCGCCCGCGCCCCCTCGTCCGCCGCGTTGCCCGCCAGCGAGAACGTGTAGCCGAACAGGACCGCCTGCCACATCGCGACCATCACGAAGATGATCAGGGGGGCCATGCCGGCCAGCTCGACCGTGACAGCGCCCCGGTCCCGGTCCTTGCCCCGCCCCAGGAAACCGATCGCCCCCCGGTCGCTGCGCAGCAGCTTCCCGCCGCCCTTGCCCCCCGCGCCCGCCGCCGGTTTCACCAGTCCCAGTTCGCCCGCCAGCGCCCACAGCGCCTGCTTGACCGTGCTCCGGCTGTCCAGGTCCTGCATGCGTCCGGCGTCCGTCGCCGCCTGGAGTTCCTTGAAGTTGGCGGGGATCGCGGCCCGTGCGACCTTCGTGCCCGTGATCCGCTCGACCAGCGGCGGCTGGATCTCCGTGTTGCGGTTGTGGCGGTTGACGACGGTGACCGTCTCCTCCGCCTTGCGGATCTGGAGGCGGTCCCACATCCGCACCATGCGCTTGGCCGCCCGTACCGCCACCACGTCCGGGGTGACGACGAGCAGCGCCTGGTCGGCCATCTCGACGGCGGCCGCGTTCGCGCTGTTCATCTGCGTACCGCAGTCGACGACCACGACGTCGTAACGGTTACGGAGGGCGCTCACCACCTGGCGCGCCACCCGGTCGGTGACCTCCTCGCCCCGCTCCCCCTCGGCCGGCGCGAGCACCAGGCTGATGCCCGTGGGGTGGGAGAAGACCGCGTCCTGGAGGACGCGCGGCGAAATGTCGGCGATCCCGGCCAGGTCGACGATCGAGCGGCGGAACTGCACGTCGAGGTACGACGCCACGTCCCCCGACTGGAGGTCCAGGTCGACCAGTGCGACCGTACGCCCCGAAGCCTTCGCCGCCAGTGCCAGCTGTACGGCGACGACCGTGGCCCCGGTACCGCCCTTGGCGCCCGTCACCGTCACCACCGTGCCGCCGGGTCCCGTGAAGACGTCCGGCCCCGCGCCCAGGTGGCGGCGTACGCCCGTGGACCAGGATGCGGCGCCCTGCACCCGGGCCGCCAGTTCCTCGTAACCGAGCGGCAGTCCGACCAGCCCCCGCGCGCCCGAGTCCATCGCGGCCGTGAAGAGCGCGGGGCCGGTGTCGGCGGTGACGAGGACGACGCCGACCGCCGGGAAGCGCAGGGCGACCTCCCGGATCAGCTCCAGCGCGGGCACCGGGCCGATGCGCTCGTGCACGAGGACCACCTCGGGCAGCTCGTCGAGCGATTCGCCCGCGAGCCGCGCGAGGGTGTCGAGGAGGGAGGTGGAGTCGGCGACGGGCGGGGCCGGTTCCGCGTCGGGGAGCTGGCTGAGGAGGGTGGTGATGGCGCGGGCGGCATCGGGGTCGCCGACCGCCGGGAGGATACGAGTCGTCATACGCCGGTCCTCACTTGTCCCCGTCGAGGGTGTACTCACGGTCGCGCGGCGAGATCGTGGTGTCGCTGCCGTCGGCCACCAGCGCCAGCCGCACGTGCTCGGCGAAGGACTCCGCGTACGCCACGCGCTGGGCGTCGAGCGTGTTCAGCGCGAAAGTGATCGGTACCGCGTCGGTGGCCCTGCGGCCGCGGTCGTTCCGGTTCGGCTCCAGCGCCGTGATCCTGCCGACGTCGAGCACGCGGGCGCCGGAGACGATGACCTGGGACTTGTTCGGCTGCCCCTCTTCCTCGCCCTCGAAGGTGGCGTAGATGTTCACGCGCGCACCGGGGTTGATCTTGCCCGCCACCCCCGTCGCCGCGTCGATCATGATCGCGATCTCCTGCTCTCCCGAGGCCAGTTCGGGCTTCTTCACGATCATGTCGCTCTGGAGCAGCGAGCCCTTCTGGAGCTGGGTCACCGCGATCTTTCCGCGCACCTCGGAGATGTCGGTCACGGCATTGGCGGAAAGCCACCGCTCGGGCATCGAGATCTTCTCGAACTGGCCGGGTTCCAGCTGCTTGTAGGGCGCCACGTCGCTCTTGAGCCGGTACGCCGGCACTTCCGGCCCCACCTTGGAGTTCACATCGCTGATCACCGAGAGCACGCCGGCGAACGCCCCGAAGGCGCAGAGAACCGAGAGGAGCAGCAGAATGACGCCGCGGCGCTGACGTGAGTTCATGGAGAAGGGCTACCTCGATCAGGAACGTCGGTTCAACGGGCAGTGAGCGGGGTGGTGCGCGCGGGTGAGGCGGTGAGACCGTGGAACGGTTGTGCTGCCGAGGGACATCGTGCCCGCGCGGCGCTAGGGCGACCCCTGGTTCAGGACACCGACCGCGCGGGACCGGTTCTCGGGCGGGGTGAGGGGGGCCGAACAGAACCCGCAGCGGTCACCGATGAGTTCGATCCCGCACCAGGGGCAGCGCTCGCGCCGTACGGATGCCACCAGTTGGTAGAGGACCGAGATGTCCGGCAGGAAGGCGGCGAACTCGATCATCTTCGCCGTGCCCCACCAGCGCGGGGAGTCGGCGGGCAGTGCGGTCTCCTGTACGCCCTGGACCTGCCAGGCGGGGGCGAGTGTCCCGGTGACCCAGTCGGAGACCAGGTTCCCCTTTCCGACGAGCAGTTGGGTGGAGAACTCCGGCCCGGTCAGGCCCGCGCCGGCCCCACCGCTCCCACCGGACCCACCGGACCCACCGGACCCGATCTTGATCAGTTCGGGGTTCGGATTGGTCAGTACGCCGAACTGCGTGCCGGGCATCCACGACTTGGCATGCGACTTGAGGCTGACCGGCACCCGGTCCAGCTTCGTGACCGAGTTGAGCAGCGCGCCCGCGTGGATGTAGTGCGACAGCAGCCGGGCCGCCGACGCGACGACGCCCGCGCTGAAGTCGCAGATCGACAGCTGCCGCAGCTGGCGCACGAGCACGCCGATCGCCAGAGGCGGCAGATCGAGCTTCAGCAGGGCCAGCCGGTCGGTCTCCAGCATCGAGCGGACGGTGTGCAGACGGTTCTCGTGGGCGGCGGGGAGGGAGGCGGGGTAGACGGCGACGACGTAACCGTGCCGCTCCAGCATGACGCCCATGTCCACGAGCGCGGCTTCGAGCGGCTGGGCGTCCGGGGCCTGGAGCAGGGCCGCCGTCGGGGTCTGCGGGTCGGTGGGCGGCAGCACCAGGTCGGCGCTGGTGACTGCGATCGCGGTCGGCACGTTGGTTTCCCCGTCCACTCCGTACGCCGACGCTCCCGGTGTACGCAGATCGATGCTGCTCCGTCGTGCTGCACCAGCACTTTATCCACGGCGTACCGGGTGAAAAACGCTTTTCGTTTTTCTTGTACGGCCGTACTTGCGCGGAGCGCAGCCATCCACGGGGCGTCCGCGGGGAGGGGTGGGGGGCCGGGCCGCCCTCGCCGGCGCGCTACCGGGCCGGATCGGTGCCGTAACCGTGCCGGGCCCGGTGGAGTCAGCGGCTCGACCGGTCCTCAGCACCGGCGTCGGGCCGGGAGATCACCGCACCGGACCGCCGCGACGAGCGCCCCCGTGGCCCTCCGGGTGGGCGGCACCCGCGACCGCACCCGCGCCGAGGTCACCGACCCGGACCCGCGCGCACTCCCCGTCCGCCTCCGGGCCGCCGACGGCGCCGGGTCCGGGCGGGGGCCGGCACTGCCGGCCGCCGTCCCGTGCCGCCGGGAGATCCGGCAGGGGGCCGGCGGCAGGACGGTCCGGTGCGAGCCGCGGGCCGAGCCGGCGCCCGCCCCGTTCAATCCCCTTCTCCGCCAGAGGTATTGACAACCCGATTGGTCTGAACCATTTTAACGTCCAACAACAAACGGTGGCCACCGTCCCAGTGACTCCTCCCCACACTCCCCCACCGGAGGCAGCAAGTGGACCGCCCAGCACTCCCCCGACTCACCCTCACCGCCGCCCTCACCGCAGCCACCGTCGCCCTCGCCGGCCTGGCCGCTCCCGTCGCCCGAGCCGCCGATCTGAACGTCGCCAAGAACGCCGGCTTCGAGTCCGGGCTCAGCAACTGGGCCTGTTCCGCAGGCAGCGGCGCCACCGTCTCTTCCCCCGTGCACGGTGGCGCCGCCGCCCTCAAGGGCACCCCCGGCGGGCAGGACAACGCCCGCTGCTCGCAGACCGTCGCCGTGAAGCCCGGGGCGACGTACACGCTCAGCGCCTGGGTGCAGGGCGGGTACGCCTACCTCGGCGCGAGCGGCACCGGTACGACGGACGTCTCCACCTGGACGCCCGGCTCGTCCGGCTGGAAGCAGCTCACCACCAGCTTCAAGGCGGGCCCGTCCACCACCTCCGTGACGGTCTACACCCACGGCTGGTACGGACAGAGCGCCTACTACGTCGACGACGTGTCCGTCTTCGGGCCCGACGGCGGCGGTGGCACCGACCCCGAACCGGGCGTCCCGGCCGCCCCCGCCGGGCTTGCGGTCGGCGCCACGACGCCGTCGTCCGTCGCCCTCTCCTGGTCCGGCGTCAGCGGCGCCACCGGCTACAACGTCTACCGCGGCGGTGCGAAGGTGCAGTCCGTGAGCGGGACCTCCGCGACCGTCTCCGGGCTGGCCGCGGACACGGCGTACGACTTCCAGGTCACCGCGGTCAACTCGGCCGGCGAGTCCCCGAAGTCCGCGTCCGTCAGGGGCCGGACCGCCCCGGGCGGCGGCGACCCCGGGCCCGGCCCGGCGGTGCCCAAGCACGCGCTGACCGGTTACTGGCAGAACTTCGACAACGGCGCGACCGTGCAGAAGCTGCGCGACGTGCAGGCGCAGTACGACATCATCGCCGTGTCGTTCGCCGACTCGACCGCGACGCCCGGCCAGATCGTCTTCAACCTCGACCCGGCCGTCGGGTACGCGAGCGTCGCCGACTTCAAGGCCGACATCGCCGCCAAGAAGGCCGCCGGGAAGTCCGTGATCATCTCGGTCGGCGGCGAGAAGGGCAACGTCACGATCAACAGTGACGCCTCCGCGACCGCCTTCGCCAACAGCGCTTACGCGCTCATGCAGGAGTACGGCTTCAACGGCGTCGACATCGACCTCGAACACGGCATCAACTCGACGTACCTGACGAAGGCGCTGCGCCAGCTGTCCGCCAAGGCGGGCTCCGGGCTCGTGCTCACCATGGCGCCGCAGACCATCGACATGCAGAACACCGGCACCGAGTACTTCAAGACGGCGCTCGCGGTGAAGGACATCCTGACCGTCGTCAACATGCAGTACTACAACAGCGGTTCCATGCTGGGCTGCGACGGAAAGGTCTACTCGCAGGGGTCCGTCGACTTCCTCACCGCGCTCGCCTGCATCCAGCTGGAGGGCGGCCTCGCCCCGAGCCAGGTGGGCCTGGGCGTACCGGCGTCCCCGCGGGGCGCGGGCAGCGGGTACGTCTCCCCGTCCGTCGTGAACGCCGCACTGGACTGCCTGACGCGCGGGACGAACTGCGGTTCCTTCAAGCCCGCCAAGACCTACCCCGGGCTGCGCGGCGCCATGACCTGGTCCACGAACTGGGACGCGACGGCCGGCAACGCCTGGTCGAACGCGGTGGGGCCGCACGTCCACAACCTGCCGTAGGGGTCCTCCCGGTCAGCCCCCGCCCAGCAGCGCCGCCGCTCCCCCGGCGGCGCTGCCGCGTACCCGCGTGCCGCCGGCCCGGAGCAGGCTCACTCCGGCCGGGGTGAGGGTGTGCAGCACCGTGGCCGCGTCGCGGGCGCTGGCGATCATCCCCGCGTCGCGCAACACGGTGACGTGCCTGCTGGCGGAGGAGGCGGACACCCCGACGGACCGTGCGATCTCGCCGGTGGTGGCGCCCCCGTACGCGGCGGACAGGACGTCGGCCCGGGTGCGCCCGAGCAGCGAGGTCAGGGCCGGGGCCGGCGCGCCGTCCGGCGTGTTCCGCCGCGGGGCGGGCCGGTCGTGGGCGAGGGGGTAGACCAGGACGGGCGGCAGCTCCGGGTCGGCGAAGGCGACGGGGCTCCGCCAGCAGAAGTACGAGGGGACGAGCAGCAGCCCCCGGCCGTTCAGGACCAGGTCCTTCTCCACGGGGTACTCGGCGTGCAGGACGGGGTACCGCCAGCGCAGCGCGGGGCTCAGTCCGGTCAGCATGCCCTCGTTGCCGCTGTCCAGCAGGCGGCGGCAGCGCACGGTCCGCTCGGCGTCCAGGCCGGCCTGCATGCGCTCCTCGTAGGGGGCGATGGCGGCGTCGTAGTAGGCGCGCAGGGTCCGCACGAGCTCCTCGCGCGGCCGTTTGTCCGTCAGGTGGGCCGCCCAGGACGGCGCTCCGACGATGCGGTCGAGAAGGGCCACCTCCGTGCGGACCCGGCTCGGCGGTGTGTCCAGGACGGCTTCGAGAGCACCGGACAGCCCCTCGCCGCGTGGGGGCGGAGTGAGGAAGTCCGGGAAGTACGCGGCCCTCGGGAACAGCGGGAGCAGCACGGTGCGCACGGCGCGTCCGAGCCCGCGCTCCCGCAGGCGGTGACGGGCGGTGCGGTACCACTCCGCGTGGGTCACGCGCCCGCGACGCGTCTGGAAGCGGTGCAGGCTCGTGGCGGTCTCCCACATCGGATCCGGTGCGGCCGCCACCCGGGTGCGGGCCAGATCGGCATCGGTGAAATGGACTCGGAGCATTCTGTTCCCCCCGTTGACCATGGCTTTTGCGCTCAGTCGCAACGTCGTGGTCAAGCGTGTCAGGGGTGAAGGAGGGTGTGAACCACAGAACAGGCCGAACGGGACACACGGTGGCGCGATGGGCGTGACCGGGCCCGGGGTGCCGAAAGCGGAAGGAAGGCAAGCAATGCGGAAGACAGCCAGGAAACTCGCCGCGGTGACCGGCGGACTCGTCATGGCGGCCGGCGGGATCACGGCGAACACCGCGGTCGCCGCACAGGCCCCGCCGAGTGCCTCGGGTGTCCAGGCGGACTGCTACGGCGGCTCGGTGGCCTACTCCAAGCCCGACGGGAACTTCTACTACCCCACGTCCAGCACCGCGCGGCTGACGACGTCCTCCAACTGCACCGACATCAACGTGAGGCCCGCCACGAACCGGTACATCAAGGTGTGCTTCTACCCGAGTTCGGGCGGCTCGTACTGCCAGGCCGACTACACCTACGCCCGTTCGGGGCAGTGGAACGTGATCGCGACCGACGTCGGGGACGGCACCAAGTACAGGTTGCTGTTCAACATCAGCGGTGCGGCCACCGGGCGCGTCGCCGACTGATTCCGGCGGGGCACGGGGTGAGGGCACCCGGCCCGCGCGCCCGCGGGGGTCCGCACGGACCGGGTGCCGACCGCTACCGGAGCAGTTCGCGCACCTGCTGTACGCACAGCACGACGAACAGCAGGCCCGCCGCCACCAGCATCACGTTGCTGAGCACGCCGTTGCGCCACTCGGCGGGCGTGCGCGAGGAGTTGAGCAGCCACACCAGGGTGAGCGCGAGGAAGGGCATGAAGAACGCGCCGAGCACGCCGTACACCACGACCAGGCCGAACGGCTGGTCCAGCCAGAGCAGTGTCATCGGCGGGAACGTCAGCCACAGCAGGTACGCCCGGAAGGGCAGCGAGCGCTCCTTCACCCCGGCCGCCACCTCCGCCGTCGTGCCCTCGTCCACGGGGGCGCCCTCGCGGTCGCGCCGGAGGCGCTCGACGAAGTCGGCGAACATCAGGCTCACGCCGTGCCAGACGCCGATGAGGGAGGAGAAGGACGTGGCGAAGAAGCCGACGAGGAAGAGCTTGGCGGTGACCGTGCCGTACCGGTCCTCCAGGATCGTGCCGAGGTCGATCAGGCCGCGGTCGCCCTTGGTGAGGGCGAGCTGGGAGGAGTGCAGCAGCTCGGCGCCGACGATCAGCATGGCGACGACGAAGATGCCGGTGGTGATGTAGGCGACGCGGTTGTCGAGGCGCATCACCTTCATCCAGCCGGTGCTGGTCCAGCCCTTGGCGTTCACCCAGTAGCCGTACGCCGCCATGGTGATCGTGCCGCCGACGCCGCCGATCAGGCCGAGGGTGTAGAGGAGCGAGCCGTCCGGGAGGACGGGGAGCAGGCCGGCGAAGGACGCGCCGACGTCGGGGCCGACGCGGACCGCGACGTACACGACGACCACGAACATCACGCCGACCAGGACCGTCATGACCTTCTCGAAGACGGCGTACTGGTTGAACCAGACGAAGACCAGGCCGATCAGGCCCATGACGACCGCCCACGTCTTGAGGCTCGGCCCGTCCGGGAAGAGCGCGACGACGGGGAGGGCGGAGGACGACATGGCGGTCGCACCGTAGACGAAGCCCCAGACGACGACGTAGACCGCGAAGTAGACGGTGGTCCACTGACCGAGGCTGCGCCAGCCCTCGAAGAGCGTGCGGCCGGTGGCGAGGTGCCAGCGGCCGGCGGCTTCGGCCAGCGCGATCTTGACGACGCAGCCGATGACGGCGGCCCACATCAGGGTGTAGCCGAACTTGCTGCCCGCGATCAGCGTCGCGACGAGGTCACCGGCTCCGACGCCGGTCGCGGCCACGACGATGCCGGGGCCGATGTACTTCCAACTGGACTTGCGCGGCTTGGATACGACCTCTCCCGTGCCGCTCTCTGTCGTGCCTGTCATCTCCGGCGTCCTCCCGTTTGTCCCCGACGGTGATCCAAGTCACCAAAGCGGGGACGGGTTGTTCGCGCAAGGGGTAGGGCGGGTCCGTGCGGCCGACGCGCCGCCCCGGCGGTCGAACGGTCGGTCGGACCCCGTGGCCGGTCCGTGTGGCCGGTCCTCGCTCTTGACCAGTCCATGTCATGCGCCCACCATGTGGCCCAGCACTCCCGCACGACATGCGTCGCACACCCCCACACTCCCCACCCAGGAGACAGCATGCGACTTCGCATACGCGGAAGAGGGTCCGCCAAGTCCGCCACCCTCGCGGGCTTCGCGGCCCTCGTGGCACTCGCCGTAGCGGCGCCCCTCACCGCGAGCGCGACCACGGCGGAGGGGACAGCTTCCCCCGCCGCCGCCACCGCCGAAGAAGTGATCAGGCAGTACGAGATCCACGGCCCGGCCACCGCCGCCGCCCGTACCGCCGTCGCGGCCACCGGAGTCTCGGTGGACGAGGCCGACGACCACTCGGTCGTCGTCAGCGCCAACGCCGCGCAGCTGGGGCGGCTCAAGGCGCTCGGATACGCGCCGAAGGCGCTGCCCGGACCGCCCGCGCGCACCGCGGGGCAGGCCGTCGAGCCGTTCGACTTCCCGTCCGCCGACTCGCGCTACCACAACTACGCCGAGATGAACACGGAGATCAACCAGCGGCTCCAGCAGTACCCGGGCATCATGAGCAAGCGCGTCATCGGCAAGTCGTACCAGGGCCGCGACCTCATCGCCATCAAGATCAGCGACAACGTGGCGGCCGACGAGAACGAGCCCGAGGTCCTCTTCACCCACCACCAGCACGCCCGTGAGCACCTGACCGTCGAGATGGCGCTCTACCTGCTGCGCGAGCTGGGCGCGGGCTACGGCTCCGACTCCCGGATCACCAACGCCGTCAACAACCGCGAGATCTGGATCGTGCCGGACCTCAACCCGGACGGCGGCGAGTACGACATCGCCTCCGGCGCGTACCGCAGCTGGCGCAAGAACCGGCAGCCCAACTCCGGTTCGTCGTACGTCGGTACGGACATGAACCGCAACTGGAACTACAAGTGGGGCTGCTGCGGCGGCTCCTCGGGATCGTTCAGCTCCGACACGTACCGGGGCCGGGCCGCCGAGTCCGCCCCCGAGGTGAAGGCCGTCGCCGACTTCGTCCGTTCGCGGATCGTCGGCGGGAAGCAGCAGATCAGGACCGGCATCGACTTCCACACGTACAGCGAGCTGATCCTCTGGCCGTTCGGCTACACGAACGCCGACACGGCGCCCGGCATGACTCAGGACGACCGCAACGCCTTCGCCGCCGTCGGGCAGAAGATGGCCGCGAGCAACGGCTACACCCCGGAGCAGTCGAGCGACCTCTACATCACGGACGGGTCGATCGACGACTGGCTGTGGGGCGACCAGAAGATCTTCGGCTACACCTTCGAGATGTACCCGGGCTCCTCGGGCGGCGGCGGCTTCTACCCGCCCGACGAGGTGATCGAGCGCGAGACGAGCCGCAACCGCGACGCGGTGCTCCAGTTGCTGGAGAACTCCGACTGCATGTACCGGTCCATCGGCAAGGAACAGCAGTACTGCGGCGGCAGCTGAGCCTCCGGCACATGCGGCTGGAGGGCGCCCGTCCGGCGCTCTCCAGCCGCTTGCGTGCTCCGGGCCCGCACCTGCGCCCGGGCCCGGTCCGTGCGTCCGTGCGTCCGTGCGTCCGTGCGTCCGTGCGTCCGTCCGGTGGTTACCGGCCGAAGACCCCGCCGTGCTCGACCGCGCCCGTCAGGCCCAGGCTGTTCGGGGTCAGCGCACGGGCCCCGGCCGGCGTCGCCGTGGCCGGGGACGGTACGTACCAGACGCCGCCGGTGGAGGAGTTCTCGCCCGGTGTGCCGGCGGCGAGGTCGGCGCGGCCGTCACCGTTGAGGTCCGTGAGGGCCACGGCGGCACCGAAGCGGTCGCCCGCCTCCGCCGCGCCGGGTATGCCCGCCGTGGACTGGTGGAAGGCGTAGCCGCCGGAGCCGCCGTCCACTCCGTGGGCGGAGCCGGTCAGTACGGAGACCGAGCCGGCCGCGGCCTCGCTGCCGAGCGCCTCCTGGCCGACGCCGACCGCCAGCTCCGGGTAGCCGTCGCCGTTGACGTCGCCCGCCGCGACCGCGGCGCCGAAGTCGTCGCCGGACTCACCGGTGCCGGGCACGCCCGGGGTGTCCTGGTCCAGGCAGACGTGGGCGGAACCGAGACCGGTCCCGGGCTCCCCGTCCACCGTGCGCACGGTGCCGCCGACGGCCTGCGGGCAGTACGTCTCCTCCACCTCCGGGTTGGCCCTCACCCCGCCGAGGACGAGGTCGTCGGCGCCGTCCTTCCCGAAGTCCGCGACGGCGAGGGAGGCGGCGTAGTCGGGGGTGGACCAGTCCCTGACCGGCGCGCCCTGCTCCCAGCTGTAGACGGCGGTGCCGCGGATCTCCTGGCCGGTGTAGGTCACCGCCAGGTCGTCGGTGCCGTTGCCGTCGAAGTCGCCGGTCGCGATCGCGGTGGGGCCCGAGAACCGGTAGCTCACGATGCTCTGCGCCGGGGCGGCCGGGGCCGGGACGACCGGGCCCGGCTGCCACAGCACCCCGGCCGACTCCTCGTTGCTCGACCGGTACGCCAGGTCCCGGTCGCCGTCGTCGTCGTAGTCGCCGGTCGAGAGGGACTCGCCGATGCGGGCGCCCTCGTGGGCGCCGCGGGCGGCGGTGAACGCGGTGCCGAAGCCGGTGGCGGAGCCGGGCAGCACGGTGATGATGCCGTGCCGGTGGGAGGAGATGTCGGAGAGCGACTCGCGGGGGGCCGAGACGACCAGGTCCGCGTAGCCGTCGCCGTTCACGTCGTCGGTCACCAGCTGGGAGCCGAACTCGTCGCCCGCCTCCGCGGTGCCGGGCACGCCGGCGGTGTTCTGGCTGATGACGGTGGACCGGGCGGGCCCGTTCGCGCTGCCCCACAGCACGTTCACGTACCCGGCCTTCGCCTTGCCGCCGACGGTCGCCTTCGGCACGCCGACCGCCAGGTCCGCGTACCCGTCGCCGTTGAAGTCGCCCTTGAGGTTCGAAGGCGCCGCGGAGGCGGTCCCCGCGGTCAGGGCCGAGACGGCGAGCACGCCGGCCGAGCAGAGGATCGCGGCCGAAAGGGTCTTCCTGTTGCGCAAAGGTCTCTCCGTACGTCGTGAAGAAAACTGAAGCCGTGAGCCGCGGTCGGCGGCATACGGTGGCGGTCGTGACCAGGGCTCGTCCGGGCGCGGTGTCTCCCGGCGAGGTGGATCGGGCCTCCGAAGGTGTGACACCCGAGTCGTACGGAGAGTTGTGCTCGGGCGGCGTCCAGGTGAACGCGCCCGCTCGGGCCGGTGAGGGCGTCCGGCCGGCGCGTCGGGGAGACGCGCTCACCGGCCGGCGCGGCCCGCGAGGTAGTGGGCGAGCACCGGGGCCAGCTCCGCGAACCACTCCTGGAGCTTCGCCTGGTCGCGGGCGGTCACCGCGCCCTCGAAGAACCTGCCGTCGGGGAGCACCACCGCCACCGTCAGGACGTGGCCCCAGGTGCCCGGCTTGCAGTGGACGGTCCGGATGTCCTGCCAGGGGAAGTCGGCCGTGGCGCCGTCGCGTTCGAGCGAGACGCCCTGGGCGTCGACCACGACCGCGTTACGGGGATCCGTCGCCAGGAAGTCGGGGCCGGCGGGCACGGACGCGGGCCCGGGGAAAGGCCCGGGCGCGGTTGCGGGCGCGGGCCCGGGGAAAGGCCCGGGCGCGGTTGCGGGCGCGGGGACGGGCGCGGGAAAGGGCCCGGGGGCGGGCGCGAAGGCCGGGGGCGGCGGGCCGAATCCCTGCCGCGGCTGGTACGGCGGCTGGGGATACGGGCCCGGCGCCCCGCCGCCCGGGTGTCCGGCCTGGTTCTGTTCCACTGAAGTCAGCCCCTCGCGTTCGTCTCCGGGGCCAGTATCGCCGACCGGCGGAAGGCGCCCCGGGACGGGCCGGTCCCGGCACGCCTTCCGTCTCCGTACGCCCTGTCTGTACGTACGGCTAGACCACCAGGCTCAGGATCGCGGCGACCGCGAAACCCGCGACCGACAGGACCGACTCCAGCACCGTCCACGACTTGAGGGTGTCGCGCTCGGAGATGCCGAAGTACTTGGCGACGATCCAGAAGCCGCCGTCGTTGACGTGCGAGGCGAAGATCGAACCGGCCGAGATGGCCATGATGACCAGGGCCAGGAACGCCTGCGAGTGGTCGCCGTTCTCGACCAGCGGGAGCACGATGCCGGCCGTGGTGACGATCGCGACCGTCGCCGATCCCTGGGCGACGCGCAGGACGAGGGAGATCAGGTACGCGAGGACGACGACCGGCAGGCCCACGTCGTTGAAGGTGTCGGACAGGGCCTGCGCCACGCCGCTCGCCTTGAGGACCGCGCCGAAGACGCCGCCGGCGCCGACGACCAGCAGGATGTTGCCGACCGGCTTCAGGGACGAGGTCGACACCTGTTCGAGGGACTTGCGCGACCAGCCGCGCCGGATGCCGAGCAGGTAGTACGCCATCAGCAGGGCGATCGTCAGCGCGACGAAGGGGTTGCCGAAGAACTCGACGACCGAGCGGAGGGTGGATTCGTCGAGCGCGATGGAGGAGAACGTCGCGGCGAGGATGAGGAACAGCGGCGTACCGATGATGGTCAGCACCGTGGCGAGCGGGACGGGGTGCTCCTGCGGGGTGCGGCCCGCGGCGGTCTGTTCGGCGAGGACGGCGGCCCTGGCGTCCTCGGCGGCCTCCACCATGTCCTGCGGGACCTCGACGAAGACGCGCCTGCCGATCCAGCCGGCGTACGCCCAGGCGGCGAGGACGGCGGGGATGCCGCAGACGACGCCCATGAGGATGACCCAGCCGAGCGAGACGTGGAAGAGGCCGGCCGCGGCGACCGGGCCCGGGTGCGGGGGCAGGAACGCGTGGGTCATGGAGAGGCCGGCGAGCAGCGGCATGGCGTACAGCAGGATCGACTTGCCGGAGCGCCTGGCCGCGGCGTAGACGATCGGCGCGAGGACGAAGATGCCGACGTCGAAGAAGACCGGGATGCCGAAGATGAGGCCGGTGAGGCCCATGGCGAACGGGGCGCGCTTCTCGCCGAAGAGGCCCAGGAGGCGGGAGGACAACACCTCGGCGCCGCCGCTGACTTCGAGGACCGCGCCGAGCATCGTGCCGAGGCCGATGATGATCGCGACGTGGCCGAGGATGCCGCCCATGCCGGATTCGATGACGGAGACGACGGCGGACTTCTGGACGGTACCGAAGAGTTCGGTGACGGAGAGGCCCGCGCCGAGGCCGACGGCTATGGAGACGGCGAGCAGCGCGACGAACGGCTGGAGCCTGGCCTTGATGATCAGGAAGAGGAGCAGGACGATACCGAGGGCCGCGACGGTCAGCAGACCGGCCGTGCCGTCGACGAGGGTGAGAAGACCGCCGGTGTGGGGTGGGGTCTCCGCGGGAACGGGGGCGGCGGCAGCGAGCAGGGGCATGAGGAGGGCCTCGTAATTCCATGGGGCTTTCGGGGCAGGGGGTGTCGCGGCACGGCGCCCGGGCGGTGGGCGCCGTGCCGTGACGACGTACGGCGTGCGGGGTGGGGAAGCGGATGACGGGCGTCAGCTCAGGACGGCGAGCGCGTCGATCTCGATGAGGAGGCCCCGGGGGAGGCCGACGTAGACGGTCGTACGGGCGGCGGGCGCCTCCTTGAGGCCCTGCTCCTCGAAGTACGCGTTGTAAATCGCGTTCATCTCGGCGAAGTGGCCGGTGTCGGTGAGATAGACGCGCATCATCATCACGTCGTCCCAGCTCGCGCCGCCCTCCTCCAGGATCGCCTTGACGTTGGCGAAGGTCTGGAGGGTCTGCTCGCGCAGGGTCGGGCCGGCGGGGGTGGGGGCCTGGCCCTCGACGGCCGGCAGGAAGCCGACCTGGCCCGCGACCTGGAGGATGTTGCCCTTGCGGACGCCGTGGGAGAACTTGGCGGGCGGGGCGGTGTGGGTGGAGGGGGTGATCGCGGTCTTCACGGTCTTCCCGCCGGTGCTGTTCGTGTCGCTCATGCGCTCGTTTCCTTCGGGGGTGTGTTTCCTGAGTACTCCCGGCTGATGGCGTCGGCGGTGCGGCGCACCAGCGGGAGGAGGGAGAGGAGTTCCTCGGCCGTGACGACGACGTTCGGCGCCGACACCGACATCGCGGCGACGACCCGGCCGTCCGTACCGCGGACGGGAGCACCGACGCAGTTGATGGACTCCTCGTGGCCGCCGAGGTCGGTGGCCCAGCCCTGTTCGCGTACGCGCGCCAGTTCCTCGAGGAAGGCGGCGGCGTTCGGCGTCGAACGGGACGTGTAGGCGGGGTAGTCGAGCTTCTCCGCGACGGTGCGGCGCTCGGACTCGGGGAGGTCGGCGAGCAGCAGCTTCGCCACGGCGGCGACGGTGATCGCCACGGGCTTGCCGATGCGCGAGTACATGCGGACCGGATAGCGGCTCTCGACCTTGTCGATGTAGAGGACCTCGTTCTCCTCGTACACCGCGAGGTGGACGGTGTGCCCGCACTCGTGGTTCAGGGCGGTCAGGTGGGGGTGCGCGATCTCGCGTATGTCGAGGTTCTCGACGGCCTCCTGGGCGAGCGCGAAGAGGCGGGCGCCGAGGCGGTAGCGCTGGTCCTGCTGGCGGTAGACGAGGCCGTGCTCGTGGAGGGTGCGCAGGAGGCGCAGCGCCGTGGACTTGTGCACCCCGAGCCGCTCGGCGACCTGACCGAGGTCGGCGGGTCCCTGCGCGAGCAGCGGCAGGATGCTCAGCGCGCGGTCGACGGTCTGGCTCATGGCGTACGTACCTCCTGGTCGGCGGCGCCCGTCCAGCCGGGGCCGAGACGAAGTCTCCCCCAGGCGTCGTCGTCCAGGGCTGCCAGGCGGTCGGCGTGCGCGCGGAAGGGCGGTGCGGCGAGGTCGCCGGGGACGGTGAGGGCGGCGGCGGCCATGAGGTGGCCGTGCCGGATCCGGTCGCGTACGGGCAGACCGCGCAGGGTCGCGGAGAGGAACCCGGCCGCGAAGGCGTCCCCGGCGCCGACGGGGGCGACGACGTCGACGCGCAGGGCGGGGACGGCGGTGACGGTGTCGGCGTCCCGGCTCTCCCCGGGGGCACGGGTGAAGGCCGTCGCGCCTTCCGCGCCCTGCTTGACGACCAGGACCTCCGGCTCGGGCAGGGCGCGGCGGATCGCGGCCGCGCCCCGGACGCCCCAGGCCGCCTCCGCCTCGTCCTCGCCGACGAAGACCAGGTCCGCGCCGCGCGCGAGGTCGAGCAGGACGCGGGGGCCCTCGGCCTCGTGCCACAGGTGGGCGCGGTGGTTGACGTCGAAGGAGACCAGGGGGCGGCCGGGGCGGCGGGTGGTCAGCTCGCGCGTCAGGGCCAGGCAGTCCGCGGACAGCGCGGCCGTGATCCCGGACAGGTGCAGCACGCGGCCCGCGGCCAGTTCGTCGAGCGGCATGTTCCGCGGGGACATCGCGGAGGCCGCCGATCCGGCCCGGTAGTAGACGACCTCGAAGCCGTCGGTGTCACGGTCGGCCGCCGTACGGAAGTAGACGCCGGTGGGACGGTGCGGGTCGCGCTGGACGGCGGAGGTGTCGACGCCGTACGCGGCGACGGCCTCGACGAGGTGGTCGCCGAAGCCGTCGGCGCCGACCCTGCCCACCCACCGCGCGCGGTGCCCGGCGGCCGCGAGGGCGCAGGCGACGTTCGACTCGGCGCCGCCGATGCCGCGTCCGAAGGAGGGCACGTCGGCGAGGCGGCCGGGACGGGACGGCAGGAACGTCACCATGGACTCGCCGAGGCAGACCACGTCCGCCGTCGCGGCACCTCCGTCTCGCTCTGCTGATACGTCCGCGGACGCGGTCACGATCGGACTCCTCACCACCGGCACACCACTGAACTCACCATTGACCCTGCGTCGGCTCGGATGTTAGACAGCGTTCAGCGATATGCGCAATGGTCGTTGCACATGCTGCAACACGACGTACCAGGAGGCTCCCATGGCCGCAGGCAACCCGGTCGGCCGACTCGCCGACGAGCGCGTGGACCACCGCTTCAAGGCGCTCCCGCCGGACGCCGGGGGACTGACGGTCGGCGAGCTCGCGGCCGAGCGCCGCAACCTCTTCACCGGCGGGTTCACCACCCCCGTGCTCGCGCTCTCCGCCGAGTCGGTCGCGCACAACCTCGCGCTCCTGGAGACGTACGCCGAACGCCACGGCCTCGCCTTCGCCCCGCACGGCAAGACCTCCATGGCACCGCAGCTCTTCGAGCGCCAGCTGGAGCACGGCGCGTGGGGCATCACCGCCGCCGTGCCGCACCAGGCGCGCGTCTACCGGGCGTACGGCATCCAGCGGATCTTCCTGGCCAACGAGGTCGTCGACGCGGCCGCGCTGCGCTGGCTGGCCGCCGAACTGGACGCCGACCCCGGCTTCCGCTTCGTCTGTTACGCCGACTCGGTGCGCGGCGTGGAGCTGATGGACGAGGCGCTGCGGGCCGCGTCCGCCTCGCGCCCGCTCGACGTGGTCGTCGAACTCGGCGCGGGCGAGGGGGCCCGTACCGGCGCCCGGACGGCCGCCGACTGCGCGGCGGTCGCGGACGCGGTGGCGGCCACGGCGACCCTGCGCCTGGTGGGTGTGGCCGGATACGAGGGCGAGGTCCCGCAGGCGGACGGCGACAAGGTCCGCGCGTGGCTGCGCGAACTGGTCTCCGTCGCCGCGGACTTCGACAGGGCGGGGCGCTTCGCCGGCTCCCCCGAGATCGTGATCAGCGCGGGCGGCAGCGCGTGGTTCGACGCGGTGGCGGAGGTGTTCACGGAGATCCCCGAACTCTCGCTGCCCGTGCTCAAGCTGCTCCGCTCCGGCGCGTACGTCTCGCACGACGACGGCCACTACCGCCACCTCACCCCCTTCAACCGGGTCCCGGACGAGGGCGCGCTCCAGCCCGCGTTCCGCCTCTGGGCGCAGGTCGTCTCCCGGCCCACCCCCGAGCAGGCCTTCGTCAACGCGGGCAAGCGCGACGCGGCGTACGACCTGGACCTGCCGCAGGCGCGGGCCGTACGGGACGCCCGTACGGGCGAGGTGCGTCCGGCGACCGGCATCACGGTCACCGGGCTGTCGGACCAGCACGGCTGGGTGCGTACGGGTCCGGAGGCGGAGCTCGAAGTCGGTGACTGGCTCGGCCTGGGCCTGTCCCATCCGTGCACGGTCTTCGACAAGTGGCAGCTGATCCCTGTCGTCGAGGCGGACGGCACGGTCACGGACTACGTCCGCACGTTCTTCTAACCCCGGGGGCGGGCTCGCCGGGGCGCCGCGCGGGGCTGTTCCCCTGCCCGCCCCTTCCCGTAACGGGGCTCCGCCCCGGACCCCGGTCCTCAAGTGCCGGACAGGCTGAGAGTTGCCGCAAACGGCACATCGAGCCCGTCCGGCGCTTGAGGACGCGCCCGAAGGGCGTCCGGACCCGGGGCCTGCCCCGGTTCGGGAAGGGGCGGGCAGGGGAAAGGCCCCCGCGCAGCGGCCCAGCGGCGCCCCCGCCCCTCCCCGCCCCCTCCCCGCAGGCACTCAGAGAGGCGAACAGCCATGGACCTCGTCATTCGTGACGTACGCGTCGTCGACGGCACCGGCGGTGCCTCCTACCGGGCCGACGTCGCCCTGGACGACGGCCGCATCACCGGGATCCGGCGGGAGGGCGACGGCGGCCCGCGCCCCCGTGGCCGGCGCACGCTGGAGGCGGACGGCCTCGCCCTCGCCCCCGGCTTCATCGACATGCACGCGCACAGCGACCTCGCGCTGCTCCGCGATCCCGACCACAGCGCCAAGGCCGCCCAGGGCGTGACCCTCGAAGTCCTCGGCCAGGACGGACTGTCGTACGCGCCCGTCGACGACCGCACGCTCACCGAGGTCCGCAGGGCGATCGCCGGCTGGAACGGCGGTGCGCCCGGGGACACGACCGTCGACTTCGACTGGCGGACCGTCGGCGAGTACCTCGACCGGCTCGACCGCCAGGGCATCGCCGTCAACGCCGCGTACCTCGTCCCGCAGGGCACGGTCCGCATGTACGTGACGGGCTGGGAGGACCGCCCGGCGACACCCGCCGAGCTCACCCGCATGAAGCAGCTCGTCGCCGAGGGCCTGGAGCAGGGCGCCGTCGGCATGTCGTCCGGTCTCACCTACACGCCCGGCATGTACGCCGACGACGCCGAACTCACCGAGCTGTGCCGCGTGGTGGCGCGGTACGACGGCTACTACTGCCCCCACCACCGCTCGTACGGCGCCGGGGCCCTCGCCGCGTACGAGGAGATGGTGACCCTCACCCGCAACGCCGGCTGCGCGCTCCATCTCGCCCACGCCACCATGAACTTCGGCGTCAACGAGGGCAGGGCGCCCGACCTCCTGGCCCTCCTCGACAAGGCGCTCGACGCGGGCGCGGACATCTCCCTCGACACCTACCCCTACACCCCCGGCTGCACCACGCTCGTCGCGATGCTGCCGAGCTGGGCGAGCGAGGGCGGCCCCGAGGCGACACTCGCCCGCCTCCGCGACGACGGGAGTGCCGAGAGGATCCGCCACCACATGGAGGTCGTCGGCGCGGACGGCTGCCACGGCGTCCCCATCGAGTGGGACACGATCGAGATCTCCGGCGTCAGCGACCCCGGCCTGGCGGACTGCGTGGGCAGGACGATCGCGGAGTCCGCCGCGCGGCGCGGCGAGGCGCCCTGGGCCACCGCCCGGCGCCTGCTGGTCCAGGACGACCTCGGCTCGACGATCCTCCAGCACGTCGGCCACGAGGAGAACGTCCGGCAGATCATGCGCCACCGCGTGCACACGGGCGGCAGCGACGGCATCCTCCAGGGCCGCAAGCCGCACCCGCGCGCGTACGGCACCTTCCCCCACTACCTGGGCCACTACGCCCGCGAACTGGGCGTACTCACCCTCGAAGAGACGGTCGCGCACCTCACCTCCCGCCCGGCGGCCCGCCTGCGCCTGCCCGACCGGGGGCTGGTGCGCGAGGGGTACCGCGCCGACCTGGTCCTCTTCGATCCGTCGACGGTCGCGGCGGGCTCCACCTTCGAGGCTCCGCGCACCCTGCCGACCGGCATCCCGCACGTCCTGATCGACGGCCGGTTCGTGATCGAGGACGGGCGGCGGACGGACGTCCTCGCGGGCCGGTCGGTCCGGCGCACGCCCTGAACGGCGTGCGTGTGTCACGGCTCCCCCCGGAGCCGTGACACGCGACGCTCCGCGCCGGTCCGGAACGCTCAGACGCCCTGCCGGAGGGCCGGGACGTTCGGCGGCCCCCAGCCCGCCTGGGCCCGGTGGCCCTGGAGACAGCGGTGGGCCGCGCCGCCGTAGGTGACCTGGTCGCCCGCCGCGCAGACCCTGCCCGCCGCCCACGTGCCGCCGGGCTCGCCCGGGCCACCGGGACCGCCCGGGCCCCCGGGCCGCCGGCGGCCGTCTTCAGGGTCAGCCCGTACGCGGCGGCGGACCCGGTCACCGCCTCGGCGGACCCGGCGGCCCCGGGAACCTGCTGCGCCGTGGCCGCGCCCTGCGGTCCGGCGAGGACCAGCGCACCGGCGGCGGCGCATGCCGCTCTGGCGTGTCTGCGGGGCATGAGGGATCTCCTCGGTCTCGGTGGGGGTGGGGTACGTGAGGTGTCCCGAGACCGTAGGGGTGCGAACAGGCGTGCAGGAGCTCCCGGTTGCCCCCCCCTCACCGCGTTATGGCCTCCGGCGCCGCGGCCGCCGGGGTCCGGGGGGCGGGGGCCCGGAACGGTTCACCGTCCTGTCCGCGCCCGTGCCTGCGCAGCAGCACCGCGCCCAGCACGCACACGGCGGCCCCGACGACGAAGCCGTACGCCGGGGTGCTGCCGTCGGGGTGGGTCTCGTAGACCAGGGCGGCGGACAGCACCGCCAGGATCCGGCCGAGCCGGCCGTTCCAGGCGGTGGCGGAGACCGCCGCCATGCCCCAGAGCAGGTACCACGGCTGCACCATCGGTGAGAGGGCGACCAGGGCCAGCAGGGCCACGCCCAGGGCATGGACCGGGTGCGGGGGCGGGGCACCGCGCCAGGGGCGCACACTGCGGAACGTCGCCAGGGCGGCGTAGCCGATCACGACGAGCGCGAGGACCAGGCCGAGCGTCTGGACCGCGCTCTTGACCGGGTCCGGGTCCCAGCCGAACAGCAGGCGCGTCAGCTCGCCGAGCCCCAGGCCGATGTCGCTGGAGGCGGAGAGGGCGGTGTGGACGGTCGCGGCGACGCTCTGCGTCCGCAGCCAGCCGAAACCGGTGCCGCTGAGCAGGGTGGCGGCGACGGCGACCGCCCCGGCCACCAGTCCGGGGACGGCGAACGCCTTCACGAGGCGCCACAGGAGCGGCCCGGAGGTGCGGCGGAACGCCAGTACGCCGATGAAGAGCAGGGCGACGGCGGCGGGCGACTTGACCGTCGCCGCCAGTGCGACGAGCGCACTGGCGGCGACCCACCGCCCGTGCAGCGCGCACACCACGCCGGTCAGCATGAGGGCGATCATCAGGCCGTCGTTGTGCATGCCGCCCACGACGTGGATCAGCGTCAGCGGGTTGAGGGCGCCCAGCCACAGCGCGCCGGTCTCACTGGCACCACGGGCGCGGGCGATGTGCAGCGTCGCCCAGGCGGTCAGGGCGAGCGCGGCCAGGGCGACGAGCCGCATCCCGAAGACGGCGGGGACGATCTGCCCGTCCGTGACCCCCACCACCGCCTGCGCCAGGACCAGGAAGACGGGTCCGTACGGGGCGGGGGTGTCGGTCCAGTGGCCGCCGACACTGGCCGCGGCGTCGGCTCCGAGCTCGTCCGGGCCGAGGACCGAAGGCCCGGACGTGTAGACGTCATGGCCTTCGAGGACCATCGCGCCCTGGGCGACGTAGCTGTAGACGTCGGCGCTGTGGAGCGGCGGGGCCAGTACCAGCGGCGCCGCCCACCAGACCAGCGTGACCAGCGTTTCGCGCACCCCGCCCGCCGCGCCCCGGGCGACCAGCCGCCCGTACCGCCACCAGGACACGACCAGGAGGGTCAGGCCCAGGTACGCCAGGACGGCGGCCGCCACGGTCGTCACGGATCCGTGGGGAACCCACATCCCCCACGGATCGTGGGCCGGCAGCCTTCCGGCGGCGACACCGCCCACGGCCACCGCCACCGATCCGGCGGCACCCAGCCGGCGATACCCGACAGCACTCAGCGTCCACATGACCGGTCAATTTATCGGAGCTGTACGAACAGCCGGCCGGGCCGCGTGGCCAAAAACACCGGGCGGGTCCCTTCGGGCGCCCGTAAGGTGGCCGTCATGCAGGTGATCCAGTCGACGAAGCTCGCAAACGTCTGTTACGAAATCCGCGGCCCCGTGCTGGAGGAGGCGATGCGGCTCGAAGCGGCGGGCCAGCGCATCCTCAAGCTCAACACCGGAAACCCGGCGGCGTTCGGTTTCGAGTGCCCGCCCGAGATCCTGGAGGACATCCTCCGCAACCTCTCGGGCGCGCACGGCTACGGCGACGCGAAGGGGCTGCTGGCGGCGCGCCGCGCGGTCGTGCAGCACTACGAGACCAAGGGCATCGAGCTCGACGTCGAGGACGTCTACCTCGGCAACGGCGTCTCCGAGCTGATCCAGATGTCGATGCAGGCGCTGCTCGACGACGGCGACGAAGTGCTCGTCCCCGCGCCGGACTATCCGCTGTGGACCGCGTCCGTCTCGCTCGCGGGCGGTACGGCCGTGCACTACCTCTGCGACGAGCAGGCCGACTGGATGCCGGACCTCGCCGACATCGAGCGCAAGATCACGGACCGCACCAAGGCCATCGTCGTCATCAACCCGAACAACCCGACGGGTGCGGTGTACGACGACGAGATGCTGCGCGCCCTGACCGAGATCGCCCGCCGCCACAACCTGGTCGTCTGCTCCGACGAGATCTACGACCGGATCCTGTACGACGGCGCCACGCACACCCCGACCGCCGCCATCGCCCCCGACCTGCTCACCCTCACCTTCAACGGGCTGTCCAAGAACTACCGCGTCGCCGGCTACCGCAGCGGCTGGCTGGCGGTCTGCGGCCCGAAGGCGCACGCCTCCTCGTACATCGAGGGGCTCACGATCCTCGCCAACATGCGCCTGTGCGCCAACATGCCGTCGCAGCACGCGGTGGCGACGGCGCTCGGCGGGCGGCAGTCGATCGAGGACCTGGTGCTGCCGGGAGGCAGGATCCTGGAGCAGCGGGACACGGCGTACGACCTGCTCACCCGGATCCCGGGCGTCACCTGCGTGAAGCCCAAGGGCGCGCTCTACCTCTTCCCGCGGCTCGACCCGAAGGTCTACCGGATCAAGGACGACCGGGAGATGGTCCTCGACCTGCTGCGGGCCGAGAAGATCATGGTGGTGCACGGTACGGGCTTCAACTGGCCCGAGCCCGACCACTTCCGCATCGTGACGCTGCCGGCGGCGGAGGTCCTGGCGGACGCGGTGACACGGATCGGCACCTTCCTGGACGGATACGCGCAACCCTAGGCGAGACGAGCGTGACTCGGATCAACCTTAGACAGATTCCAATGTAGGATGGTCTCCTGACTCTGCCAGGAGGCCATCCCATGTACGAGCCGATCCGCAGCAAGTCGGTCCATCGCATGGACGAGGACCGGGCCGACTTCCCGCACCGTTCCCGCGAGGAGGAGTTGGACATCCAGCTCGCCGGGCACCTCGCGGCGCTTCTCGCGGTCACCGACGAGCTGGGTCTCGACGTCGCCGCCGACCGCATCGCCTCCCAGGTCGCCCGGCTGCGCGGCGCCCCGCCCGCCCGGCACGCCGGCCTCACCCACGCCACCCCGGCCGCACTCCACCGCCGGGCCCACGAGCTCGCGGGCCGCGCGCTGGTCGTCGCCGCCTCGCGCGCCGACACGGCGGTCGCGATCCTCTCCGCCGAGCGCATGGACGCACACGCGGCCGCGCTCGAAGAACTCCGTCCCGTCGGAGCCCACTGACGGCCCCGGCCCGTGTGCCTCAGCGGCGTACGGGCCGGGTGCCACCGATCGACCCGGCGCCCGGCCGCCTCCGCGGGAGCGCCGGTCCGGGCGTGCAGGAGGCCCCCGAAGCCGTGAGGGGGCTTCGGGGGCCGTGCCGCGGCGGGCCGGTGACCCCACAGGTCAGGACGGATGTCGGAAGGCCCGGCCGCGGAGACTAGTCGGCCCTTGCGCCGGGGATCAGCCCAGGCGCCGGACCAGCGCGTGGTACTCGTCCCACAGCTCCTTCGGGGTGTGGTCACCGAAGGTGTCGAGGTGCTCGGGGACCAGGGCGGCCTCCTCGCGCCAGACCTCCTTGTCGACGGTGAGGAGGAAGTCCAGCTCCTCCTCGGAGAGGTCCAGGCCCTTGGTGTCGAGGGCGCCCTTGGCCGGCAGGATGCCGATGGGGGTCTCGACGCCCTCGGCCCTGCCCTCCAGGCGCTCGACGATCCACTTGAGCACGCGGCTGTTCTCGCCGAAGCCGGGCCACACGAACTTGCCCGCGTCGTTCTTGCGGAACCAGTTGACGTAGTAGATCTTGGGCAGCTTGGACTGGTCGGGCTTGTCCGCGCCGACCTTGATCCAGTGGCCCATGTAGTCGCCCATGTTGTAACCGCAGAACGGCAGCATGGCGAACGGGTCGCGGCGCAGCTCGCCGACCTTGCCCTCGGCGGCGGCGGTCTTCTCGGAGGCGACGTTCGCACCGAGGAAGACGCCGTGCTGCCAGTCGAAGGACTCGGTCACCAGCGGCACGGCGGTGGCGCGGCGGCCGCCGAAGAGGATCGCGGAGATCGGTACGCCCTTGGGGTCCTCCCACTCGGGCGCGATGATCGGGCACTGGCCGGCCGGGACGGTGAAGCGCGCGTTGGGGTGGGCGGCGGGGGTGGGGGAGCCGGGGGTCCAGTCGTCGCCCTTCCAGTCCGTGAGGTGCGCGGGCGCCTCCTCGGTCATGCCCTCCCACCACACGTCGCCGTCGTCGGTGAGCGCGACGTTGGTGAAGACGGAGTTGCCCCACATGGTCTTCATGGCGTTGGCGTTGGTGTGCTCGCCGGTGCCGGGCGCGACGCCGAAGAAACCGGCCTCGGGGTTGATCGCGTACAGCTGGCCGTCCTCGCCGAACCGCATCCAGGCGATGTCGTCGCCGATGGTCTCGACGGTCCAGCCGGGAATCGTGGGCTCCAGCATGGCGAGGTTGGTCTTGCCGCAGGCGGACGGGAACGCGGCGGCGATGTACTTGGGGGACTCCGCCTCGCCCTTCGGCGGGGTGAGCTTGAGGATCAGCATGTGCTCGGCCAGCCAGCCCTCGTCGCGCGCCATCACGGACGCGATGCGCAGGGCGTAGCACTTCTTGCCGAGCAGGGCGTTGCCGCCGTACCCCGAGCCGTAGGACCAGATCTCGCGGTCCTCGGGGAAGTGCGAGATGTACTTCGTGGAGTTGCACGGCCACGGCACGTCGGCCTCGCCCTCGGCGAGCGGGGCACCGAGGGTGTGGACGGCCTTGACGAAGAAGCCGTCGGTGCCGAGCTCGTCGAGGACGGCCCGGCCCATCCGGGTCATGGTGCGCATGGAGACGGCGACGTACGCCGAGTCGGTGATCTCGACGCCGATGGCGGACAGCGGTGAGCCGAGCGGGCCCATGCAGAACGGGACGACGTACAGGGTGCGGCCGCGCATCGAACCGCGGAAGATGCCCTTCTCGCCGGCGAAGATCTCCCGCATCTCCGCCGGAGCCTTCCAGTGGTTCGTCGGGCCCGCGTCCTCCTCCTTCTCGGAGCAGATGAACGTGCGGTCCTCGACGCGGGCGACGTCGCTCGGGTCGGAGGCGGCGTAGTAGGAGTTCGGGCGCTTGACCGGGTCCAGCTTCCTGAACGTGCCCTTGGCGACGAGCTCCTCGGCGAGCCGCTCGTACTCGGCCTCCGAGCCGTCGCACCAGACGACCTGGTCCGGCTCGGTGAGGGCTGCGATCTCGTCGACCCAGGAGATCAGCTCCTGGTGGTCCGTCGGGAGGACGGAGGTCCCACCCGCACGAGGCTCGTCGGAGTGCCTGGGGGAGGGAGCCGCGTTGTCGCGCGCCACGATTGCTCCTAAGTGAGGGGTATGTAGGTGTAGGCCCCGTGGGGGCTGCGACCCGGACGCTTCACGTGGTGACTCATTGGCGCTCATCCGGTGCCGACCGCACTCATTTGATCATCCGACCCAGCCGCCCATATGTCCAGGGGGCCGCACACGTGAGCATCGCCACTCGGAGTGCCCGTACCTGGCCGTAACCTACGGTCGCGTAGGTAGGATTGCGGGTATGACCTCCGCCGAGTCCGATCAGCTCACGAACCCCGACGGCCCCGGGCGAGGGCCTGTCGAGATCGACCTCCCGAACCCGGTCAAACCGAAACTGCGCGGCTGGCTGCACGCCGGGATGTTCCCCGCCGTCGTCGTCGCCGGCCTGGTGCTCATCGCCCTCGCCGACTCGACTCGCGCCCGCGTGGCCTGCGGGATCTACGTCCTGACCGCCTGCATGCTCTTCGGCATCAGCGCGATCTACCACCGCGGCACCTGGGGCCCGCGCGGCGAGGCCGTGCTGCGCAGGCTCGACCACGCCAACATCTTCCTGATCATCGCGGGCACCTACACGCCCCTCACGATGCTCCTGCTGCCCGGGTCCACCGGCCGCACGCTGCTGTGGGCGGTCTGGGCGGCGGCCCTCGCGGGGATCGCCTTCCGGGTCTTCTGGGTCGGCGCCCCGCGCTGGCTCTACACCCCCTGCTACATCGCGATGGGCTGGGCCGCGGTCTTCTTCCTCCCCGACTTCATGCGCGCGGGCGGCATCACCGTACTGGTGCTGGTGGTCGTCGGCGGCCTCCTCTACAGCGCGGGAGGCGTGATCTACGGCCTCAAGCGCCCCAACCCGTCACCGCGGTGGTTCGGGTTCCACGAGGTGTTCCACTCACTGACCCTGGCCGCCTTCGTCGCGCACTACATCGGCATCTCACTGGTGGCCTATTCGGCCTGAGGGCCCGCCCGGCCCCCGCACCCGCCCTCCTCGCAGTGGCCGCGGCTTCGAAGCCGCGGCCACTTGCCACGCCACGACCACGACCACCGCCAGCACCACCCCGAGCACCGCGGCCCCGCCGCCCAGCAGGAAACTCACGACGCACAGCGCCGCCACCACCGCGGCCGACGCGTTGACGATTCCCCTCACCCCGACTGCCCCCTTCCGCACACCTGACCGAATTCACACGTCGTACACCTACCCCACACGCATCGTGACATGCCCCACTGACAGCCGGGGCGGCCCGGGGCCCATGCCCGACAATGGCGGGCATGGCCGCCGACACCCCCCACCCCTTCGCCGCCGCCGCACCGCCCCGCCCGGGGCTGCGCGAGCGCAAGAAGCTCAAGACGCGGCTCGCGATCCGTACCGCGACCTACCGGCTGATCGCCGAGCAGGGGTACGAGGCCACCACCGTCGAGCAGATCGCCGAGGCCGCCGAGGTCTCCCCCTCGACCGTCTTCCGTTACTTCCCGGCCAAGGAAGACATCGTCATCACCGACGAGTACGACCCGCTCGTGGAAGCGGCCCTGCGCGCCCGCCCGCCCGGTGAGCCGCTCGTCGAGTCCCTGCGGACCGTGGTGACACAGGCCCTGCGGCACTCGCTCGACCACGAGCCCGAGGAGATGCTGCTGCGCACGAAGCTGCTGACCGAGGTACCCGCCGTACGCGCCCGGATGATGCACAGCATGTCCGCGACCGGGCGCATGCTGTGCGAGGTCGTGGCCGAGCGGACGGGGCGGCGCGCGGACGACCTCGAAGTGCGGGTCTTCTCGATGGGATTCGTCGCCGCTCTGCTGGAGACGACCGTGTACTGGGCCGAGCACGGCCGGCAGGACGACCTGGCCGGCCTCGTCGACCGCACGCTGGACACCCTCGGCAACGGCTTCCGGCTGTGACCGCGGGCGGCCCGGTGGCCCGGACCGCCTGAGGGCCGGGCCACCGGGCCCGCCGCCGGGGAAAACCAAGCCCGACCGGCGTTCGAGGACCGGGGTCCGGGGCGGAACACCGCCCCGGGACCGCCGGGACCGCCGGAACCCCAGGAACCGGCGGGGCCTGCGGACGCCGCGGCCCCGCGAGGGGCTAGCGCGGGGCTAGCGCGAAGTCTCGCCCATCCGCTCCCGCAGCACCCCCGGGTCCGAGGTCGGCGCATCGCACACGAAGTGCCGGCACACATACGCGCCGGGCCCCCGGTCCGCCAGCAGCGGGAACTCGTCACTGCCCACTTCGCCCACCGCCACCACCGCCCCCGGCGCCCCGCTCAGCAGCGCGGCCCGGTGCAGCTCCTTCGTCAGCGGGTCGTCGCCCGCGCCCACCACCGCCACCTCACGCGGCCCGTCCAGCGCCGCCTCGGCCACCGCGAGGCCCCACCCGAGGAAGCGCGGCGCACGCGGCCCGAGGGTCTTCACCACACCGAGCGCCCGCTCCGCCGCGCTCCGGTGCGCCTCGGACCCCGTGTGCGCGGCGTACGCCAGCAGCGCGCCCGCCGCGGCCGTCCACCCGGAAGGCGTCGCATTGTCCGTCGGGTCCTGCGGGCGCCGGATCAGCTTCTCGGCGTCGTGAGCCGTGTCGTACAGCGTCCCGCCCTCCCCCACGAACTGGTCGAGGACGATGTCCAGCAGGAACCCGGCGAACTCCAGCCACACCCCCTCCCCCGACACCGCCGCCAGCGCGAGGAACCCTTCCGCCACGTCCGCGTAGTCCTCCAGCACACCGGCGTTCGGACCCACTCGCCCGTCCTTGGACGTACGGGCCAGCCGGGCCCCCTCGTCCAGGTGCACCCGCACCAGCAGATCGGCCGCCTCGGTCGCCCGCTCGACCAGGTCCGGCCGGTCGAAGTACGCCCCGGTCTCGGCCAGCGCGGCGATCGCGAGCCCGTTCCACGCGGCCACGACCTTGTCGTCCCGTCCGGGCCGCTCCCGCTTCGCGCGTGCCGCGAGCAGCCGCGCCCGGACATCGGCCACCCGCGCCTCGTCCGCCGCCCCCTCCCCCGCGGGCCCCACGGGGAGCTGGAGCACGGACGCCCCTTCCTCGAACGTCCCCTCCTCCGTCACCCCGAAGAGCCGCGCGGCGAACTGCGCGTCCTGCTCGCCGAGCACCTCGCGCAGCTGCTCCGGCGTCCATACGTAGTACGCGCCCTCGACGTGCCTGCCCGTGCCGTCGTCGCTGTCCGCATCCAGCGCGGACGCGAATCCGCCTTCCCGCGTCCGCAGTTCGCCCACCAGGAAGTCCGCGGTCTCCAGCGCCACCCGCCGCGCCAGATCCGATCCGGTGGCCCGCCACAGACGGGCGTAGACCCGGCACAGCAGCGCGTTGTCGTACAGCATCTTCTCGAAGTGCGGCACGACCCATTCGCGGTCGACCGAGTAGCGCGCGAAACCGCCGGCGAGCTGGTCGTACATCCCCCCGCGCGCCATCGCCTCGCAGGTGTCGGCGGCCATCTGGAGGGCTCCCTCGGAGCCGGTGCGCGCGTAGTGCCGCAACAGGAACTCCACCACCATGGACGGCGGGAACTTCGGGGCCCCGCCGAATCCGGCGTGCGTGGCGTCGTAGTCCCGCGTCAGCGCGAGCAGCGCCTGCGCGAGCTCCTCCTCCCCCGGCAGCTCGGGCGCCCCGTACGCGAGCGAGCGCCCGCTCAGATCCCGCACGATCTTCCCGGCGACCTCGTCGACCTCTCCCCGCCGGCCGGTCCAGGCGGCACTGACGCCCTCCAGCACCTGGCGGAAGGAGGGCATGCCGTGACGGGGCTCGGGCGGGAAGTACGTACCGAAGTAGAAGGGCGCGGCGTCGGCGGTCAGGAAGACGGTCATGGGCCACCCGCCCTGCCCGGTGGCGGCCTGCACGGCCTCCATGTACACGGCGTCCACGTCCGGCCGCTCCTCGCGGTCGACCTTGACGTTGACGAAGTGCTCGTTGAGGTAGGCGGCGGTCGGCTCGTCCTCGAAGGATTCATGCGCCATGACGTGGCACCAGTGACACGCAGAGTATCCGACCGACAGCAGCACGGGTACATCGCGGCGTTTCGCCTCCTCGAACGCCTCGGGCCCCCACGGCCACCAGTCGACCGGATTGTCGGCGTGCTGAAGCAGATAAGGCGAGGTCATACCAGCCAACCGGTTCATACGTCCCAGCCTCTCACAGCGCCTCGCGCGACCGACGAAACCCTCACGAGCCCGCCCCGCCCGGCCGAATTGCACGTGTGGGCCATCACGTGGTGGGCAGCGCCTTCTCCTCCGAGTCAGCGTCAAACCCTTCCCGGCATTCCCCGGCCCGGGCGGCCCGACACCTCGGAACCGTAGGCTGAGCGCAGCAGCGCCGGACCTGCCGAGGCTCCTCGGAGGAGGTACACCATGACCGCCGAGATGGTGGCGCCCGCGTGGATGCATGCGCAGATCAGCGCGGAACAGTACGACTCCTGGTCCGAGGAGCAGTGCGCCGGCATCGAGATCGTGGACGGGATGGTCGTCGTGGCCCGCGCGCCCCCAAACGGCACAACCGGCCGGCTCGGATCCTGGCCAATGCTCTGGACGCCGCCGCGGGCCCGGACTGGAACGCAGACACGGACTTCGACGTCCGCCTGCAGGACGTTCCGCTCACCAACCGTCGTCCGGACGTCATCGTCTACCGGGCGGGGACCATCGACCTCACGCCCACCCGACCCGAGCACGTGCTCCTGGTCCTCGAGATCGTGTCGCCCGGTTCGGAAACAACTGACCGGATCGTGAAGGCGGACCAGTACGCCAAGGCCGGCATCCCCTTCTACTGGCGGGTCGAGCAGGCCGCCACCGATGTCCCGATCGTCTATACGTACGTCCTCGACCCCGCCACCAAGGCTTACAGGGACGGCGAGATGTTCACCGGCACGGTGAAGGCCACCGCGCCTCTCTCCATCACGGTCGATCTTGGGGTCATGTAAGGACGGAGAGGTCTCCCCGCTTTCGACAGCCGACCGGTAGCGCCCGGACAGTTGTTGTTCGCGGACCGATCGGAACATTCCCCACCCCCGGGCCCGATGCACCACCTGCGGATGCCATGCCAGCTCGTAAGCGATCGTTCAGCCGTGCCCGGTCAGGCACTGATCAAGGTCACGTTGACGGAAGATCGCACCAAACGGGGCATCTACCTACGAAACCGACTCAGGTCTCGGCATCCGGTTGCGGCTCATCGACGCGAACGGGCCACGACTGCCCCGCTTTGCCATCGACGCCACGAGCGCGCCAGTCGCGGGCTGGAAAACCGTGGCACTGCAGGCGGGTACGAGCTGACATGTTCGACCACCAGCTGATCCTCCATACGCGCCACGGCCATGAGGTCGAGCGGTGCGTCGATCCCAACGCCCCACTTCTTGTGCAAGTGACAGTAACTGAACTACCTTGCATGACATGCAAGATGACGTATGGTCACCACCTTCTGTCCTGCTGACGGTCGATCTCGTGATCCTGACACTGCGCGAGAGCCGTCTGCACGTCCTCCTGGTGGAGCGGGGCGAAGATCCCTTCCGGGGCATGCTCGCGCTGCCCGGAGGCTTCCTGAGCCACGATGGCGAGGAGATCCTGGACGCCGCCCACCGCGAACTGAGTGAGGAAACAGCCCTGAGCTCCGGCTGGGTACACCTTGAACAGCTGGCCGTATACGGAAGATCGGGCCGCGACCCGCGGGGCCGAGTCATCTCCGTCGCTCACCTGGCGATCGCACCGGGGCTGCCCGACCCTGTCGCGGGGACGGATGCCACCGATGCCGCGTGGATTCCCGCAGAAGCCGTCCTGTCCGGCGAGGCGACCCTCGCCTTCGACCACCACCGAATCGCCGCGGACGGCATCGAACGCGCACGCACCAAGATCGAATTCTCGGCACTGGCCACCGCGTTCTGCGGAGAGAGCTTCACCATCGCAGAGCTGCAGCAGGTGTACGAGGCCGTCTGGGGCACCACACTCGACACCCGCAATTTCTATCGGAAGGTCCAAGCCGCGAAGGGATTCATCGTTCCCGTCGGCACGGACCGCAGGACCACGGGAGGACGGCCCGCACGGCTGTACCGGGCCGGCCCGACAACCGTGTTGTTCCCACCGCTGATCCGACCCGCGCCATCTGCGACGGAAGAGAACACGAGAGGGGAAGAGGAGTAAATGCCGAAGGGCCCAGTGGTGATTCTCACCGCCCTCAATCTTGAATATCAGTCCGTACGCCAGAGGTTGGCGGATCTTCTGGTGCATCGCCATGAGCGCGGTACCCGGTTCGAGGTGGGAACCGCACGGGGCACATCGTGCCGCGTCGCGCTCGGCCTGACGAACAAGGGGAACCATTCCGCCGCGGTGATCGCCGAACGTGCGATCCAGGAGTTCTCGCCGGTGGCCGTGCTGTTCGTCGGGGTCGCCGGCGCCCTGTGGGATGCCACCAGGCTGGGTGACGTGGTGATGGCGTCACACGTGTACGCCTATCACGGCGGGACCAGCGAGGACGACGGGCTCAAAGCCCGTCCCCGGGTGTGGGAAGCGCCGCACGGCATCAGCCAGCTCGCCTCGCACCTGGCCCGTTTGAACGACTGGGCGGACCCCACACCCGGTCACGAGGACGGACCGCAGGTGCGTTTCGGGGCGATCGCCGCCGGCGAGATCGTCCAGAACTCGAGAATCTCGGCCGAGGCGAAGTGGATCCGGCAGCACTACAACGACGCGCTCGCCATTGAGATGGAGGCGGCCGGTGTGGCCCAGGCCGGCCATCTCAGCGGAGCGCCAGTGGCCATCGTCCGGGGGATCAGCGACCGGGCGGACGGCACGAAGAACAGTTCGGAGGACCGCAACTGGCAGCCGCGGGCCGCGGCGAATGCGGCGGCGTTCGCCATCCGGTTGGCAGTGGAACTGGTGGGCGAGCAGGAGGAGGCGGCAATGCCCCAGGACGACAGGGCCCGTTCGGCCGACCGGTTCGACCGGCGCGTCAGCAACACCGTCCACAACAGCACCGTCGGCATCATGGCCAGCTCAGTCACGGGCAGCAGTGTCCACATGAACGCGGCCTCGAAGGCATCCGGCCCGACGGCCCTGATCACGGAACTGAACGGTTTCCGCGATCAGCTGGGGTGGCACCGCACCGAGGGCGTCCTCGACGAGGACAGCTACCAGGAAGCCCTGACCGATCTGGACTCCGCCCTCCGGTCGGCAGGGGAGCGCACCCCTGAATCGTCGAAGCGGACGCTCATGACGCTCAAGAGGCTGCGCGGACTGGTCGCGGAGTGCCCCGCGCTGGTGGCCACGTTGGCTCCCATGATTGCTGCGGCCGGTGGCCTGGCATGAGCCACAACGACGGTGCCGCCTACAGCTCGGCCGCGTACAACTCCACCATCGGGATCCAGGCCGAGACCGTACACGACTCCACCATCTACTTCGTCCACCCGGACGCCTCGCCGCAGGAGAAGTACCGGGTCGGCGTACGGCTCCTGGAGGACGGCGTCCCCAGCCGGGCCCG
Source organism: Streptomyces enissocaesilis (assembly GCF_039533765.1). Taxonomy (NCBI): domain Bacteria; kingdom Bacillati; phylum Actinomycetota; class Actinomycetes; order Kitasatosporales; family Streptomycetaceae; genus Streptomyces; species Streptomyces enissocaesilis. The sequence goes on along the minus strand of NZ_BAAAUD010000042.1, from coordinate 28,611 downwards.
CGAAATGATCACTGATGCGATCGTCCACGGGCACGACGGCACGGAGGTTCGTTTCCACTGGGTGCTCGCCATGCTCAGCGCACGCACCCACCACGACCTGACCACCGAAGAGGTCGAGCGGCTGCGCTACGCCTCCAGGCTCGTGCGGACCTACGCCGAGGACGAGTGGAAGGAAGCCCTGCGCGTCACTTTCGACCTGTTGGCGGTACTCAGCACCACCGGCAGCGAGACCGGCCCCGTGCTGAAGCAGCTGCAGGACCTGCCGCTCCGCCAGCACGACGCGATCCTCCGCCACCTCGACGTCATACTCACCGGAGGGCTGAAGGACGACCTGTGGGCGGAGACCCTCGGACGGGCCAGGGCGGAGCGCTTCGGCAACGACCGGGTCCAGCGGGTCTGGGCCTACTTCGCACCCGCCCCCATCGGGGCGCGGGCCGTTCGGCCCCGCCCGAGCACCGCTGCCGCCGCCAAGGCGGCCCTCCCTGTCCGGGCGGTCCTGTTCGTCATCAGCAGTGCGCTCCTCTGGGCCCTGGCACTGATCGCGGATCCGGCCCAAGCGATCGTCGAGTTACCGGTGGCACTCGGCGCGGGCCTGACCGCGGCCCGCTTCGGCGTCCGGTGGTGGGGCCGGGAGCCCAAGCCAGGCCTCACGGCCGAGGCCCACGTCCCGCACCCGCGCGATCCCGCCGTCGCCGAGGACGGGTTCACCAAACGCGTCCGTCATTCGTTCGATCACTACTTCAGCGTTCGCAGGCCCCACGGGTTCACTTCGGATGCCTGGCTCGCCCACACGGTTCAGATCCGCAGCAGCCTCGCCGCCGAGATCGCAGACCTCTACCGGGAGAGTCGAATCGGTGTGGAGCGGGTCGACTGGCTGATCCGGTACCTCGCCGAGGACGCCCGAAATCGCCACAACAACGGCACCCTGTTCGATCGGCACCGCCAGGACCAGGCTTCGGGCAGGACAAAGGCCCTGACCGTGGCGGCCCTCGCCGTTCTCGGCGTCGCGGCTCTGGCCGCGTTCGGCACGGCGGTCACCGGTGCCGCCCAACCGCGGCCCCTGTGGGCGTTCCTGGCCGTGCTCGGTGCGGCCTGGTCCGGGCACGCGACCGCTTCCCGATGGCTGGAGGTTCGGCGTGAAGAGCACCGGCTGGACCGGGAGACCCAGGAGTACCTCGAACAGCTGACCGGACGACAGATCGCCTACCAGCGCTGGCGGTCGTTCCTGGACGAGACGCGCCCCAGCGAACTGGAGATGGAGACCTGGCTCGCCTGCGACAAGACTTCGTTCGTCGATGAGGCGCTCCGGCACCACCGGCTCACCTGGCGCGACCTGATCACCCACACCATCCTGGTGGCCCCGGGTCCTTCCTACAAGCGTGGCCGGGTCCGAGGCGGCCCATGGCGGTACTCGCACTACGTGTTCCGCCTGTTCCTTTTCACCCAGTACGGCATCCGCGAGATCAGCTCCGAGTTCAACTTCTCCGACGCAACGCGCAGGAACGAGCAGCGGAGCAACTACCGGTTCGACGCGTTGACCTCCGTGCAGGTGACGGAGAACGCCGACGTCGGTTACGACCTGGAGCTCGTCCTCGCCAACGGACAGGCCAGGAAGATCCGCGTCAAGGACGCCGACGCCCATCAACTGGCGCCGACCGAGAATTCCCAGGAAATCTCCGAGATCAACCTCAGCGCAGCCGGCTCCACCCACACCTTCCGCCTCCTGGAGGGGATCGCGGCGGACGGGAAGAGCTGGATCGAACGGCGCGGCCCCGACAGCCTGGCGCCCTTCCAGATCGCCGGCTGATCCTGAACTCGAGCAAAGGAGTGCCTGTGACCTCCACGGATGACGTCACCGAGAGCAAGATCCTGCTGGCCGAGTACGACCGCCTCAAGGAGGAACAGAAGACCCGCATAGGGTTCCGCGACAACCTGCTCTACTTCACGCTCGCCGCAGCCACTGCGGTCGTGGCGATCACCGCCCAGAGCGGACAGTCCCGACTGCTGCTATCCGTCCCCGCGATCTGTCTGATCCTGGGCTGGACCTACCTGGTCAACGACGAGAAAATTTCGGCAATCGGCTGCTACGTCCGCGACCGGCTGGGACCGCGCCTGGGGGAACTCACCTCCGCCCACGGCGCAGTGTTCGGCTGGGAGATCTACCACCGCAACGTCGCGGGCCGCACCATGCGCAAGCGGCTTCAGACTGCGGTGGACCTGTTCACGTACCTGGTCCTGCCCATGGTCTGCACGACCGCGTTCTGGTGCTTCCCCGTAGTTCAGCCCGTGCTCATGCTCGCTTCTCTCGGGCAGACGCTCGCCCTGGCCGTACTGGGTTGGCAGTTCCTGCGCCGTACAGAGTGGTAGTACCAGGCCCTCGCCAGGCACGTGTACGACACCTCCGGCCGCGGGGTGTGAGCCGAACTCCGCTGTACAGTCAGCAGGCGTCCGACTCAGGCCCGGGCAGTTCGTCCAGGTCAAGGGTCTAGGTCCGTCCGCCGGCCAGTTTGATGGGCAGTTGACCGAGCCGTACTTGTGCGTGTGGGCGGCGATGCAGCCGGAGCCGGTGGGCTGGGTGTGGCGGCGACCTCCCTGGCGCACGGGCCCACCACCGGGTAGACGGGGATGCCGTAGCGGCCGTACTTCACGGTGCAGTCGTCGTAGTCCTTGTGTACAGGAGACCGACACCACCTCGGCGATCAGCAGCACGTCCTTGAAGCCGTAGTGCTTGCCCTGCCGCTGGGCGTCCTCCCGCATGATCGTGCGGCTCCGCCGCGTGAAGGGTTCCGCCCCGGCCTCCGGCCCTCGATCGCCGGGCGGGCCGGAAAATCCGGCCCGCCCGGCGGTCGAGGACACGCCCGAAGGGCGTCCGGGGTCCGGGGCCCGCCCCCGCCCTACGCGTCCTTGGGCCGGCCCCCCGCGGGACCGTCCTCCGGGGCCGGGGAGGGCGCCGGGGCGGAGCCGGAAGCGGAAGCCGGGGCGGCGGCCTTCTCCCGCTCCGCCGCCGGATCCGGCGCCTCCTCGAAGTCGACCCGTCCCATGTGGCGGTTCATCGACTTCATCAGCATCCACACGCCGACGGCCAGCGCCGCGAACACCAGGAACCCCAGAACGCCCGGGGTCACCTTGTTCTTGTCGAACTTGTCCGCGGCGAGCGGCACGAACTGCGTCATTGCCAGGGTTACGTTCACGTCAGACATTGTCGCGGATGCCCGCAAACAGGTCGCTCTCGGGGAGGGACGTATCGACGAGCGACTTGGCCAGCTCGTACTCCTCCGTCGGCCAGACCTCCCGCTGGATGTCCATCGGGACGCGGAACCAGCCGCCGTCGGGGTCGATCTGCGTGGCGTGCGCGATCAGCGCCTTGTCGCGGATCTCGAAGAAGTCCGCACACGGAACGTACGTGGTCAGCGTGCGCTCGGCGCGCTGGAACTCCTTCCAGCGCTCCAGCCACTCACCGTACGGCGACTCCATGCCGCGCTCGATCAGCGCCTCGTGGAGCGCGACGGTGCGCGGCCGGTTGAAGCCCTGGTTGTAGTAGAGCTTCTGCGGCTGGTAGGCCGGGCCGAACTCCGCCTCCGGGAACTTCCCGGTGTCCGCGGCCCCCTCGAACGCCACCATCGTGATCTTGTGGGTCATGATGTGGTCGGGGTGCGGGTAGCCGCCGTTCTCGTCGTACGTCGTGATGACCTGCGGGCGGAACGAGCGGATCGACCTCACCAGCCGGCCCGCCGCCACGTCGACGTCCTCCAGCGCGAAGCAGCCCTGCGGCAGCGGCGGCAGCGGGTCGCCCTCCGGGAGGCCGGAGTCGACGAAGCCCAGCCACTCCTGGCGGACGCCGAGGATCTCGCGGGCCTCGTCCATCTCCTTCCTGCGGACCTCGTGGATGTTCTCCTCGATGTATCTGTCGCCCTGGAGCTTCGGATTCAGGATGGAGCCGCGCTCGCCTCCCGTGCAGGTCACGACCAGCACGTCCACCCCCTCGGACACATACTTGGCCATGGTCGCCGCACCCTTGCTCGACTCGTCGTCGGGGTGGGCGTGAACGGCCATCAGTCGCAGCTGCTCAGTCAAGACTCGATCCTCAGTGATTCGGCGCAATAAGCGGCTTCTATAGTGACCGAATCGAGGGGCGGAAAATTCCGGAGACCCCGACCCAGGAGGAACGATCATGACCACGGTGCGCGACGGCCAGGTCAGCGGTTCCGCCGCCCGGCTTCCCGAAGGCCGTTACGGCCGCTCGGCGGACGAGCGCGCGGACCGCAAGCTCAAGATCGTGGGCGCCGTGCTGGGCGCCGCGCTCGTGGCGATGGTCGGCTGGTTCGGCTACGACTACGTCGCGGGCCAGAAGATCAGCGCCGAGCTGATCAAGTTCGACACCGTCTCGGACTCCGAGGTCAAGGTCCATCTCGAAGTGCGCAAGCAGGCGGACGCGGCCGGCACCTGCACGCTGCGCTCCCTCGCGGAGGACGGCACCGAAGTGGGCCGCAGGGACGTCCGTATCGACGCGTCGGGCGCCGGGCGCACCGACGAGATCTACACCGTGCGTACGACGTCCAGGGCGACGAGCACCGAGCTGACAGGCTGCTCCGCGGACGGCGGTTCCGCGGGCTGACCTGCCCCGACGCCCGTCCGGCCGTTTTCTTCCTCCCCCTTTTCCGCCTGAATTGTTAGGCTCGTGGTTTCGCCCGCCCCTGGAGGCACATCCTTCTGGGGAGGGCGATGCTTGCTTTGTATTCCCAGTACCGACGAGGAGCACCTGTGACCCAGACCAGCGAGAGCGTCACCTGGCTGACCCAGGAGGCGTACGACCAGCTCAAGGCCGAGCTGGAGTACCTGTCGGGTCCCGCACGCACGGAGATCGCCGGCAAGATCGCGGCTGCCCGCGAAGAGGGGGACCTGCGGGAGAACGGCGGGTACCACGCGGCCAAGGAGGAGCAGGGCAAGCAGGAGCTCCGTGTGCGCCAGCTGACCCAGCTCCTGGAGAACGCGAAGGTCGGCGAGGCCCCCACGACCAGCGGCGTCGTGGCCCCCGGCATGGTCGTCAAGATCGCCTTCGACGGTGACGAGGACGACACGACGACGTTCCTGCTCGCGTCCCGTGAGTACGCGAGCTCCGACATCGAGACCTACTCGCCGCAGTCCCCCCTGGGCACCGGCGTGATGGGCAAGAAGGTCGGCGAGGACGCGCAGTACGAACTGCCGAACGGCAAGAAGGCTTCGGTGAAGATCCTCGAAGCCACGCCGTACCAGGGCTGAGCGGGAGAGAGCCGAAGCCCCCGGCCGGGATGCCCCGGCCGGGGGCTTCGTGCGTCCGTACGGTCAGACCGACGCCGAGCGGTACTTGCGGACCGCGAGGGTGCGGAAGACCACCAGGATCAGCAGCGACCACAGCACCGAGGCGAGGACCGGGTTCTGCATGGGCCAGGCGTCGGATGCCTGGAAGCCGGGCGGCAGGTTGCCGAAGAGTTCGCGGCAGGCCTGCACGGTGGCGCTGAAGGGGTTCCACTCGGCGATGTGCCGCAGGAACGCCGGCATCTGGTTCGCGTCGACGAAGGCGTTCGAGATGAACGTGAGCGGGAAGAGCCAGATCAGCCCGCCGGACGTCGCCGCCTCCGGAGTCCGGACGGAGAGGCCGATCAGGGCGCCGATCCAGGAGAAGGCGTAGCCGAGCAGGAGCAGCAGCAGGAAGCCGGCCAGGACCTTGCCGATGTTCTCGTGGACGCGCCAGCCGACGACGAGGGCGACGATCGCCAGCACCACCAGGGTGAGCGCGGTCTGCACGAGGTCGGCGAGGGTACGGCCGGTGAGGACGGCCCCGCGGGCCATGGGCAGCGACCGGAAGCGGTCGATCAGGCCCTTGTGCATGTCGTCCGCGATGCCCGCGCCCGCGCCGGCGGTCGCGAAGGTGACGGTCTGGGCGAAGATGCCCGCCATCAGGAACTCGCGGTACGCCGCGGCGGAGGTGGACCCGCCGACCTGGATGGAGCCGCCGAACACGTAGGTGAACAGCACCACGAACATGATGGGCTGGATCAGCCCGAAGATGACCATCTCGGGGATCCGGGCCATCCGGATCAGATTCCGCTTGGCGATGACGAGCGAGTCGGTGACCGACTGGGAGAGGCCGCCGGTCGGCCTCGGGGCCCGGGTACCGGGTGTGGTGTCCGTCATGACGCTCACTTGGCAGCCTCCGCTTCTTCCTCGGCGGCCTCGGCCGCGTGGCCGGTCAGGGAGATGAACACGTCGTCGAGGGTCGGCCTGCGCAGTCCGATGTCGTCGATCTCGACCCCGCGGGTGTCCAGCTCGCGGATGACCTCGGCGAGCAGCTTGGCGCCGCCGGTGACCGGGACGGTGATCCTGCGGGTGTGCCGCTCGGTCTTGCTCGCGCCCTTGCCGAAGGCGCGCAGTACCTCGTCGGCGGTGGTGAGGTGCTCGGGGTCGTGCACGACGACCTCGATGCGCTCCCCGCCGGTCTGGGCCTTGAGCTCGTCGGAGGTGCCGCGTGCGATGACACGGCCGTGGTCGATGACGCAGACGTTGTGGGCGAGGTGGTCGGCCTCCTCGAGGTACTGGGTGGTGAGCAGGAGCGTCGTACCGCCCGCGACCAGTTCCTGGATGACCTCCCACAGCTGCTGGCGGTTGCGCGGGTCGAGTCCGGTCGTCGGCTCGTCCATGAACATCACGGGCGGGGAGACGACCAGCGCGGCGGCGAGGTCGAGGCGGCGGCGCATGCCGCCGGAGTACGTCTTGGCCGTGCGGTCGGCGGCGTCGGCCAGGTTGAAGCGCTCCAGCAGCTCGGCCGCCCGTACCTTCGACGCCTTCGCGGACATCTGGTAGAGCCTGCCGACCATCTGGAGGTTCTCGCGCCCGGTGAGGTACTCGTCGACGGCGGCGAACTGGCCGGACAGCCCGATGGAGCGGCGCACTTCGTTGGGGTGCTTGAGGACGTCGATGCCCGCGACGACCGCCGTTCCGCTGTCGGGCCGCAGGAGGGTGGTCAGGACGCGCACGGCGGTGGTCTTGCCGGCGCCGTTGGGGCCGAGCAGGCCCAGGACCGTGCCTTCCGGCACGTCGAGGTCGACACCGTCGAGGGCCTTCACGTCGCCGAAGGTCTTGACCAGACCTTCGGCGTAGATGGCGCCTGGCATAAGGGGTCCCCCATGGTTTCCGGTGATTTCCTACGCGAATCCTAGGTTTGCCGCACTTTTCGTGCGCGACGAAACAGTGACGCACGGCACACCATAACGCGATACATCGCGTCGGGGGAGGGTTTTGCGCAACCCTTGCGCCTCCTACGGCAGAACCGTGTACCCCGCCTCCCGCAGCACCGCCCCGATCTCCGAGCAGTGCTCGGGCCCCTTCGTCTCCAGGTGCAGCTCCACCTCGGCCTCCGTGAGCCCGAGCCGCGGGTCGGTCCGTACATGACCCACGTCCAGGACGTTGACGTCCACCACCGACAGCGCCCCCAGGAGCGTGGCCAGGGCCCCGGGCCGGTCCGTCAGACGCAGCCGCAGCGACAGGTACCGGCCCGCCGCCGCCATGCCGTGCCGCAGGATGCGCTGCATCAGCAGCGGGTCGACGTTGCCGCCCGACAGCACCGCGACCACCGGCCCCTCGAACGTGTCCGGCTTGCTCAGCAGGGCCGCGACCGGGCTCGCCCCGGCCGGCTCGACGACCATCTTGGCCCGCTCCAGGCAGAGCAGCAGGGCACTCGACAGCTCGTCCTCGGAAACCGTCACGACCCCGTCGAGCAGCTGGTCGATCACCGCGAACGGCACGTCGCCGGGACGCCCCACCTTGATGCCGTCCGCCATCGTCTGCGCCGTGTCGATCGACACCGGCCGCCCCGCCGCCAGCGACGGCGGGTAGCACGCCGCGTTCGCCGCCTGGACGCCGATGATCCGCACGTCGGGGCGCAGCGCCTTGACCGCGATCGCGATCCCGGCGGCCAGTCCGCCGCCGCCCACCCCGACGACGATCGTCCGCACCTCGGGGCACTGCTCCAGGATCTCCAGGCCGAGGGTGCCCTGCCCGGCGACGATGTCGGGGTGGTCGAAGGGGTGGATGAAGGCCGCGCCCGTCGTGTCGGCGTACTCCTCCGCGGCGGCCAGCGTCTCGTCGACGACCTGCCCGTGCAGGCGCACCTCCGCGCCGTACTCCCGGGTCGCCGCGACCTTCGGCAGGGGCGCCCCGAGCGGCATGAAGACCGTGGACCGTACGCCGAGCAGGGTCGAGGCCAGGGCGACGCCCTGCGCGTGGTTGCCCGCACTGGCGGCGACCACTCCCGCCGCGCGCTGCTCCGGGGACAGTCCGGCGATCCGTACGTACGCGCCGCGCAGCTTGAACGAACCGGTCCGCTGGAGGTTCTCGCACTTCAGGTGGACCGGGGAGCCGACCAGGTGCGACAGGTACCGGCTGCCCTCCATCGCCGTGGCCCGCGCCACACCGGAGAGCATCTTCTGCGCCCCGCGGATGTCGTCGAGGAGGAGGGTGCGCAAGGGGTCGGGCGTACTGAAGCTCATGACGGCAAGTCTGGCAGCTCACCCGCCACGGGACGGTCCGGGCCCGGGCCCCGCCACCGTTTCCCGCAGCGCCGGTACGCGTCCGCTGCCACCCGCGTACTCTGTCCCCCACCACACCGACCGCCGCACGAAGAGAGCCCCCAGCCATGCCCATTTCCCAGGACATGACGACTGATCCGGACACCGGCCTCCTCGATGCCCTCCAGCACCAGGTGGCCGTCTTCGCCCGCCGTGCCGAGCAGACCCGGCTCGGCGGAGTGGGCCAGGTCCGCAACTCCATGGACCGCGCGGCCTACCTGCTGCTCAACCGGCTCGACCGGGAGGGCCCGATGGGCGTCAAGGCACTGGCCGCGGGCATGGGGATCGACTCCTCGACCGTGACCAGGCAGGTCGCGCCGCTCGTCGACACGGGCCTGGTCAAGCGCACGTCGCACCCGGAGGACGGCCGCGCGGTCGTGCTCCAGCTGTCCCCGCGCGGCCAGGCGCGGCTCGACGAGGTGCGGTCGTCGCGGCGCGAACTGATGGCGCAGGTGACCGAGGGCTGGACCCAGGAGGAACGTGACTCCTTCTGCACGCTCCTCACGCGCTTCAACTCCGCGCTGTCCGCGCGCCAGAGCGCGGCGGGGGCGGAAGCCGGCCCCGGGAGCGGCGCCGAGGCCGGGACCTTGACCGTGACCGGGTCCGGGGCAGGGCCCGCAGCCGGATTCGAGGCCGGGCCCGCAGCCGGATCCGAGGTGCCTCCGGCCTCTTGACCCGGGGCCTTCTCCTGCCCTGATATGAGGGCGTGCGAGAGCGGCAGGCGGTCCGGCACCGCCGCAGGACCCGTGAGTTCGAGGCGTTCGTCGCGGGCGCGGCAGGACGGCTGCTGCATGCCGCGACACTGCTGACGGCCGAGCCCCGGGAGGACAACCCGCGGGCCCGGCGGCTGCTGACGGCCGCGCTCTCCCGTACGTACGCGGCCTGGGAACGGCTGCGCGGCGAGGACCCGTACGAGCACACCCGCCAGGAACTCGCGACCCGTTTCGCGCGCACCGCGTGGCACCGCCGCGGGCCCCGCACCGGGGACGGGGTCCTGGCGCGGCTGACCCCGCAGGAGCGGCTGGTCCTGGTCCTGCGCCTGTACGAGGGCGTCACCGAGGAGCAGGCCGCGGCGCAGCTCGGCCTCTCCGCGCAGCGGGTCCGGGCGATCTGCACGCGCGCGGTGGCGGCGATGCGCAGCCGGCCGCCCGCGCCGGCCGGGCCGGTACCGAAGGCGGCGACGCCCCCGTGAGCTTCCCCGACCGCAAGCAGGACGAGGTCCGGCGGATGCTGGAGGGAGCGCACCCGCCGGTCCCCGCGGACCTCGGCCCGCGCGCCGCCGCACGCGGCGCACGCGTCCTGCGACGGCGGCGGCGCGTGCGGCGGCTGCTGTGGCTGCTGCTCGTGGTGGCGGCGGTGGCGTTCGCGGTGTGGGCGTCGGTGGAGCAGCCGTGGGTGGCGCCGCCCACGGAGGTGACACCGCCCCTGGAGGGCTTCTAGCCCGCCGCGGCGCCTCAGCCCAGCATCTGCTTCAGGTCGGCCAGCAGGTCGTCGCCCGACTCGATGCCCACCGACAGCCGCACCAGGTCCGCCGGAACCTCCAGCGCGGACCCCGCCGCCGACGCGTGCGTCATCCGGCCCGGGTGCTCGATCAGCGACTCGACGCCGCCCAGCGACTCGCCCAGCGTGAAGAGCCGCGCGCGGTTGCAGACCTCGACCGCCGCCTCCTCGCCGCCGTCGACGCGGAACGACACCATGCCGCCGAACGCCTTCATCTGCTTGGCCGCGGTCTCGTGGCCCGGGTGCTCCGGCAGCCCCGGGTACAGGACCTGGCTGACCCGGGGGTGGCGGGTCAGCATGTCCGCGACGCGCGTGGCGTTCTCGCTGTGCCGGTCCATCCGCACCGCCAGCGTCTTGATGCCGCGCAGCACGAGCCACGCGTCGAACGGCCCGGCGACCGCGCCCATCGCGTTCTGGTGGTACGTCAGCTCCTCGCCCAGCGCCGCGTCGCTCACGATCAGCGCGCCGCCGACGACGTCCGAGTGCCCGCCCATGTACTTCGTCGTCGAGTGCACCACGACGTCCGCGCCGAGCGCGAGCGGCTGCTGGAGGTAGGGGCTCGCGAAGGTGTTGTCGACGACCAGGCGCACACCGGCCGCGCGCGCGACGCCCGCGAGCGCCTCGATGTCACTGATGCCCAGGAGCGGGTTGGAGGGCGTCTCGACCCAGATGACCTTGGTCTTCGGGGTGAGGGCGGCCCGTACCGCCGCGGGGTCGGAGGTGTTCGCGACCGAGAAGGTCACGCCCCACCGGGAGACGACCTTGGCGAAGAGCCGGAAGGTGCCGCCGTACGCGTCGTTCGGGATGACCACGTGGTCGCCGGGGCTCAGCAGGGTCCGCAGCAGGCAGTCCTCCGCCGCCAGGCCCGACGCGAAGGCCAGCCCGAGGCTGCCGCCTTCGAGCGCCGCGAGGTTCTCCTCCAGCGCGGTGCGGGTCGGGTTGGCGCTGCGGCTGTACTCGTAGCCGCCGCGCAGTCCGCCCACGCCGTCCTGCTTGTACGTGGACACCTGGTAGATCGGCGGGACGACCGCGCCCGTGAGGGGGTCCGCGGTGTTGCCGGCGTGGATCGCGAGGGTCTCGAAACTGTGCTGGTCGCTCATGGGAACGAGGGTAGTTCGTCGGCGCCCGCGCCCCGGCTGCATTCGGGTCCGTCCCGGTCCCGTCCCGGTCCCTTTTCTGTCCCTTCCCTGTCCCGTCCCGCCGGCGTCCGGGAGTGCCCGTGAGCGTCCGCGAGCGTCCGGGACAATGGAGCCATGGAGATTCTCTGGTTCCTGATCGCCCTGTGCATGCTGGCGGCGGTCATCGGCCCCGTGGTACTGCGCAGGCGCGGCGGCGGCATCCGCCTCGTCGCGCCCGGCTCCCCCGACGCCGCCGACCCGGCCGACTACGGCTTCGTACGCCAGGAACTGCTCGACGTCCGCATGCCGGGCCCGGACCAGGACCTGGAGGACGTACTCGAAGTGGTGCAGCGCTCCCAGGACTGGCGGGCCGCCGCGCAGCTGCTGGCCGGGACGCCCGGGGAGGGCGAGGTGCGCTGGCAGCGCGTGCAGGCCTTCGCCGGGGCCGCGTCGCTGGAACTGGCGGGCCGGCCCGGCGAGGGCGGGCGCTGGCTGCGGGCATGGCGGGCGGATTCGCCGAAGGACGCGGGCGGCGCGCAGGTGCACGCCGAGTTCCTGGTGCAGCAGGCGTGGCGCACGTCGACGCCGGGCACCGACGACTTCCGGATCATCCTGGAGGAGGCCCGTACGGTGTGCGGCGAGGCGGCGCTGCTGGCGCCGGGCGACCCCGTCCCCTGCATCACCGAGCTCGCCGTCGCGCGCGGACTGGCCTACTCCGAGCCGGAGTTCGACCAGCTGTGGGCGAAGGTCCTGGACCGCGCGCCGGACCACATGGGCGCGCACCTCGCCGCGCTGAGCTACCGCAGCGAGAAGTGGCACGGCTCGCGCGAGGCCGCCGACGCCTTCGCCACCGCGGCCGCCGCCCGCGCCCCGCAGGGGTCGCTGCTCGCGGCGCTGCCCCTGTTCGCGGTGTACGAGCACCTGCCCGAGGTCAATCTCGTGAACGGCTTCTACCAGAGCGCGGTCGTGTCGAGGGCGATGGAGGGCGCGCTCTACGCGGTGCACGCCGCACGGCCCGACGACCCGATGCTGGCGCACGTGCGCCACCTGCTGGTCCTCTTCCTCGTACGCGCCGAACGCTGGTCCGAGGCGATGAACCAGTTGCGGCACGTGGACGGGCACGTCGGCGCCCTGCCCTGGACGCACAGCCCCGACCCGGCGGCGGACTACGCGGTGTACCGGGCGCTGGCGGTCGCCGGGTACGAGGCGAACGGCGGCAGCCCGGCGACGCTGCCCCACTGACGCCCCGTCCTCGCGGGCAGCGCCTCCGCCCTGCCCGGCCGGCATCCGCCAGGAGGTCACCGAGCGCGCCCCGCACCACTACGAGGCCCCTTCTCGGCGCTCCGGTACGGGTGCGGGAAGTGGCGCGGCTCGGAGGAGCCGGCCCGCGCGTTCGCCGCGCAGGCGGCGCGAAACGCTCCGCCGGGCAGCCTGATGACGGCGTTCCCGCTGATCGCGCACTTCGAGCACGACGAGTCGGACTCCACGGACGCCGACCGCACGCCCGGGATGCACGCGCCGGCCGACGCGGCCCCGGCCGGCCCGGACCACCCGCGCCTGCCGGAGGTCCGCCACCTGCTGGCGTACTACCTGTCCCTCCAGGACCGCGACGAGGCCGCCGTCGAACAGTTCCGCCTCGTCGACGGCCTCGTCGACGGCCATGCCGACGCCCTGCCGTGGCGCCACCGGGGCGACCCGGCGGCGTCGTACTGCGAGCTGCGCGTCGCAGGCGTGGCCGCCACGGCGGCGGCCGGCCGACGCGGAATTCCGGGCGGCGCCGGAGCGTTGATCCCGGTGCCGCTCCCCGCGCCCCACGCCCCACGCCCCCGTGAAGGAGACCGACTCATGCTGTTCGGCCGTACCCCCCAGCTCCCCACCCCCGAGCAGGCCCTGAAGGGCCGCCCGGCCCCCGAGTTCGAGCTCCCCTCCCGCCACACGGTCCTCGGCAACCCGCTCGTGGGCCCGTATCCGGACGGCCTGGAGACCGCGGACTTCGGCATGGGCTGTTTCTGGGGCGCGGAGCGCACGTTCTGGCGGACGGAGGGCGTCTGGACGACGCTCGTCGGCTACCAGGGCGGCTACACCGAGAACCCGGCGTACGAGGAGGCCTGCTCGGGCCTGACGGGCCACACGGAGGCGGTGCGCGTCGTCTTCGACCCGTCGGTCGTCTCGTACGAGCAGCTGCTGAAGGTCTTCTGGGAGAACCACGACCCGACCCAGGGCTTCCGCCAGGGCAACGACGTGGGCACGCAGTACCGCTCGGCGATCTACACCCACTCCCCCGCCCAGGCCGCGGCGGCGGAGGCCTCCCGCGAGGCGTACCAGAAGGTCCTCACGTACTCCGGCCACTCCACGATCACCACGGAGATCCTCCCGGCCGACACCCGCCCGTTCTGGCCGGCCGAGCCGTACCACCAGCAGTACCTCGACAAGAACCCGGCGGGCTACTGCGGCATCGGCGGGACGGGCGTCTCCTGCCCGATCGGCGTCGCGAAGGCCGACGGCTGAGCCCCCCGGCCGGCCGCGGCGGCGACGCCGGAGGCGCTGCCCGCCGGCCGCTCGGGCCCGCCGCCGTTCCCGCTCCGTCCTTCGTTTATTCGTTGGCGGCCGGCGGCGGCAGGCGCGAGCATCGGGGAATGCGCACCTTCCTGGAGACCGAGCGGCTCGTACTGCGGCCGTTCGGCGAGGACGACGACGTCGAGCGGCTGGTCCGGCTCGACAGCGACCCCGAAGTCATGCGCTTCGTCAACGGCGGGCGGCCCACCTCCCGCGCGCACGTCGTCGAGCGGGTGCTTCCGCGGCTGACGCACGATCACCCGTGCATCGGGACCCGCGGGTTCTGGGCCGCCGAGGAGAAGGCGACCGGCGCGTTCCTCGGCTGGTTCGAGTTCCGGCCGCCGGCGGACGACTGCGCCGATGCCGTCGAGCTCGGGTACCGGCTGGGGCGGTCCGCCTGGGGGCGCGGTTACGCCACCGAGGGAGCCCGCGCCCTGATCCGCAAGGGGTTCACCGACTTCGGCGTGCAGAGGGTCACCGCGGACACCATGTACGTCAACTCCCGCTCGCGGCGCGTGATGGAGAAGGCGGGGCTCGTCTTCGTACGCCGGTGGTACGGGGAGTGGCCCGACAGGATCGACGGCTGGGAGCACGGGGACGTCGAGTACGCCCTGGAGCGGAGCCGGTGGAACGGCCGCGGCGACGCCGGCCGCCCGTAGCGGGCAGCCGGGGGCGGCACCGCGTCACCCCGCCTGCTGCCGCATCCTCGCCGCCGTGTGCGCCGCTTCGTAGCCGGGGGCCACGCCGTCCGCCAGGACGACGTCCGCGGTGATGTGCCGGGTACGCAGCGGCACGATCTCCCGGTAGGCGTCGGAGTCGTACCAGCCACGCGCCTGGTCGATGTCCGGGAAACCTATGACGACCAGGTACCCGGGCCACTCCCCCTCACGGACCTCCACCTCGGTCCCGTGGACGAGGAAGCGGCCCGCGAAGGGGTCGAGGGTGGCCTGGATCCGCTCCATGTACACGAAGACGTCCTCGTGCCGGGCGGCGGCGTGCAGGTGACCGACGGCGTAGGCGCTCATGGTCTTCCTCCCCGGAAGGATGTGACGAGCTGGTGCGTCACATCCTTCCGGGGGGCGCCACGGCCGTCGATTACCTCCCGGGTCATGCGGGACCGTGCGATGCGGAACCGGCTCCCGGCCCCGGCCCCGGCCCCGGCGTCAGATCGTCGCCGCGTCGATCACGAAGCGGTAGCGGACGTCGCTCGCGAGCACCCGCTCGTACGCCTCGTTGATCCGGTCCGCGTCGATCAGTTCGATCTCCGCGCCCAGCCCGTGCCGCGCGCAGAAGTCGAGCATCTCCTGCGTCTCGGGGATGCCGCCGATCATCGAGCCGGCCAGGGTCTTGTTGCCGCCGATCAGCGAGAACATGTTGAGCGAGTTGGGCTCTTCGGGGGCGCCGACGTTCACGAACGCCCCGCCCACCTTGAGCAGGCTCAGGTAGGCGTCCATGTCGAGCGGCGCGGAGACCGTCGAGACGATCAGGTCGAAGGAGCCGGCCAGCTCCTCGAAGGTCTTCGGGTCGCTGGTCGCGTAGAAGTGGTCGGCGCCGAGCTTCAGCCCGTCCTCCTTCTTGCGGAGGGTCTGGCTCAGTACGGTCACCTCGGCGCCCAGCGCGTCGGCGATCTTGACGCCCATGTGGCCGAGACCGCCCAGACCGAGGATCGCGACCTTCTTGCCGGGGCCCGCCTGCCAGTGGTTGAGCGGCGAGTAGAGGGTGATGCCGGCGCACAGCAGCGGGGCGGCGACGTCCAGCGAGAGGCCCTCGGGGATGCGGACGGCGTAGTTCTCGTCGACGACGAGGTGGGTGGAGTAGCCGCCGTAGGTCGGCTCGCCGTTCTTGTCGAGGGCGTTGTACGTACCGGTCGAGCCCTTCGCGCAGTGCTGCTCCTGGCCCGCGAGGCAGGCCTCGCACTCCCGGCAGGAGTCGACGAGGCAGCCGACGCCGACCCGGTCGCCGACCGCGTACTTGCTGACGCCGGGGCCGACCGCGGTGACGATGCCGGCGATCTCGTGGCCGGGGACCATCGGGTAGATGCCCTCGCCCCAGCCGTCGCGGGCCTGGTGGATGTCGGAGTGGCAGATGCCCGCGTACTTGATCTCGATCAGCACGTCGTGCTCGCCGACCGGGCGGCGCGGTACGGAGGTCTTCTCCAGCGGGGCGCCGGCGGAGGGGGCGGCGTATGCGGCGACAGAAGTAACAGGGGTGGCAGGGGAAACAGAAGTGCTCATGGCGACCAGCCTGCGGGAACCGCGGGCATCCACCCAGCCCCCTGTTGAGCGTACGTCCGCCGTGCGTACCACTGGCGGGGTCAGGATCACCGTCGTACGACAGGCGATACTTGGCCTTATGGACCAGCGCGCCGAACTGAGTGAGTTCCTCCGCTCCCGCCGTGCGCGGCTCAAGCCCGAGGACGTGGGCCTGCCCGACTTCGGCAGGCACCGCCGCGTCCCGGGCCTGCGCCGCGAGGAGCTGGCACAGCTGGCGGGGGTCTCGGTCGCGTACTACACCCGTCTTGAGCAGGGCAACGGCCGCAACGTCTCCATGGGCGTACTGGACGCGATCGCCCGCGCCCTGCGGCTGTCCGACGCCGAGCGCGACCACCTCACGCACCTCGCCAAGCCCTCGCAGAAGCGCAGGCGTCCGACGCGGCCGCAGCGTCTGCGGCCCGGTCTCCAGCAGCTGATGGACGCCATGGAAGGGGTGCCGGCGTACGTCATGGGGCGGCGCACCGACGTCCTCGGCTGCAACCGCATGGCGCGCGTGCTGTTCGGCGACATCACCGCGCTCCCCGCCGAGGAGCGCAACCTCGCGCGTCTCCTCTTCCTGGGCGACGGCTTCCGGGACGTGTACGCCGACTGGGAGCTCAAGGCGTGCGAGGTCGTCAGCTACCTGCGGCTGGACGCGGGCTGCCACCCGGACGATCCGCTGCTGTCCGCGCTGGTCGGCGAGTTGTCGGTGAAGAACGAGCTGTTCAGGAGCTTGTGGGCCGCGCACCACGTGAAGGACAAGGGCCACGGCACCAAGCGCCTGCACCACCCCCTGGCGGGTGAGCTGACCCTGGCGTACGAGACACTGACGCTGCCCGACGACCCGGAGCAGCATCTGATCACCTTCCACGCGGAGCCGGGCTCGCCCTCGTGGGAATCCCTGCAACTGCTGGCGAACTGGGGGACGGACGTGGCCGTGGAGGTACGTGGATGAGCGACACGGAGGTGACCCTGCGCCGGGCGGACGGACCCGAGGACGCCGCCGCCCTGGCCGAGGTGTGGCTGCGGTCGTACGACGCCGCGCTGCCCACCGTGGAGCGGGCGCACGGCGACGACGGGGTGCGGGACTTCTTCCGGTACGTCGTGGTGCCGGAGCAGGAGACATGGGTGGCGGAGAGCGGCGGCGCCGTGGTGGGGATGATGGCGCTGGAGCCCGGCCGGATCGAGCAGCTGTACCTGGCGCCGGACCACCGGGGGCGCGGGATCGGCGACCGCTTCGTCCAGCTCGCGAAGGAGCGCTCGCCCGGCGGTCTGGAGCTGTGGTCCTTCCAGGTCAACGGCCCCGCCCACCGCTTCTACGCACGGCACGGCTTCCGCGCGGCCGAGCGGACGGACGGCTCGCGCAACGAGGAGCGCGAGCCGGACGTCCGTTACGTGTGGGCGCCGCCGGCCTGAGGGCCGCAGGGGAAGCGGGAACGCGAACGGCGGCGGGCGCCGCCCCCGGAGACTGGGGCGGCGCCCGCCGCCGTGCTTTCCGCGGAGAACCGGGGAAGGGGCCCGGAGAGCTCTGGTCAGACCGCGGAGCCGGCCTTCCACTGCTCCCAGTCCATGTTCCAGCCGTTGAGGCCGTTGTCGGGCTTGATGGTCTTGTCCGGGGAGTTCTTGACGATGACCACGTCACCGACGAGGGAGTTGTCGAAGAACCACGCACCCGGCTGGTTCGGGTCGTTCGCGCCCTTGGCGTCGTTCAGGCCCACGCAGCCGTGGCTGGTGTTGGCGCTGCCGAAGATCGAGTCGGCGCCCCAGTAGTTGCCGTGGATGAACGTGCCCGACGTGGACAGCCGCATGGCGTGCGGCACGTCCTTGATGTCGTACTCGCCCTTGCCGTCGTCGTCCGTGAAGCCGACCGTCGCGCCGTTCATCCGGGTCTCCTTGAACTTCTCGGAGATCACCATCTGGCCGTTGTACGTCGGGTTCTCGGGCGCGCCCGCGGAGATCGGGATCGTCTTGACCGTCTTGCCGTCCCGCGTGACCGTCATGGTCTTCGTCCGGGCGTCGACGGTGCTGACCTGGTTGCGGCCGACGCTGAAGGTGACGGTCTTGTCCTGGACGCCGTAGATGCCCTCGGCGCCCTCGACTCCGTCGAGCTCCAGCTTCATGGTGACCGTGGAGCCGCCCTTCCAGTACTCCTGGGGGCGGAAGTCCAGCCGCTGCGCGCTGAACCAGTGGCCGACGACTTCCTGGCCGCTGCTCGACGTGACCGTGATGCCCTTCTGGACGGCGGCCCTGTCGGTGATCGGCTTGTCGAAGTTGATCGACACCGGCATGCCGACGCCGACCTTGGAGCCGTCGTCGGGCGTGAAGTTCCCGATGAAGCTGTTGGCGGGCGAGACGGTGGTGAAGGACCCGTTCTCGTGCGCCTCACGGCCCTTGGAGTCGGCCGCCGTCGCCGAGATCTTGTACGTCGTCGAGCGCTCCAGCTGCGCGTCCGGCTTCCAGCTCCTGCCGTCGGCGGTGATGGTGCCCGCCACCTTCTCGCCGGCCGACGAGGTCATGGTCACCTCGGTCAGCTTGCCGTCGCTGACGGTGACCTCGGTGCCGCGGTTGATGCTGACGTTGTCGGCCCCGCCCTTGGGCGTGATCGCTATTCGCGCCTCGGAGGTGTCCTTGGCCGCCGCCTCGTCGACCTCGGCCTGTGACTTCTTCGAGCTCTCGGCAGCCGTGGTGCCGCTCCGGTCGCCGCCTTCGCTGCAGGCCGAAAGGACCAGAACGCCGCTGAGCAGTGCGGAAGCGGCCATGAGGCCCCTGCGCCGCTTGCTGTCCGTGATCACACGCTTCTCCATCATTGCCGATTCCCCACACATCCCCGGGCAGGGGCGCTGGGCAGCGCTTCCCTGCCAATGTCTTAGAACTCCTGGACCGATCCGTCCGTTCCACATCTGGGGGGGATGTGGGGAACACCACTCATCGACGCGGCCACGCCGCCGCCGGTTGCGGCGGCGGCGTGTTTTTCTTCGCCGGGCTTACCCGAGAAGCTATGCCGGCCCTTCCGTGCCGTCCTCTTCGTCCTCGTCGTCCTCGTCGTCCTCATCCAGATCCCACTCCACGGCGTCCGGGTTGTAGTCGATCCGCTCGCTGCTCCACGACGCCTGCGCGAGCTCCACCCCGGGTACGTCGCCGATCAGGTCGAACGGGTCCACGAGATGAGCGAGGGCCTCCGCGACGTCTTCCCGCACCGCGGACCGGGCATGCGTACGTTCGGCGTCCTGGGCGTGCGTGTCCTCCGTGACGTGGGCCAGAGCGGCGCCGGTGAGCGCTTCGGCGTCGGAAATTTCCAGCACCAATTCCACCTGGAGACGGACAAAGCGTGACGTGTCAGTTGCGTTCATGCGTCGGAGCGTAGGCCCACGGGCTCTCGCGACTTTCCTGCGACCCGCTGCTTTCATTAGCATCGGCGTACACGGCCAATTCCCGGTTGCCCCAAGGGGGATCGATCACGTGTCCGCACGCCGACCGCTGCTGACCGCCACCGCTGCGGGCACACTGCTGTGTGCCCTCTGGTTCGTCCCGTCCGCCAACGCGACGGCGGAGAAGGAGACACCAGCCCAGTCCCCGTCCCGACCCCAGTCCCAGCCTCAGCTCCAGCAGACCGGGGTGAACGCCTCGCAGGAGCTCGCGCTCGCCGACACGGGCAGCGTGGACACGACCCCGTATCTGCTCGGCGGCACGGCGTTCCTCGGCGTGGGCGCCGGTTTCCTGGTGTTCTCGACGCGAAGGGCCGCGCGCCCGGTCTGACGCGCGGCCCTTGTCGCCCTCCGACGTTCCGTCCGGTTACGCGAGGGGCCCGGTCACCGCCGTGACGGCCTCGACGAGCCCGCCCGCCCGTACGAAGGCGTCGGCGGCGGCCAGGTCGGGCGCGAGGTAGCGGTCGGGCCCGGGGCCCTCGACCCCCGCTTCCCGCACGGCCTTGATGACGGCCTGCGAGGCGGGCGCGGGGGTGAGTCCCTCGCGCAGCTCGATGCCGCGCGTGGCGGCGTACAGCTCGACGGCGACGATCCGCGTGAGGTTGTCGATCGCGGTCCGCAGCTTGCGCGCCGCCGACCAGCCCATGGAGACGTGGTCCTCCTGCATGGCGGAGGACGGGATCGAGTCGACCGAGGCGGGAGCCGCGAGCCGCTTCATCTCGCTGACCAGGGCGGCCTGCGTGTACTGGGCGATCATCAGGCCCGAGTCGACGCCGGCGTCGTCGGCGAGGAAGGGCGGCAGCCCGTGCGACCGGTTCTTGTCGAGGAGCCGGTCGGTGCGGCGCTCGCAGATGGAGCCGAGGTCGGCGGCGGCGATGGCGAGGAAGTCGAGTACGTACGCGACGGGCGCCCCGTGGAAGTTGCCGTTGGACTCGACGCGGCCTTCCCCGGAGCCTTCGGCCTGGGAGGTGCCCCCAAACAGCACGACGGGGTTGTCGACGGCGGAGGCGAGCTCCCGCTCGGCGACGGTGAGCGCGTACGCGAGGGTGTCGCGCCCGGCGCCGGCGACCTGGGGGGCGCAGCGCACGGAGTAGGCGTCCTGGACGCGCGGGGCGTCGTCCTGGTGGTGGCCGGTGAGGCCGGACCCGGCGAGGACGCGGAGCATGTTGTCGGCGGACGCGCCCTGGCCCGGGTGGGGCCGGATGGCGTGCAGCTCGGGCGCCAGGACCTTGTCGGTCCCGAGCAGCGCTTCGAGGCTGAGCGCGGCGGTGATGTCGGCGGAGGTGTAGAGCCGCTTCAGGTCGTCTATCGCCATGAGCAGCATGCCGAGCATGCCGTCGGTGCCGTTGAGGAGGGCCAGGCCCTCCTTCTCGCGCAGCTCGACGGGGACGATGCCGTGCGCGGCGAGCAGCTCCCCGGCGGGGCGGACGACCCCGTCGGGGCCTTCGGCGTCGCCCTCGCCCATCAGCGCGAGGGCGCAGTGGCTGAGGGGGGCGAGGTCGCCGGAGCAGCCGAGCGAACCGTACTCGTGGACGACGGGGGTGATCCCGGCGTTGAGCAGGGCCGCCATGGTCCGGGCGACGTGCGGGCGTACGCCGGTGTGGCCGGAGGCGACGGTCTTGAGCCGCAGGAACATCAGCGCGCGTACGACTTCGCGCTCGACGTGCGGGCCCATGCCGGCGGCGTGCGACCGGACGATGTTGCGCTGCAACTGGGCGCGCAGGTCCTGGCTGATGTGCCGGGTGGCGAGGGCGCCGAATCCGGTCGAGACGCCGTAGACGGGTTCGGGCTTGGCGGCGAGCGCGTCGACGATCTCGCGCGAGGCGGCGAGGGCGGCGACGGCCTCCTCGGAGAGCTCGACCCTGGCGTTGTGCCGGGCGACGGCGATGACGTCCGCCGCGGTGGTCCCGGACGTCCCCAGCACGACTGTTTGCATATTCATATTCAGAACCCTACGGATTGAATCCGCCTCTGTCACTAGTGGGCGGGGTGTGAGCCCCTTACCGGGCCGGGTGCGGTGCGGATTGGCCCGCGGCACCTTCCCCGCCCCGTCACCCACCCGGCCACCGCCCCCGGAACGCCCGCCGCTCGTGCGGCGCGGCCGGGGGCGCGTCGGCGAGGCGGACCACCGCCCCGTCCCGCCCCGCGACCACCGGCTTCGCCGAACGTGCCGCCTTCGCCCGGTACTGCGCCGCGTCCGCCAGCCGGAAGAGGCGGCGCGCGGTGCGCACCGGCCCGATCGGATCGCCGGTCGAGGCGACGCCGCACGCGACGCCCTCCCCCAGGTCCATCTCCGCCGCCCGTACGCACAGGTCCTCGGCCACCCTCACCACCGCGTCCGACGACGGCCCCACCGCCAGCAGGCAGAACTCGTCGCCCCCGAGCCGCGCCGCCAGCGCCCCCGGCAGCATCGCGCCGCACACGGACAGCACCGAGCCGAAGCGCTCCAGCAGGCGGTCGCCCACCGCGTGGCCGAGGGAGTCGTTGACCCGCTTCAGGCCGTTCAGGTCACAGACGACCAGGCTGACGACCGCCCCGGACTCCCGGTGCCGCTCCACCGCCCCGTCGAGCCCCATGTCGACGGCCCGCCGGTTCGCCAGCCCCGTGAGCGGGTCGGTGAACGCGAGCTTGCGGACCTCCTCCAGCAGCTCCGTCTGGGCGATCCCGGCCGCCACCACCGACGCGAGCACCGTCGCGAAGTCCGCGTCGGGCCGGCCGAAGACGGGCTCCCCGGCCGGCCGCGCCACGTAGAGCTCCCCCCACGCCTGCCCCCGCAGCACGATCGGCGCGACCACGCACGATCCGCGCCCGCGCCGCCGCAGGGCCGCCACCCGCTGGTGGCAGTACCCGGAGGGACCCGCGGTCCCTTCCGGAGGCCCCTCCGCCGTCTCGACCCACGCGTGCGGGCCGCCCCCGCCCGCCCACCGCTCGTGCAGGAACTCCGCGATCTCCGGAAACTGGTGCACGGGGTAGGTCTCCTCCTCGGGGAACTCCTCCTCCCCCACCACCCGCGCCCCCGCGTTGACGAGCACCCGCAACCGCCCCAGCTCGCGCTCCCACACCGAGATCGCCGCGAAGCTGCCCCCCAGGGCCTCCTTCGCCCCCAGTGCGGCCGCCCGCCAGGACTCGCGCGGGGTGTGCGCCGCCGCCATGGCCTGCGCCAGCGTCACCACGGCCCGCAACCGCGCATCCTCACCCATCTCCTCAGCTTAGGGAGTTTGGTGAGATTTGTATTGATATGCCCGTTGCCCGGCTTACCCGCCCTACTCGCCCGGCCACCGGGGCGCGCGCTTCTCGTTGAACGCCGCCACCCCCTCCGCCCGGTCGCCCGAGAAGGCCACCGACCGCCATGCCGCGTCCTCGACCTCCAGGCCGGCCCGCAGATCGAGCCCGTGCCCGAGCCGCATCGCCCGCTTCGCCGCCCGCAGCCCCACCGGCGAGTTCCCCGCGATACGGGCCGCCAGCGCCAGCGCCTCCCCCCGGTCCCGCCCGGCCTCCACCAGCACGTCGACGAGGCCGAGCCCGGCCGCCTCGTCCGCCTCCACCCGCCGCGCCGTGAACACCAGCTCCGCCGCCCGCGCCGCCCCGACCCGCCGGGGCAGCAGCTGCGTACCGCCACCGCCCGGGATGACGCCCACCGACACCTCGGGCAGCCCGACCACCGCCGTGCGGTCCGCCACGATCAGGTCGCAGGCCAGCGCCAGCTCGAAGCCCCCGCCCAGCGCGAAGCCGTGCACGGCGGCGATCGCCGGCATGGGCAGTTCCAGTACGCCGGTGTACGCGCCCCGGGCGACCGGGCGCTGACGTACCAGCTCGGCGTCCGTGAAGGAGTTCCGCTCCTTGAGGTCCGCGCCGACGCAGAACGCCCGCTCGTGGCTGGACGTCACCACCGTGACGCGCACCCGCGGGTCCGCGCCCAGCGCGTCGCACGCCGCCGCGACGGAACGGGCCATGTCGGTCGAGACCGCGTTCATCGCCTCGGGGCGGTCGAGGACCAGCTCGGCGACGTGACCGTGCCGCCGTACGCCGACGAACTCCCCGAAGCGTTCCTGTTCCCCAGTCATGCCGCACACCCTCCCGGTTAACGATCGTTACCAGGAGGATCCTAGGTGGGGCGCCTGGTCAGAAGCCATGGTTCGACCGTGCCAAGCCCGCGCACCGGCCGCTGCCACATCGGCTGGAGCGCGAAGCGGTACGAGGGCGGGGTGACGCCCTCCTGCTCCGCCTTCTCCGCCTCGGCCGCCGCCTCCGCCTCGGAGACCGGCGCGTCACCGGTCCGCGACAGCTCCTCGGCGAGCGCGCCGTCGACGAGGAGCCCGTTCTTCGGCGCTATCGAGGTGAGCCGGCTGGCCAGGTTCACGGTCGTGCCGAAGACGTCGCCCATCCGCGTGGTGACCGTGCCGAAGGCGATGCCGACGCGCAGGGCCGGCATCGTCCGGTCGGCCTCCATGGTCTCGATGAGCCGCAGCGCGATCTCGGCCGCCGTGCCCGCGTCGTCCGCCGCGTAGAGCACTTCGTCGCCGAGCGTCTTGATGAGCCGGCCGCCGTGGGCCGCGACGAGGTCCGCGCAGGTCGTCTCGAACGCCTCGACCAGCTCGCCCAGCTGCTCCTCCTCCAGGCGCCGCGTCAGCCGTGTGAACCCGACGAGGTCCGCGAAGCCGACCGCGAGCCGCCGGTCGACCATCTCCTCGTCGTCGGCGGCCTGGACGACCCGTCCGGTGGCGGCGGCGAGCTGGCGCCGCCAGACGTAGCGCAGGAACTCCTCCAGCTCGGGCAGGAGCAGCTCGACGAGCGGATACGTGACCTCGGTACGGGTCATGCCGGGCTCGGGCGGCTCGGTCAGCCCCTCCAGGAAGGAATCGATCTGCCATTCCGCCAACCGGGCGGTGGTCTGCCCGGTGGACCGGGCGACCTGCACCGCCATCGGCTCGCTGAGCAGCCCCGCCTCGACGAGACCGGCGAGCCGCCGCAGGGCCAGGACGTCCGCCTCGGTCAGGGCCTTGGCCTGCCCGATGTCGGCGAAGCCCATGGCCCGCCAGAACCGGGAGGCGAGGTCCATGGAGACACCGGCGGTACGGGCGGCCTGGAAGGGGGTGTAGCGGCGCTCGGCGCCGAGGATCAGCTGCTCCAGGCGGATGGCGAGCGGATCGTCGGTCGGCTCGGCGGTGTGGTCGACGGCGTGGTGGGGCGTGGGGTACGGCGAGGGCTCCACGGCGGCGGGCACCCCGCTCCCGGTCCCGTCCGCCCGGACGACACCGTGCACCGCGCCGTCGCCGGAGCCGGGGCGGGAGGAGGACGCGCCGGGGCGGGACGAGGACGTCGCACCCGCGGACGGCCCCTTGCCCGCGCCCGCGCCGGACGGCGCGGCCGTGCCCGGCTCCGGGTCCGTGCCCGGGTCCCGCCCCTCGCCCGCAGGGGACCCCGTGTCGTCGACGGTCACGTACCGCCTCCTGCCCGTTCCCTGCGCACTGCCCTGTGTCCTGCCGATCGTCTGTCGCGCGATCCGTCGCGGATCGCCTCAACGATACGGCAGGTGTGCCCTACCTCACTCCTCCGTCCCGTGCGCCGCCCCTGGGCCCGGCCCCGGCCTGAGGTGGACGACGTCACCGGCCCCCACCGGCTGCTGGACCCCCTCCGCCGTCGCCAGCACCAGCCGCCCGTGGCCGTCGACGGCCACCGCTTCACCGGTCACCGACCGGCCGCCGGGCAGTTCCGCCCGTACGGTGCGGCCGAGTGTCGCGCACCCCACCGCGTACGCCTCCTGGAGGCGGCAGGCCGCCGGATCGCCCCCGGCGTCCCGCCACTGGCCGTACCACTGTCCGAGCGAACGCAGGACGGAACGCAGCAGCGGGTCGCGGTCCGTCGAGACCGCTCCGGCGAGCGCGAGCGACCCCGCGCCGGGGATCGGCAGCTCCTCCTCGGTCAGGGTGACGTTGACGCCGATGCCGACGACGACACCGTCCGCCGCCCGCTCGGCGAGGATGCCGCCGGCCTTGCGTTCCTCGCTGCCGACTGTCACCAGGAGGTCGTTGGGCCACTTGAGCGCCGTGTCGACGCCCGCGGACCGGGACAGCCCGGTCGCCACCGAGACGCCGGCGAGCAGCGGCAGCCAGCCCCACTTCTCGACGGGGACCTCGGTGGGCTTGAGCAGTACGGAGAAGAAGAGCCCCGAGCGCGCGGGCGCCGACCAGCGCCGGTCGAGGCGTCCGCGGCCCTCGGTCTGCTCCTCGGCGACGAGCACCGCCCCTTCGGGCAGGCCCTCCGCCCGCGCGGCCAGGTCGGTGTTGGTGGAGCCGGTGGAGGGGACGACGTCCAGGGACGTCCACAGGCCGCCCTCTCGCACCAGTGCGCGGCGCAGCGCGTCGGCGCTGAGCGGCGGTCGGCCGAGGTCGGACCAGCGGCTGTCTGAAGCATCGGGAGGCGTCATGCAACCCAGCGTAGGTGTGGCAAACGACGCACTGCCGAGCGCCACACGCGCCGATACGCTACGTGCCAGTAGCCGTCCGCTGACCAGGCAGGGAGCCGCAACGCGATGTCCGAGCCCGAGACTGCCAACTCCGATGCACACCGTCATACGACCGCGGGCAGGATCGCGGATCTGCAACGGCGTATCGACGAAGCCACGCACGCCGGCTCCGAGCGCGCGGTCGAAAAACAGCACGCCAAAGGAAAACTGACGGCCCGTGAGCGGATCGACCTGCTCATGGACGAGGGGTCGTTCGTGGAACTCGACGAGTTCGCCCGGCACCGCTCGACGAATTTCGGCATCGAGAAGAACCGCCCGTACGGCGACGGTGTCGTCACCGGCTACGGCACCGTCGACGGCCGCCCGGTCTGCGTCTACTCGCAGGACTTCACGATCTTCGGCGGTTCGCTCGGCGAGGTCTACGGCGAGAAGATCGTCAAGGTCATGGACTTCGCGCTGAAGACCGGCTGTCCGGTCATCGGCATCAACGACGGCGGCGGCGCGCGCATCCAGGAGGGTGTCGTCGCGCTCGGCCTGTTCGCCGAGATCTTCCGCCGCAACGTCCACGCGTCGGGGGTCGTGCCGCAGATCTCGCTGATCGTCGGACCGTGCGCGGGCGGCGCGGTCTACTCGCCCGCGATCACCGACTTCACGGTGATGGTCGACCAGACCTCGCACATGTTCATCACGGGTCCGGACGTCATCAAGACGGTGACCGGCGAGGACGTGGGCTTCGAGGAGCTGGGCGGCGCGCGCACCCACAACACCACCTCGGGCGTCGCGCACCACATGGCGGGCGACGAGAAGGACGCGATCGAGTACGTCAAGTCGCTGCTGTCCTACCTGCCGTCGAACAACCTCTCCGAGCCGCCGGCCTTCCCGGAGGAGGCGGACCTGGCGACGTCCGACGAGGACCGCGAGCTGGACACGCTGATCCCGGACAGCGCCAACCAGCCGTACGACATGCACACGGCCATCGAGCACGTGCTGGACGACGGCGAGTTCCTGGAGACGCAGGCGCTCTTCGCGCCCAACATCCTCACCGGTTTCGGCCGGGTCGAGGGCAGGCCGGTGGGCATCGTCGCCAACCAGCCCATGCAGTTCGCGGGCTGTCTGGACATCAACGCCTCCGAGAAGGCCGCGCGGTTCGTGCGCACCTGCGACGCGTTCAACGTGCCGGTGCTGACCTTCGTGGACGTGCCGGGCTTCCTGCCGGGCGTGGACCAGGAGTACGGCGGCATCATCCGGCGCGGCGCGAAGCTGATCTACGCGTACGCGGAGGCGACCGTCCCGCTCATCACGGTCATCACACGCAAGGCCTTCGGCGGCGCGTACGACGTCATGGGCTCCAAGCACCTGGGCGCGGACCTGAACCTGGCCTGGCCGACCGCGCAGATCGCGGTGATGGGCGCGCAGGGCGCGGTGAACATCCTGCACCGGCGTACGATCGCGGCCGCCGACGACCCGGAGGCGGTCCGGGCGGAGCTGATCGCCGACTACGAGGACACGCTGCTGAATCCCTACGTCGCCGCCGAGCGCGGTTACGTGGACGCGGTGATCACGCCGTCGGACACCCGCCGCCACATCGTGCGCGGGCTGCGTCAGCTGCGCACCAAGCGGGAATCCCTCCCCCCGAAGAAGCACGGCAACATTCCGCTCTAGGAGCTCCAGAAAGGGCCGCTGACAATGATCAAGGTCGTACGGGGCAATCCGACCCCGGAGGAGCTGGCCGCCGCCCTGGCGGTGGTCCGGGCACGCGCCGCGGCGGCGGCCGGCCCGCCGTCCGGCGCGGCGCAGCCGCCGGCCGCCTGGTCGGACCCGGCCAGGGTGGCGCGGCAGGGGCTGCCGCAGCCGGGACCGACGGCGTGGGGCCGGACGTACTGGCCCGGCTAGCCGCACCGCGAGACGAATGAAGGCCGGACCCGCGCGCAGGCGGCGGGTCCGGCCTTCGCCGCTGTCGCCTCACAGGACCTCGGCGACGGTCTTCGCCATCAGCCGGTAGCCCGCGTCGTTGGGGTGCAGCGCGTCGCCGTGGTCGTACGCCGGGGCGAGGCGGTCGGGGTCGGCCGGGTCGGCGAGCGCCTTGTCGAAGTCGGCGTACGCGTCGAACTCCCCCGACGTACGGATCCAGTGGTTCACCTCGTCGCTGACCTGCGCCACGTGCGGTCCCCAGGGGTCGGAGCCCGCGAGCGGGAGCAGTGTCGCGCCGACGGCCCGCAGGCCCTCGGCGTGGGCGGCGCGGATCGGCTTCCGGTAGCCGGCGACGAGTTCGGCGGAGAAGACGACGGGGGAGACGAGGGGGGACGGCTTGCAGGTGGGCCGGTCCTTCGCCCCGCTGAAGCCGATGTCGTTGAGCCCTTCGAGGACGACGACGGTGGAGACGCCCGGCCGGCCGGGGGCGTCGCGGCCGAAGCGGGCGGTGGCGCGTTCGCCGTACCAGGCGGAGTCGTTGAGGACGAGGCTGCCGCCGATGCCCTGGTCGACGACGAGGTCCCGGCCGGTACGGACGCGGGCGAGGTGATCCGGGCGGTGTCCGCCCCGCTCCACTGCCGCTTCGCGGTGAGGCGGGAGCCACTGGGCGAGGCGGACGCGGCACGGGCGGCGTCCGCGGCACGGGCGGCGGGGGCGGCGGACGCGGCGGGGGCGGCGGACGCGGCGGGGCGGCCCTGGCGGCGGGGCGGCCCTGGCGGC
>NZ_BAAAUD010000041.1:0-261357 GCF_039533765.1 Streptomyces enissocaesilis | reverse complement strand
CCGCCCGGGGTGCGCGGCGGCGGTGCGTGCGGGCGCCGCCGCGCCGGTACGCGCGCCGGCCGGCGCACCGCACCGGGGGCCCGCCCCCGCGCCGTACCCGCACACCGTCCGCCACACCGCCCGCCACGCTCTCCTCACCGCCCTCGTGTGCGCGCTGCTCGCCGCCGCGACCGGCGCCCGGCCCGAGCTCGCGGTGTGGCTGCTGCTGGCGCCGTTCGCGGTGCTCCTCGCGGTGGTGGACCACCGCGTGCACCGGCTGCCCGACGTACTGACCCTGCCGCTCGCCGCCGCGACCGCCGCGTTGCTGGGGCCGGCCGCGCTGCTGCCCGGCGGCGGCGGGTCGTGGCCGGCCGCGCTGCTCGGCGGCGTGGCCCTCGGCGGCGGCTACTTCCTCCTCTTCCTGATCAATCCGAACGGCATGGGCTTCGGCGACGTCAAACTGGCCGTCGCCCTGGGCACCGCGCTCGGCTGGTACGGATGGCCGGTCCTCTTCGCCGGGACGTTCGCCGGGTTCCTGCTCGGTGCGGTGTACGGCGTCGGGCTGATGGTCCTGCGGCGCGCCGGGCGCAGGACCGCGATCCCGTTCGGCCCCTTCATGATCGCCGGGGCCCTGGCGGGTCTGCTGCTGGGCGGACTGAGCGGACCGGGCGGACCGGGCGCCTGACCGCGCGCGCCAACCGGACAATCGTGAGAAGTTGCCATGAGACGCACGTATGGACGGACGGGCGGCACGGGAAGCCGCCTGCCCGCGATCCACCGCCGCAGCCGCAGCCAGGAGTGCCCGAATGACGCAGCCGACCCGCCCCACCCCGGAACTGCTCGCCGAACTGCGCAAGCCCCGCCCGTACCCGGCGGTATCGGTCACACTGCCCACGCACCGGCACTGGCCGGAGAGCCAGCAGGACGACATCCGCCTGCGCAACCTCCTCGGCGAGGCCGAGAAGCGCCTCGCCGGCGACCCCGAGGTCACCAAGGCCCAGGCGGCCGCAGTCGCCCAGCACCTGGCCGCCGCCGCCGACGAGCTCGACCCGGAGTACTTCGGCGGCGGCCTCGTCGTCTACGCCTCGCCCGAGGAGCACCGGAGCTTCCTCGTCGGCGGGTCCGTGCCCGAGCGCATCGTGATCAATACGACGTACCTCACCCGCAACCTGGTCGCCCTGGAGGCGCGGGAGCGGCCGTACCTGGTCCTCGTGCTCAGCACGGGGGAGGTGCGGCTGTGGCGCGGGCACGGCGACCAGGTGACCGAGGACCACGAGTCGGACTTCCCGGTCGTCTCGTCGGGCGCGGAACGCGAGAAGGCGCCCAGCCGTGACGGCGGCCAGTGGACCACCCAGGACTTCCGGAACATGCTCATGGACGCCGACAGGAAGCTCACGGGCGTGCTCCGGGCGACTCCGCTGCCGGTCGTGCTGGTCGGGCTGAGCAAGCACCTCTCGATCTACCGCGAGGTCACCAGCCACGGGCAGGCGATCGTCGTCGACCTTGAGGTGGGCGGGCTGACGCACACGACGCCGGCGGAGCTCTCCGCGCAACTGGCCCCGGCCCGCCAGGCCCTCGCCGACGGCGACACGGCGCGCGCGCGGCACGCGCTCGACGAGGCCCGCAGCGGCAAGCGCTACGCGGCGGGCGTGCAGGACGTGTGGCAGGCGGCGGGCGAGGGCCGGGTCGCGCTGCTCGTCGTCGAGGAGGGGCTGCGCGTCACGGCCCGCCCCGAGACCGTCGAGGGCGCACAGCGCGCGACCCTCACCCTGCTGGACGAGGCGGAGGCGGACACCGAGGGCGCGGAGGAGGACATCGTCGACTCGCTGGTGGAGACGGTGCTGTCCGCGGACGGCGAGGTCGTCTTCGTCCCCGACGAGTCCCTGGCGGACGCCCAGGGACTGGCGGCGGCCCTCCGCTACTGACCCCGGGGCCGCCCCGGACCGCCCCCGGCCCCGCCGTCTCCCCCGGCGAGCGGTCCTGCCGTGCCGTCATCCGCTCCCGTACAGTCGGCAACAGCTGGTACGGACAGAGGAGTTGGCAGTGAGCAACGGCACCGGACCTTACGTCTGCGGCATCGACGCCGGGATGGACGTGGTGGGCGGCAAGTGGAAGGCACTGATCCTCTGGGCGCTGGACCACGAGGGCACCCTCCGCTTCGGGCAGCTCAAGCGTCAGGTGCCCGGCGTCAGCGAGAAGATGCTGATCCAGCAGCTGCGCGAGCTGGAGGCGGACGGCATCGTCCACCGCGAGGTGTACCGGGAGGTCCCGCCGCGCGTCGAGTACTCGCTCACGGAGATGGGCGAGGGCCTCAACGAGGCTCTCGGCCCGCTCGGCGCCTGGGCCACCCGGCACATGGACCAGATCCTCGCCGCCAAGCACCGCGACGTGGCGTAGGGCGGAGTGCGGGACGGGCCGCGGGACGGGTGCGGGAGGGGCGCGCAAGACGGCGGCGCGGAGGGCGGGGAGAGCGCTGAGTGTCCCGGCCGTAAGCGGAGCGTCAAGTCGGGTCCCTCCGCCGGGTTAGCTCTTGGGGGTTACGGGGAGCGGCCCGCAGAAGCGTATTTTCCCTAGGGCCGACTGGCCCGGTGGCCGTCCAGTCGCCTGCGCGAAAAAAATCAGGACCGACTTTTGGCGGGGCGCGGCCCCGAGCACCCCTCACGAAGGGTTATGGTGGAAACCCCCCCTCGGGCCGGTCCGTATCCCCCCCACGGACCGGCCCGTTTTTTCATGTCGTCAGTGCCGTCAGCCCCGCCCGGCCCAGATGTTGGTGCCCTCGGTGTCGACCGCGAAGGTGTCGATCTCCTTCAGTTCCTCGTCGGACAGGGCGGGCCCGCCCAGCGCCGCGACGTTCTCCTCCAGCTGCCGCACGCTCGACGCGCCGATCAGCGCCGACGTCATGCGCGGGTCGCGCAGCACCCACGACAGCGCCAGCTGGGCGAGGGACTGGCCGCGCCGCGCCGCGATGTCGTTCAGCCCGTTCAGACGGCGTACGACCTCGTCCGACAGCAGCTGCGGGTCGAGCGACTTGCCCTGCGTGGCGCGCGAGCCCTCCGGGATGCCCTTCAGGTACTTCCCGGTGAGCAGCCCCTGCGCGAGCGGCACGAACGAGATGCAGCCCATGCCGGCCTCCTCCAGGGTGTCGAGCAGGCCGTCGTCCTCGGTCCAGCGGTTGATCATCGAGTACGAGGGCTGGTGGATCAGGGCCGGTACGCCCATCTCCCGCAGCAGCCCGGCCGCCTCGGCGGTCTGCTCGGAGTTGTACGACGACACACCGGCGTAGAGCGCCTTGCCCTGCTTCACCGCGGACGCCAGCGCGCCCATCGTCTCCTCGAGCGGGGTCTCCGGGTCGAAGCGATGGGAGTAGAAGATGTCGACGTGGTCGAGGCCCATCCGGGACAGCGAGGCGTCCAGCGAGGACAGCAGGTACTTGCGCGAACCCCACTCTCCGTACGGCCCGGGGTGCATCAGGTAGCCGGCCTTGGTGGAGATGACCAGCTCGTCCCGGTACGGGGCGAAGTCCTGGGCGAAGATCTTCCCGAAGTTCAGCTCGGCGGAGCCGGCCGGCGGGCCGTAGTTGTTCGCGAGGTCGAAGTGCGTCACACCGAGGTCGAACGCGCGGCGCAGGATCGCGCGCTGCGAGTCCAGCGCGCGGTCGTCGCCGAAGTTGTGCCAGAGGCCGAGCGAGACGGCGGGCAGCTTGAGACCGCTGCGGCCGGTGCGCCGGTACTCCATGGAGTCGTAGCGGTCACCGGCAGCGAGGTACGAAGGGGAATCAGTCACATTCCCCTCCTTATCACGGACTTGTGACAGGCCGGGTTGGGCCGCCGGGACGGCCGCGCAGTAGTGTGGCCGCTTCGGGACCGCACGTGTGCGGCGGACAACGGCCGCGCGTGCCTGATGGTCCCGCGGGACGACCGACACGCACGACGCCATGAGGTGAGACCCAGTGAACCTGCGCGACCTGGTGTACAGGCTGTACGCACGCAGGGTGGAAGGCCGTCTCGACCACGACCAGGTGCCCAAGCACATCGGCGTGATCCTCGACGGCAACCGGCGCTGGGCGAAGGCCTCCGGCGGCACCACCGAGCAGGGACACAAGGCGGGTGCCAGCAAGATCCAGGAGCTGCTCGGCTGGTGTGCCGAGACGGACGTCGAGGTCGTCACGCTCTGGATGCTCTCCACCGAGAACCTGGACCGCCCCGAGGCCGAGCTGACGCCGCTGCTCGGCATCATCGAGGGCGCGGTCCGCGACCTCGCCGCCGACGGCCGCTGGCGCGTGCACCACGTCGGGACGCTGGACGTGCTGCCCGCCCGTACCCAGTCCGTGCTCAAGGAGGCCGAGCAGGCCACGATCGGCAACGACGGGATACTCGTCAACGTCGCCGTGGGCTACGGAGGCCGCCAGGAGATCGCGGACGCCGTGCGCTCGCTCCTGATGGAGCACGCCGGGAAGGGCACCTCCCTGGAGGAGGTCGCCGAGCTCGTCGACGTCGAGCGCATCTCGGAACACCTCTACACGCGCGGCCAGCCGGACCCTGACCTGGTGATCCGCACCAGCGGCGAGCAGCGGCTCTCGGGCTTCATGCTCTGGCAGAGCGCCCACTCGGAGTACTACTTCTGCGAAGTCTTCTGGCCGGCCTTCCGCAAGGTCGACTTCCTGCGCGCCCTGCGTGACTACGCGGCCCGCCACCGGCGCTACGGGACCTGATCCGCGGCGCCCGTGCGTACACCGGGAGGCGCGGGAAGGTTCCCGCCTCACGAGGTGTCATATGCCATGGCATGACGACGGGCGAGAAAGGGAATACCCCTTCCAGGTCGACGTCCGGTCCACGGACGCCGTATCTCAGTGAGCGGCAAGTCCGCTCGCCCGGGAGGCCCCGTGCACCAGGACGACCACGCGCGGAGCGTGGACGAAGCGGAGGGCCGGAGTTCGGCCCGCGCATCGCGGTCCGAGCCCGGTCCCACCGCTCGCGACGCCGTCGCACCCCGACCTCAGGCTCGTCTTCAGAGGGGGTACGTCCTTCCGTGGTGACCAGCACAAAGCGCCGCATGCCCGACAGGCGCACTTACGTTCTCGACACCAGCGTCCTGCTGGCCGACCCCAACGCCATGTCCCGCTTCGACGAGCACGAAGTCGTGCTGCCGATCGTCGTGGTCACGGAGTTGGAGGCCAAGAGGCACCATCCGGAACTCGGCTACTTCGCCCGGCAGGCCCTGCGCCTGCTCGACGACTGCCGGATCAGGTACGGACGCCTCGACGCCCCCATCCCGATGGGCGACCTGGGCGGAACGCTCCGTGTCGAGCTCAACCACTCCGATCCCGGCGTGCTCCCGGCCGGCTATCGATTGGGGGACAACGACTCACGGATCCTGGCGGTGGCACGCAACCTCCAGGCCGAGGGGTTCGACGTGACCGTCGTGTCGAAGGACCTGCCGCTGAGGATCAAGGCGTCCTCGGTCGGACTGCTCGCCGAGGAGTACCGGGCGGAGCTCGCCATCACCGACTCCGGCTGGACCGGGATGGCGGAACTGACGCTCTCCGCCGAACAGGTGGACCTGCTCTACACCGAGGAGACGGTGTACGAACCGGCCGCCGCGGACCTTCCCGTCCATACGGGCCTGGTCATCCAGTCCGAGCGCGGCAAGGCGCTGGGCCGGGTGACCGCCGAGGGCACGGTCCGGCTCGTACGCGGCGACCGGGAGGCGTTCGGCATCCACGGGCGCAGCGCCGAGCAGCGGGTGGCGCTGGACCTGCTCCTCGACCCGGACGTCGGCATCGTCTCGATGGGCGGGCGCGCGGGCACCGGAAAGTCGGCGCTGGCGCTCTGCGCGGGTCTTGAGGCGGTGCTGGAGCGGCGGCAGCACAAGAAGGTGATGGTCTTCCGGCCGCTGTACGCGGTGGGCGGGCAGGAGCTCGGTTATCTGCCCGGCTCCGAGTCCGAGAAGATGAGCCCCTGGGCGCAGGCGGTCTTCGACACGCTGTCGGCCGTGGCGGGCCGCGAGGTGATCGAGGAAGTGCTGGGGCGCGGCATGCTCGAAGTGCTGCCGCTCACGCACATCCGGGGCCGCTCGCTGCACGACGCGTTCGTGATCGTGGACGAGGCCCAGTCGCTGGAACGGAACGTCCTGTTGACCGTTCTGTCCCGGATCGGGGCGAATTCACGGGTGGTGCTGACCCACGATGTCGCCCAGCGCGACAACCTGAGGGTCGGCCGGTACGACGGAGTGGTCGCCGTCGTCGAGAAGCTGAAGGGCCATCCGCTCTTCGCGCACGTCACTCTCACCCGTTCGGAGCGCTCGCAGATCGCCGCACTGGTGACCGAAATGCTGGAGGACGTGCACCTCTGAGTCCTCTGGTCTCCCTCTGACCCCTCTCATCCCATAAGGGGGGAAAGGCAGTTGGCGCCGTCCGGCCGGGCGCAGGATCCTAGCCGGGCGGCGTCGCGCTGCGGGGAAATTTCGGTGAAACGAGTGGGACAAACGGCGTGTGAGCTTTCCCACGCAACGAATAATTGCTTCCCGGCGTCCGCTTCCGGCAGAGTCTTGCTTCCGTCAGGCCCCGCATACGGCACACCAGTACGCCGCCTCCTCACGAGGATGCGGCACCACACAACTCAACAGCCGTCGCCGTATGCCGCCCGAGTCACTACGCGGCGCTCCCGCAGAGGAGTTGCCCACCGGGTCCGCGCCTCCCCGAACCAACGCGAGGGAAGGCCAGTGCCAGGGGCACGATTGCGTCCGCGAGGTCACCCGAGCGGGCACTGCTGGAAGGAAACCGTGTGAGCCGGATTTCGGTCCGGGGATTCGCCGTGGCTTCGGCTACCGCGGTCACCACTGTCGGCGCCGTCGTGGGCGTCGCCTCGGGCGACACTCAGCCCTCGAACGAGAACTTCGAGGCGACCGCAGCCGACATGACGCTCCTCGCAGACATCCCTGCCGGCCAGCAGGCCCAGGTGCAGACCGCGTCCCTGACGCAGCAGGCCGACGCACAGGCCTATGCCGCCGATGTGAACGCGAAGAAGGCCGCGGAGGAATCGGCCCGCCTCCAGGCGGCCAAGGACGCCAAGTCCAAGAAGGAGGCCGCCGAGGCGAAGGCCGAAGCGGACCGCAAGGCGGCCGAGGAAGCGAAAGCGAAGGCGAGGGCGAAGGCCGCCGAGGAAGCCAAGGAGCGCGAGGAGCAGAAGGAGCAGGCCGCCAGCCGCTCCGCCACGCGTGACGCCACCAGCTTCTCCGCGAAGAGCTCCTACACCGTCGCCGAGGTCCAGGCGATGGCGCGGCAGATGGTGCCGGGCGACCAGTTCCAGTGCTTCAGCAACATCGTGAACCACGAGTCGACGTGGAACTACCAGGCGAGCAACCCCTCGTCCGGTGCCTACGGCCTCGTGCAGGCGCTGCCCGCCTCCAAGATGTCCTCCGCGGGCGCCGACTGGCGGACCAACCCCGCCACCCAGATCAAGTGGGGCCTGAACTACATGGACGAGCGCTACGGCAGCCCCTGCGGCGCCTGGTCGTTCTGGCAGGCCAACCACTGGTACTAGTACCGGCGGCAGCTCAACCTCGCAGAGCCCCTCACCGTCCTACGGTGGGGGGTTCTGCGCGTGTACGGTCGGACCGGTGTCTCCCCCGGGGGACCGCGACGGGGAAGAAGAGAGAGCGACATGTCAACACAGCCAGAGCCACAGCCGGAACCACAGCCGCAGCAACAGATACAGCCGGGATGGCTCGGCCGGCTGGGAGCGGGACTGTCCCGGATCGGGGAGCGGCTGAACGAGCGCCGCGCCGAGGCCGAGGCCGACGACGCCACGGGCCCCGGCGGCGCGCCGCCGTACGGCTCCGCGGACGCCGGTGTCGAGCACGTCCCCGCGCCGCCCGCCTACGCCCCCGCCGTCGCCGCCCGGCCCGACCCCGTCGCCGCCGTCCCGTGGGGGATGCGCGTGGCGGCCGAGGCGAGCTGGCGGCTGCTCGTGCTGGCGGGCACGCTCTGGGTGCTGATGAAGATCATCAGCGCTGTGCAGCTGGTGGTCCTCGCCTTCGCCGCCGCCCTGCTCGTCACCGCGATGCTCCAGCCCACGGTCGCCCGGCTGCGCAGGACCGGACTGCCGCGCGGCCTCGCCACCGCCGTCACCGCGGTCCTCGGCTTCGTCGTCATGGGTCTGGTCGGCTGGTTCGTGGTGTGGCAGGTCATGGAGAACATCGACAACCTCTCCGACCGGCTCAAGGACGGCATCGAGGAGCTCAAGCGCTGGCTGCTCAACAGTCCGTTCCACGTGACCGAGAAGCAGATCAACGACATCGCGGAGAACCTCACCGACGCGGTCGCCACCAACACCGAGGAGATCACCTCGGCGGGCCTCCAGGGCGTCACCGTGATCGTCGAGCTCCTCACCGGCATGCTGCTCGCGATGTTCTCGACGCTCTTCCTGCTGTACGACGGCAAGCGCATCTGGCAGTGGACGCTCAAGCTGGTGCCCGCGCAGGCCAGGCCCGGCGTCGCGGGCGCGGGGCCGCGCGCGTGGCGCACGCTCACCGCGTACGTGCGGGGCACGGTGATAGTGGCCCTGATCGACGCGATATTCATCGGCCTCGGGATCTGGTTCCTCGACGTACCGATGGCCGTGCCGCTCGCCGTCTTCATCTTCCTGTTCGCCTTCATCCCGCTGGTCGGCGCGGTCATGTCGGGCGCGCTGGCGGTGGTCGTCGCGCTGGTCACGCAGGGCGTGTTCACGGCGCTGATGGTGCTGATCGTCGTACTGGCCGTACAGCAGATCGAGGGCCACGTGCTCCAGCCGTTCATCCTCGGCCGCGCGGTCCGGGTGCATCCGCTGGCCGTCGTCCTCGCGGTCGCGGCGGGCGGTCTGGTCGCCGGCATCGGCGGCGCGGTGGTGGCGGTGCCGCTGGTGGCGGTGACCAACACGGTGGTCGGCTACTTGCGGACGTACAGCATGGAGACGGCGCTGCGTACGGCGCCGGAGCCGCGGGGCGCCACAGCGGCCGGACCGGCGCAGGCACCCGCACCGGAACCTGGACCCGCGCCGGCATCCG
Organism: Streptomyces enissocaesilis; assembly: GCF_039533765.1. Lineage (NCBI taxonomy): Bacteria > Bacillati > Actinomycetota > Actinomycetes > Kitasatosporales > Streptomycetaceae > Streptomyces > Streptomyces enissocaesilis. The sequence goes on along the minus strand of NZ_BAAAUD010000041.1, from coordinate 252,333 downwards.
CGTCCGCGCCGGTGCCGGCGCAGGGGGAGGGCGCGGTGGGCCAGGAGTGATCTCCGAACCGGAGCTGGTGGGGGACTTCCCGGCCGCGCAGGCCCCCGAGACCGTGACGAGCACGGACGGGGAACAACACCCCGGGGGGCCGCACGGCCGCCGGCCGTGGCTGTGGGCCGTGGGCGGCGCGGTGGCCGCTTCGGCGGTGTGGGCGGGCGGGCTGTACGCGGTGGGGGCGGGGCAGGCGGTCGACACACGGGGCTACCGGGTGGGCAAAGGGTTGTGTGCCAAGGCCGAGCTGACGGCCTTGTCGCTGGAGCTCGGGAAGCCGTCGGAAGACCCGGTCGAGGTGGCGAGCGAGCACAGCGCCCTGGACACCGCCCGTTGTGTCTTCGGCTTCGATCCGAGGGGAAAGCCGTCCGAGGACGGGGCCGCGGTGAGCTACGAGGTGTGGCTCGATGTCGAACTGCACAAGAAGACCGACCCCGAGCCGGAGTTCGAGGCCCTCATCGACCAGCCCCGCCACGGCGACGTGGTGCCGCCGCTGACGGTGGGAATCGTCGGCCTCGGGGAGACGGCGTTGCTGACGGAGCCGGGCGAGATGGAGGGCCGGCGGCTGATCGTCCTGGACGGCGGCGCGGTGTTCGACCTCCGGGTCACCCCCACCATGGGGTACGGCGACCAGGAACCGCCGCCGGACGATGCCGGGTCAGAGCCGGAACCGCCCCCGCTCGAAGCCTCCATGATCGAGGACGTGCGGGACCTCATGGCCGCGCTCAAGGGCTGACGCACACGCGTGAGGGGCCCCGGCGGACATCGCGTCCGCCGGGGCCCCTCAGGTGCGTACTGCCGACTACTCGGCCAGGACGGCCTCGGAGTCGATGGTCACGCCGACGGCCTGGATCACCGCGGCGATCTTGACCGCCTCCTGGATCGTCTCGCGCTCGACACCGGCCTTGCGCAGGACCTGCTCGTGCGAGTCCAGGCACTGGCCGCAGCCGTTGATCGCGGAGACCGCGAGCGACCACAGCTCGAAGTCGACCTTCTCGACGCCCGGGTTGCCGATGACGTTCATCCGCAGACCGGCGCGCAGCGTCCCGTACTCCGGGTCGGAGAGCAGGTGGCGCGTGCGGTAGAAGACGTTGTTCATCGCCATGATCGCGGCGGCGGACTTGGCGGCGGTGTACGCCTCGGGCTTGAGGTTGGCCTTCGCCTCCGGCTCCAGCTCACGCAGCACCCGGGGCGACCGCGAGGCGATCGCGCAGGCCAGGACCGTGCCCCACAGCTGCTGCTGCGGGAGGTCGCTGTTGCCGATGACCGAGCCGAGGTTCAGGCGCAGGTCCTTGGCGTAGTCCGGTACGGCGGACTTCAGCTCGTCGAGTGCCATGTCAGTCACTCGCCCGACAGCAGGGCGACGGGGTCCAGGGTGTTCTCGCCCTTGGTCCAGTTGCACGGGCACAGCTCGTCGGTCTGGAGCGCGTCGAGGACCCGGAGGACCTCCTTGGGGTTACGGCCCACGGAACCGGCGGTCACCATCGTGAACTGGATCTCGTTGTTCGGGTCGACGATGAAGACGGCGCGCTGCGCGAAGCCGTCCTCGCCCTCGATGCCGAGGTCACGCATGAGCTCGTGCTTGGAGTCGGCCAGCATCGGGAACGGCAGGTCGGTCAGGTCCGGGTGGTCCTTGCGCCAGGCGTGGTGCACGAACTCGGAGTCGCCGGAGAAGCCGAGGACCTGCGCGTCGCGGTCGGCGAACTCGTCGTTCAGCTTGCCGAAGGCGGCGATCTCGGTCGGGCAGACGAAGGTGAAGTCCTTGGGCCACGCGAAGACGACGCGCCACTTGCCCTCGTAGGACTTGTGGTTGATCTGCTCGAACTCCTTGCCGGCCTCCAGGGACACACAGGCAGTGAGGTCGTACGTGGGGAACTGGTCACCAACAGTGAGCACACGCGCTCCTTGCAGAGAAGGAAATCCCGTTACGGGAGGTTCCTGGGGGTTGGACGGATCCCCACAGTGACACAAGAAGCATTGATCGCGGAAATAGCTAGACTGGCTTGATCCGATCGGAGGTGGTTATCAGTGGCCAGTGGTGCCGGGAGCGGTGGGAACGGCGGCAAGGGCAAGCAGCCCAGCCTCGCGCAGCTGCGCGCGTTCGCCGCCGTCGCCGAGTATCTGCACTTCAGGGATGCTGCCGCCGCGATCGGCATGAGTCAGCCGGCGCTGTCCGGGGCGGTCTCGGCGCTGGAGGAGACCCTCGGCGTGCAGCTCGTCGAGCGTACGACGCGCAAGGTCCTGCTGTCTCCGGCGGGGGAGCGGCTCGCGGTGCGGGCCCGGGCCGTGCTCGACGCGGTGGGCGAGCTGATGGAGGAGGCGGAGGCGGTACGGGCGCCCTTCACCGGGGTGCTCAGGCTCGGGGTGATCCCGACGGTGGCGCCGTACCTGCTGCCGACGGTGCTCACCCTCGTACACGAGCGGTATCCGGAACTGGACCTCCAGGTGCACGAGGAGCAGACGTCCTCGCTGCTGGAGGGGCTGGCGGCGGGGCGGCTCGACCTGCTGCTGCTCGCGGTGCCGCTCGGGGTGCCGGGGGTGGCCGAACTGCCGCTGTTCGACGAGGACTTCGTGCTGGTCACCCCGCGGGGCCACGGACTGGGCGGGCGCGCCGGCATACCGCGCGAGGCGCTCAGGGAGCTGCCTCTGCTGCTGCTCGACGAGGGGCACTGCCTGCGCGACCAGGCGCTCGACATCTGCCGGGAGGCGGGCCGCACCCAGGGCGCACCGGTCACGACGACCGCCGCCGGCCTCTCCACGCTGGTGCAGCTGGTCGCGGGCGGGCTCGGGGTGACGCTGTTGCCGCGCACGGCGGTGAAGGTGGAGACGGACCGCAACGACCAGTTGGTGACGGGGTACTTCGCCGACCCGGCGCCGTCGCGCCGGGTCGCACTGGCGATGCGGACGGGGGCGGCGCGCCAGAGCGAGTTCGAGACGTTCGCGCAGGCGCTGCGGGAGGCGATGCGGAGGCTGCCGGTGCGGGTGGTGGCCGGCGCGGGGTGAGATGGGGGTCCTTCGGGCCTTGCCCTCGAACGCCGGAGGGGACGGGGGATCCAGCCCCTCCGGCCTGGGGGAGCGGGGCCCCGGTGGCGGGAAGGGGCGGGGTGGGGAACGGCCCCGCAGGACCGGGGCTCCTACGGGGCCGGGGGCTCCGTTTCCGCGTCCGTGTCCGCGTCCGTGTCCGCGTCCGGCTCCTTCGGGGGCCGCCCCCGGCGGCGGATCGGCGCCGCCCCGCCGGGGAGCCTGCCGCTCTCCGACAGCGCCCGCCGCAGCAGGAACTCGATCTGCGCGTTCGCGCTGCGCAGCTCGTCGGACGCCCAGCGGGCCAGGGCGTCGTACACGACGGGATCCAGCCGCAGCAGCACCTGCTTGCGCTGCCGCTGCGGCTGCTTCCGCCGGGGAGTCTCGTCCGTCACTGGTAAAGGGTGCCGGTGTTGAGGACGGGCTGGGCGGACCGGTCACCGCACAGCACCACCATCAGGTTGCTGACCATCGCCGCCTTGCGGTCCGGGTCGAGCTCGACGATGTCCTGCTCGGCGATCCGGGTGAGCGCCATCTCCACCATCCCGACCGCCCCCTCGACGATCTGCTTGCGCGCCGCGACGACCGCGCCGGCCTGCTGGCGCTGGAGCATCGCCGACGCGATCTCGGGCGCGTACGCGAGGTGGGTGAAGCGGGACTCGATGATGTGGACCCCGGCCGCCTCGACGCGCGCGTGCAGCTCGACCGCGAGCTTCTCGGTGATCTCCTCGGCGTTGCCGCGCAGGGACAGGCCGTCCTCGTCGTGGGCGTCGTAGGGGTACTCGATGGCGATGTGGCGTACGGCGGCCTCGGTCTGGGTGGCGACGAACTCCAGGAAGTCGTCGACCTCGAACGTGGCCTGCGCGGTGTCCTCCACCTTCCAGACCACCACCGCGGCCAGCTCGATCGGGTTGCCGTAGGCGTCGTTGACCTTGAGGACCGCGGTCTCGTGGTTCCTGATCCGGGTCGAGATCTTCGAGCGGGTGGTCAGCGGGTTGACCCAGCGCAGCCCGTCGGTGCGGATGGTGCCGCGGTAGCGCCCGAAGAGCTGGACGACGCGGGCCTCGCCCGGCGCGACCATGTTGAGGCCGCACATCGCGAGGAACGCGGCGAAGGCGACCAGGATGCCGGCGACGATGAGCGCGGCCTTCGGTCCGGTCGTGGTGAGGGTGGCGCCGAAGACGGCGAGGGCCGCCCCGGCGAGCAGCCCCAGCAGGCCCAGCAGCAGGGCGAGGCCGCCGCCGATGCTGTGCGCGGCCCTCTCGCGGACGCGTGGCGCGGGCATCTCGGGCAGGTCGGCAGGTACGGACGGGCTGGGCGTGGACGGGCTGGTCGTGGGCATGGTGGTCCCCCCGGTTTCGTGCGCTGGTGGTGCTCCGGTTGTTCTAGCAAAGTGATATCACTTTTTGGGCGTTCGTAAACCTGTGCGGGGGTTTTCGCAACCCTGGAGCCTCCTCATGAGTCGGTTCCAGTGAGACAGGTGCTGATTGTCACGTACGGAAAAGGGCGGATCGGCAGCCCTTTGTCCGCAGGTGCGGTGTTAGCTTTCTGAGCTGACATCCGGGGGACTCGACGAGCGGAGTTACGGACCAATGGGCCGAGCGGAAGCGCGACAGGACCGGAAGCGCGGTGCGCGCCGGGCGAAGAAGCCGGGAGGCATACGCCGCTTCTTCACCTGGAAGAAGGTGCTGGGCACCTTCTTCGGGCTCTGCCTGCTCCTGATGGGCGTCTTCGTGGCCCTGTACATATGGGTCCCGGTACCGGCGGCCAACGCCGAGGCCAAGCTGCAGAGCAACGTCTACAAGTACAGCGACGGCGAGATCATGGCCCGGTCCGGCGAGGTCAACCGTGAGATCCTCCCGCTCGCCAAGATCCCCAAGGACGTCCAGACCGCCTTCGTGGCCGCCGAGAACCAGAACTTCTACAAGGACTCCGGCGTCGACTTCAGGGGCACCGCGCGCGGCCTGCTCAACACCGTCACGGGCAAGGGCAAGCAGGGTGGCTCGACCATCACCCAGCAGTACGTGAAGAACTACTACCTGACCCAGGACCAGACGGTCACCCGCAAGCTCAGGGAGCTTGTGATCTCCATCAAGGTGGACCGGAAGCAGAGCAAGGAATACATCCTGGCCGGGTATCTCAACACCAGCTACTTCGGACGCGGCGCGTACGGCATCCAGGCCGCGGCCCAGGCGTACTACGGCGTCGACGCCGAGGAGCTGACCGTCTCGCAGGGCGCGTACCTCGCGGCGCTCCTCCAGGCCCCCAGCCAGTACGACTGGGCGGTGGCAAGCCCCACCAGCAGGAAGCTGGTCGAGGAGCGCTGGAACTACGTACTCGACAACATGATCGAGATGAAGGCGCTCGACCGGACCGAGCGCGACGCCATGAAGTTCGACATACCGGAGGACCCCAAGGGCGCCGCCGGTATGGAGGGCCAGACCGGCTACATGGTCGACGCCGCGAAGGCCGAGCTGAAGAAGCAGGGCGTCAGCGACGCCGAGTTCGACGCGGGCGGCTGGACGATCACGCTCAACATCGACGAGAAGCGCCAGAAGGCGCTGGAGCGGGCGGTCGAGCGGCAACTGGAGTCCCAGCTCGACCGCAAGAAGAACAAGGTCGACGCGACCCTCCAGGCCGGCGCGACCTCGGTGGACCCGAAGACCGGCAAGGTCGTCGCGCTGTACGGGGGCGTGGGCGCCACCGAGCACTACCTCTCCAATGCCACCCGCTCCGACTACCAGCCGGCCTCGACCTTCAAGCCCGTCGTCCTCGCCGCCGCCCTGGAGAACGACTCCACGACGCAGGACGGCCGGCCCATCACGCCCCACACGATCTACGACGGCACCAGCAAGCGCCCCGTCGAGGGCAGCCCCACCCCCTTCGCCCCGCAGAACGACCTGGGCAGGAGCTTCGGGCCCATCCCCGTCGAGCAGGCCATGGCCAGTTCGGTCAACTCCGTCTTCGCGCAGATGGCCGTGGACGTCGGCCCCGCGCGCGTCAAGGAGACCGCCCTCGGCCTGGGCATGGAGGACAAGGGCGGCTTCGACGAGCGCCCCGCCATGTCCCTCGGTGTGATGGGCGCCAGCACGATGGACATGGCGGGCGTCTACGCGACGCTCGACAACCACGGCAGGAAGGTCACGCCGACCATCGTGAAGTCCGCGGAGCACAAGGACCGCGAGGGCGGCCGGGTGGATCTCCCCGAGCCGGCCCCCGAGCAGGTCGTCGACCGGTCGACGGCGGACAGCGTGACCAAGGTGCTGACCGGAGTCGTGAGGAACGGTACGGGGCGCCAGGTCTACAGCCCGGCCTACAACGCGGCGGGCAAGACCGGCACGTCGGAGAAGAACCGCTCCGCCTGGTTCGTCGGCTACACCCCCGAACTCTCCACCGCCGTGGCCATCTTCGGCGAGTCCACGAAGCGGGGCGGCGGGCAGGTCTCCCTGACCGGTACGGCCAACGCCGGCCGCGCCAGCGGTGGCGGTTTCCCCGCCAAGATCTGGGCGGACTACACCCGCGGCGCCCTGGGCGGCGGCTCCGACGCCGACTTCGACCTGGAGATCGACCCGGACGACACCTATTCGCCCCCGCCGACCGACACCCCCGAACCGACCCGTACGCCGACCACGCCCCCGGCGACCCCGACCACGCCTCCGGCCGACACGCCGTCCAGCACGCCCCCGAGCCGTACGCCGACGAGCAAGTCCCCGGACCCGACCGTGACGACCACCCCGCCCGCCACCGGCGGCGGTGACACCGAGGGCGCCGACGGCGGTGCGGACGACGGTGGCGCCACGGACGGCGGGGACACCGGTGGCGGCGACACGGGCGGTGACACCGGCGGCGGGGACACCGGTGGCGGCGACACGGGCGGTGACACCGGCGGCGGGGACACCGACGGCGGCATCACCGAGGGCGGCACGAACATCGGCGGCCGCGACGACACCCGGCCGCCGCGTCCCTGAACGGACACGCCTGACGGACACACCGGGGCGGGCGCCCTGACGGACAGCGCCCGCACGGCTGCGGCGGACACCACCGGGTGTCCGCCGCAGCCGTGCGCACCGAGCCGCGGAGCGGCTACGAGCGGGTGGCGAGCTCGAACCAGACGACCTTGCCGGACGACAGCCGCGTCGCGCCCCACCGTCTCGCCAGCCGGTTCACCAGGAAGAGCCCGCGCCCGCCCTCGTCCGTCTCCCGCGCCCGCCGCTGCCGCGGCAGCTGCGGCGAGTCGTCGCCGACCTCGCAGCGCAGTACGTCCGTCCGCAGCAACCGCAGCGTCACGGGCCGCTCGGCGTACCGCACCGCGTTCGTCACCACCTCGCTGACCAGCAGCTCCACCGAGTCGCTCAGCTCCTCCAGACCCCAGCGCACCAGTGCCCGCCGCGCCAGCCTGCGAGCCCGGCCGGGCGCCTGCTCCTCAGGCTCCAGGAACCAGTACGCGACATCGCTCGGCGCGATCCCGTCGAAACGGGCGGCGAGCAGCGCGATGTCGTCGTCGCGGTCACCGGGCCCGAGCATGTCGAGTACGTCGTCGCACAGGGCTTCCAGCGGCGGGGAGTGGTCGGGCCCCGTCAGCTGCGCGGTGGCGGCGAGCCGCTCCCGCAGCTGCTCGATGCCCGTCCACACGTCCCGCAGCCGCGACTCGACCAGCCCGTCGGTGTACAGCAGCAGCGTGGCGCCCGCCGGGGCGTCCAGCTCGACGGCCTCGAAGTCGACCCCGCCGACGCCGATGGGAGCGCCCGGCGGCACCCGGAGGACCTCGGCCCGGCCGCCCAGGTGCAGCAGTACGGGCGGCGGGTGCCCCGCGTTGGCGATGGTGATCCGGTGCGAGACCGGGTCGTAGACGCAGTACAGGCAGGTCGCCATGCGGTCCGAGCCCAGCCGCTGCGCCTGCTCGTCGAGGTGGTGCAGGACCTCCTGCGGCGGCAGGTCGAGACCGGCGAGGGTCTGCGCCGTCGTCCGCAGCTGGCCCATGATCGCGGCGGATGTCATGGAGTGCCCCATGACGTCGCCGACGACGAGCGCGACGCGGCTGCCCGGCAGCGGGATCGCGTCGTACCAGTCACCACCGACGCGGGCCGTCTCGGCGGCCGGCAGGTAGCGCGAGGCCAGCTTGACGCCGGTCGGCTGGGGGAGCGAGTCGGGCAGCATGGTGCGCTGGAGCTCGTCGGCGATGTACGCCTCACGCCCGTACAGCACCGCCTTGTCGATGCCGAGCGCCGTGTGCGTCGCCAGCTGGGCGGCGACCAGCAGGTCGTTCGCCTCGAAGGCGTGCCGCTCCGGGCGGCGCAGGAACACGGCGGCGCCGATCACCCGGCGCCGGCCGCGCAGCGGCGCCAGGATCGCACGGCGTCCGCCCGGCAGTCCCATGGAGTCCCCGAGCAGCTCGGACAGGGCCGCCCGGGCGGACGCGGAGTCGCCGAACACCGGGCGTACGCCCCTGAGCACCTCGGCGAGGGCCCCGCCGCTGCGTACCTCGCACAGCTGCGGCGCGGGCATCGGCTCGGCCTGGAGGTCGAGCTCCTCGGTCCCGTCGTCGGCCGAACGCAGCCGGTCGGTGCGGCGCAGGCGCAGCATGAAGGGCACGGCGGGACGCTCGTCGCCGACCGGGAGCGGGTCGCGCAGGTACACGAGGATCGCGTCGGTGAAGGTCGGCACGGACGCCCGGCACAGGCCGAGCACGATCTCGTCGAGGTCGATGCCGCGCGCGATCCGCCGCGTCGCCGCCCCCACGAACCGCAGCCGGTCTCCCTCTCCTCTGGTCGCCCCGACGGGCTCCGGGACTCCGCCGGCGGCCGGCGTGGGAGCTGCCGCAGGACTTGGCACCACCGCGGACACCTCCTCCTGCCGTGGCCGGGTGCGCTCGTGCGGCCTGGCGACCAGGGGCTGCCGGCCTTCGTGCGAGGTGGACTGGTGCTCCGTCACGCGTGGGGTTCCGTCCGTCCGGGGAGCTTGTGCGAGGCAATCGCTCTGTGGGGCGGTATACCCGCTCTGCGGGCGGCCTCGTCAGGGTGGCGGTCCCGGAACTCCGCGGACTTGCTCGCGGGCACGGCTCCACCCCCCTGTGGTGACATACGGTCAGTTCCTTTTCGGGGACCGCCAGTTGCCGGCGGGCCCGGTGCGTCCAGTGCGCTCGATGGTGCGGAAGACGATCCTACGTTTGGCCCATGGGGGCGTATCAAGGGTCTCACGGTGCCATGTGAACAGGAGTGCGGTCCCAGTCATCGGGCAATCGGGGCACGGCCCATTTCGGATCGGGCCGCCAGTGCTCCCAGCCGTCGCGGAACGGGGCGCCCCACGCGCTGATCACGTCGACCGCGGCCCGCCCCGCGGCCCGCACCCGCCGTGCCTGGGCGGCGCTCAGCAGCCCGACCCGGCGGGCCTGGGCGAACTCGTCCTCGTCGAGCCACTGCCAGGCGCGGTCCGGGTGCACGGCGATGTCGAGGAAGTGGTCCTCGGAGTCGACCCCGCCCGACCAGCGGGTGCGCGGCTCCTCCAGGTTCACGTACCAGTTCTTGAACCGCCAGCCCTGGTCCCAGAACAGCCACACCGACCAGGGCTCGCCGGGCCGCGCCAGCTTCAGCACGCCGGTGCCCCACCACCGCGAGGTGGTCGTGGTGCGCGGCGCCGTGTAGCGGGTGGCGAGCGGCTCCTCGTGCACGGGCGTGCCGTCCGCCAGCACCGGCCGTACGCACGGGGTGCCCGGCGCCATCCACACCGCGAGGATCTCGTCGGTGTCGCGGACGACCGTGACGGGGCGGCAGATGTGGATCCGGTCGGAGGCGTTGCCGCGGTAGCGCCAGAGGATGTGGTCCCCCGGCGCCCAGCGCGCCCCGCCCGTCTCACCCGCCGTATCTGTCATGAGCAGATCTTAGGAGTACGGGTGGCGGGGCGCTGCGACCGAGGTCACGGCTGCGCCGGAGGTGGGTTCAGAGATACGTCAGAGGCATGTCACGGGTATGTCATGCGCAGCACGTCCAATGCCTCGTCGAGCTGCGCCACGGTGAGGTCGCCCCGCTCGACGTACCCGGACTCCAGGACGACTTCGCGGATGGTCTTCTGCTCGGCGAGGGACTTCTTGACGACCTTCGCGGCCTCCTCGTAGCCGATGTACCGGTTGAGCGGGGTGACGACGGACGGCGACGACTCCGCGTAGGTGCGGGCGCGTTCGACGTCGGCCGTGATGCCGTCGACCGTACGGTCGGCCAGCAGCCGGGACGCGTTGGCGAGCAGCCGCACCGACTCCAGGAGGTTCTTCCCCATCACCGGAAGCATGACGTTGAGCTCGAAGTTGCCCGCGGCGCCGGCCGCCGCGACCGTCGCGTCGTTGCCCGTCACCTGGGCCGCGACCATCAGAACGGCCTCGGGAACGACCGGATTCACCTTGCCGGGCATGATCGAGGAGCCCGGCTGGAGGTCCGGAAGGCTGATCTCGGCCAATCCGGTGCGCGGTCCCGAGGCCATCCAGCGCAGGTCGTTGCAGATCTTGGTGAGGGAGACCGCGATCGTACGGAGCTGGCCGGACGCCTCGACGAGCCCGTCCCGCGCGCCCTGCGCCTCGAAGTGGTCGCGGGCCTCGGTGAGCGGCAGCCCGGTGGCGCGGGTGATCTCGGCGATGACGGCGGCGGAGAAGCCGGGCGGGGTGTTGATGCCGGTGCCGACCGCCGTACCGCCCAGGGGCAGTTCGGCCAGGCGGGGCAGGGAGGCCCGCAGCCGCTCCACGCCGTAGCGCACGGCCGCCGCGTAGCCGCCGAACTCCTGGCCCAGGGTGACGGGCGTGGCGTCCATCAGGTGCGTACGGCCCGACTTGACGACGTCCGCGAACTGAACCGCCTTGCGCTCCAGGGCGGCCGCGAGGTGGTCGAGGGCCGGGATCAGATCGCCCGTCACGGCGGCGGTGGCCGCGATGTGGATGGACGACGGGAACACGTCGTTGGACGACTGGGAGGCATTGACGTGGTCGTTGGGGTGGACGGGGCTGCCGAGGCGCTCGGTGGCGAGCGTGGCGACGACCTCGTTCATGTTCATGTTGGAGGACGTGCCGGAGCCGGTCTGGAAGACGTCCACCGGGAAGTGCTCGTCCCACCGCCCCTGGGCGACCTCCCCGGCCGCCTCCTGGACCGCCCGCGCGATGTCCTTGTCGAGTACGCCGAGTTCGGCGTTGACCTGGGCGGCGGCCGCCTTGATGCGGGCCAGGGCCTCGATGTGGGCGCGCTCCAGGCGCTGCCCGGAGACGGGGAAGTTCTCCACGGCCCGCTGGGTCTGGGCCCGCCACTTGGCGTGCGCCGGGACCCGTACCTCACCCATCGAGTCGTGCTCGACGCGGTAGGCGTCCCGGTGGTCGTCGCGGTGGTCGTCGGTCGTCATGATCACGTACCTCCTGTGGAAAGTTCGAAAAAGTTGAGCACTTGTCTTGTTCTGCGTATTCCCAAGTCGCCTACCCACCAGTAAATAACGGGGGTAACAACAAACCGGGGAGGCGCAATGCAGCGCACACGGCTCAGACTCCGCTCTACGGTCCTTCGCTCCACGGTCGCCGCGACCGCCGCGCTCGCGGCGGCCGTCGGCGGTCTGGCGGCGACCACCCCCGCCACCGCCGCCGACAGGATGTCATCGGCGTCCACGCCCCTTCCGGCCGAACTGGAGGCGGTCCGGGCCGCCGAGGCCACCCGGCTCTACGGCGACCCGGCCGAGCGGCCCATGGACCAGCGCAGGACCGGGCTGATCTCGCTGGGCGACAGCGAGATATCCGGCGAGGGCGTCGGCACGTACGACCCCGCCACCAACCGCCCCGGCAACTGGTGCCACCGCTCGCCGGACGCCGCGATCCACCGCACCGGCATCGCGGCCGACGTCACGTACAACGTCTCCTGCTCGGGCGCGTACACCGGCAACATCAGGATCGGCGGAACCAGGCAGTACGCCGACGAACTGGTCCAGAGCGACAACCTGGCCGTCAAGGCCCGCAACACCCGCATCAAGATGGTCCTGCTGGTCGCCGGAGCCAACGACGACCTCCAGTTCGGCCCGGTGATGACGGACTGCGTCACGCGCTGGCTGACCGTCCAGGGCCCCTGCGAACCCAAGTACGCCCCGGGCTGGCAGGCGCGCGTCGACGGGCTCGTCCCCAAGGTGGAGCAGACGGTCCGGGACCTGCGCAGCGTCATGCGCGACGCCGGATACGCCGACGGCGACTACAAGATGGTCGTGATGGGCTACCCCAGCCCCATCGGCCCCGACATCAAGGACAACCCGAACTTCCCCGGCAAGATCCCCGGAGGCTGCGCGGGATACGACTCGGACGCGGCCTGGGGCCGCGACAGCGCGGTGCCGGCCTTCGAGCGCGGCATGCGCAGGGCGGCGGCCAGTACCGGTTCCGTCTACCTCGACAACTCCCGCCTCTTCCACGGCCACGAGGTGTGCATGGAGGACCCCTGGGCGCGCGGCCTCTACATCGACCTGTCCAAGCCGGGCCTCCCGGACGAGAACTCGGTCCGCCAGTCCTTCCACCCCAACATCCGCGGCCACGCGGCCTTCGCGTCCTGTGTCACCCAGATCTACAACTCCACCCTGCGCGAGGCGAGCTGCGCGGACCCGGCGAGTACGGGAAAGCCGGAGCTCTTCGCGGGGGCGTGGGACGACGCGTACAAGCCGCTGAAGAACACGGGGACGGGCACCTGCGCCGACGTCCCCGGATCGACGACGCGCAAGGGGACGGCGGTCGGCGGCTGGGACTGCCACGGCGGCCGGAACCAGGGCTGGTGGTACGACACCGAACGGAAGTCGCTCCGCACGGAACTGAGCCACGACCGGTGCCTCGACGTGCCCGGGGCGAAGTACGGGGCGGGCACGGGCCTGGTCCTCTGGGACTGCTCGGGCGCGCCGAACCAGCAGTTCGTGCGGGACGGCTCCACGATCCGCCCGGCGGCGTCGGCGGGCCTGTGCGTGACGCTCGCGGCGGCGAAGGACCCGCTGCGGCTCCAGCCCTGCACGGGCGCGGCGAACCAGCGGTTCGCGTAACCGGGGCGGCGCGGCGCGCGGGTGCGGGCCCCCTCACCGGGGCCCGCACGGCGTGGCCAGGGCGGCAAGGACGGTCTCCAGCGCCTGGCGCAGGGTGGTCCGGCCGGTGGTGCCGCTCCCCGGCCGGACCACCCCGTCGTACGTGAGCCCTTCGGCGAACGCCACGACGATCCGCCCGCCCGCCACGGGGCCCGGGCTGCCGAGCCCGGCGGCCACCGGGCGGGCCCGCTCGGCGAAGCGTTCCCTTGCGCGCCGCAGTTCGGCGCCGGGAGCGAGAAGGGCGCCTCCCCCCGGCCGCGAGGCGCGGTCGGGGGCACCCGCCGGAGCGGGAGGGGGCGCTGTCACGCCAGGCCGGGGCCCCGTACCGGGATCGAGGTGAACGTCGGGGCCGGGGCGGGCTCGGTGAAGAAGTCGTTGCCCTTGTCGTCGACCACGACGAACGCCGGGAAGTCCTCCACCTCGATCCGCCAGACCGCCTCCATGCCGAGCTCCTCGTACTCGACGACCTCGACCTTCTTGATGCAGTCCTGCGCGAGCCGGGCGGCCGGCCCGCCGATCGACCCGAGGTAGAAGCCGCCGTGCGCGCCGCAGGCGTCCGTGACCTGCTTGCTCCGGTTGCCCTTGGCCAGCATCACCTTGGAGCCGCCCGCCGCCTGGAACTGCTCGACGTAGGAGTCCATCCGGCCGGCCGTCGTCGGCCCGAAGGAACCGGACGCGTACCCCTCGGGGGTCTTCGCGGGGCCGGCGTAGTACACCGGGTGGTCCTTCAGGTACTGCGGCATCTCCTCGCCGGCGTCCAGCCGCTCCTTGATCTTGGCGTGCGCGATGTCGCGGGCGACGACGAGCGGTCCGGTCAGCGAGAGCCGCGTCTTGACGGGATACTTGGTGAGCTCGGCCAGGACCTCGTCCATCGGCCGGTTGAGGTCGATCCTGACGACGTCCCCCGCCTCGTCGAGCTGCTCGTCCGTCGTGTCCGGCAGGAACCGCGCCGGGTCCTTCTCCAGCTGCTCCAGGAAGACGCCCTCGGCCGTGATCTTCGCGACCGCCTGGCGGTCCGCCGAGCAGGACACGGCGATCGCGACGGGCAGCGAGGCGCCGTGGCGCGGCAGCCGCACCACGCGCACGTCGTGGCAGAAGTACTTGCCGCCGAACTGCGCGCCGATGCCGATCTTCTGCGTCAGCTCGAAGACCTTCTCCTCCAGCTCCTTGTCCCGGAAGCCGTGGCCGGTCGGCGAGCCCTCGGAGGGCAGCTCGTCGAGGTAGTGCGCGGAGGCGTACTTCGCGGTCTTGAGCGCGAACTCGGCCGACGTACCGCCCACCACGATCGCCAGGTGGTACGGCGGGCAGGCGGCCGTGCCCAGCGAGCGGATCTTCTCCTCCAGGAACTTCATCATGGAGGTCTCGTTGAGGACCGCCTTCGTCTCCTGGTAGAGGAAGGACTTGTTGGCGGAGCCGCCGCCCTTCGCCATGAAGAGGAACTTGTACGCGCCGCCGTCGGTCGCGTACAGCTCGATCTGCGCGGGCAGGTTCGAGCCGGTGTTCTTCTCCTCCCACATGTTCAGCGGGGCCATCTGCGAGTAGCGCAGGTTGAGCCTGGTGTACGCGTCGAAGATGCCGTGCGAGAGGGCCTCCTCGTCGCCGCCCTCCGTGAGCACGTTCTGGCCGCGCTTGCCCATGACGATCGCCGTGCCGGTGTCCTGGCACATCGGCAGGACGCCCGCCGCCGCGATGTTCGCGTTCTTCAGCAGGTCCAGCGCCACGAACTTGTCGTTCGAGGAGGCGTCGGGGTCGTCGATGATCCGGCGCAGCTGGGCGAGGTGCGCGGGCCGCAGGTAGTGCGAGATGTCGTGCATCGCCTCGGCGGCGAGGGTGCGCAGCGCCTCGGGTGCGACCTTGAGGAACGTACGGCCGTCGGCCTCGAAGGTGGAGACACCCTCGGCGGTCACCAGGCGATACGGCGTGGTGTCCTCTCCCAGGGGGAGCAGATCTGAGTACGCAAACGCCGGGTTGGGCGGGCGGGAGACAGGGGGCATTACGGCCATTCCTCACTCGGCAGACGGCGACTGGCCTCCATTGGCGCAGCGCGTCCACCAGCGTAAGACTCCGGCGGGGCGCCGGGTCTGTGAGGTAAGGCTCAGTTGCCGGGCTTCCGCACTAGTCGCGATCTATCGCGTCTGGGTACGCTGGGGCGGTGGACCTCGACAAGAACCATCCAGCGCCCACCCCCCGCGAGCCCGCGCTCCGCGCGTCCGACGCGGACCGCGACCGGATCGCGGACATCCTGCGCGATGCCATGGCCGAGGGCAGGCTGACCGCCGAGGAGCACTCCGACCGCATCGACGCGGTCTACCGCGCCAAGACCGTCGCCGAACTGGAGCCGCTGGTCCAGGACCTGCCCGTTCCCGGCGGCACCCGTGGCGGGACGGCCACGGCGGCGTACGCCCCGGACGATCCCTCGGCGCCGGCCTCGGCGGAGAACCTGGTCGCGGTCTTCAGCAGCTCCACGCGCAGGGGCCGGTGGCGGATCGGCCGCAGGACCAACGCCTTCGCGCTCTTCGGGAGCGTGGAGATCGACCTCACCGAGGCGCTCTTCGGGCAGCGGCTGACCGTGATCAACGTGACCTCGATCTTCGGCCACGTCGAAGTCCGCGTCCCCGAGAACATCACGCTGCGCGGCAGCGGCACCGGGATCTTCGGCAACTTCGAGGTCGACACCCTCGAAGCCCGCAACCCCGAGGCGCCGGTCGTGGTGGTCAACGGCTACTCGGTCTTCGGCAACATCGAGGCGAAGCCCAAGCGCGGGAAGCGCATCGCGGACCTGCACGGTCGCATGCGCAAACACCTCGGGCACTGACGCGGTTCGAAACCCTGTGCATAGGCGCGCGCACAGCGGGTAGGGAACGCTGCATCGCTGCTCGCTCCCGAAGTCGTCGTCAGGAGTAGACCGTGCTGCATCCGCCGCATCAGTCCCTGCAGGTCGCCGCCGTTCCGTCGCAGCGTGCGCCGGCCCGGGAGCAGGCCGGCCCCTGGCACACGGAGGCGGTGTGCCGCCGGGACGAGGCCGGGCTGTTCTTTGCCCCTTCAAAGGAGCCGACGGCCGCGAGACTGGCCCGGGAGGAAGCCGCGAAGCGGGTCTGCGCGCGGTGCCCGGTGATGATCGAGTGCCGGGAGCACGCACTGCTCCAGCCCGAGCCGTACGGGGTCTGGGGCGGCCTGACCGCCGCCGAGCGCCGGGTGGTGCTGGCCAGGCGCAGGCGGCGCGAGATAGAGCTGAAGGCCGTCTCACCCGCGGACCGGATCGCCGCCGCGGGCTGACCCGCGCGACCCACTCCCTCTTCTCACTCCCCTGGAACCCTCTTTCCCTTCCCCCTCCGTGCGTCCCCACCGGCGCCTGGCCGCATGCCGGTTGGGCGAACGCCGGGCGGGGTGCGTGTGACGCGTGCCCCCTGGGGCGGACCGAGGTGCACGGGCCGACGCGCGGACCGCGGGCACGACCCGGAGGCCGGGTCCGAGGCGGTCGCAGGCCCGGATCGTGGCGCGGACCCCGACGGCCGCGACGCGCGGACCACGCGTCTGTCTCCGCTCGCCGTACGGGTGCACCCGTACGGCGAGCGGAAGGCGACGCCCTTGCCCGGGGCCCCTACTTCGCGCGGTCGAAGTCGATGGCGCTGTAGGCGCGCAGCTTCGAGAGGCGGTGCGTCGAGTCGATCTGGCGGATCGTGCCCGACTTGGAGCGCATCACCAGGGACTGGGTGGTGGCGGTCTCGGCGCGGTAGCGGACGCCGCGCAGCAGCTCGCCGTCGGTGATGCCGGTGGCGACGAAGAACACGTTCTCGCCGCTGACCAGGTCGTTCGTGTGCAGTACGCGGTCGAGGTCGTGCCCCGCGTCGATGGCCTTCTGGCGCTCGGCCTCGTCCTTGGGCCACAGCTTGCCCTGGATGGTGCCGCCGAGGCACTTGATCGCACAGGCCGAGATGATGCCCTCGGGCGTACCGCCGATGCCCATGAGCAGGTCGACGCCGGTGCCTTCGCGCACCGCCATCACCGAGCCCGCGACGTCGCCGTCCGAGATGAACTTGATCCGCGCGCCCGTCTCGCGGATCTCCCTGACGATGCCCTCGTGGCGGGGGCGGTCGAGGATCATCACCGTGACGTCCTCGGGCGTCGAGTGCTTGGCCTTCGCGACGCGGCGGATGTTGACCGAGACGGGGGCGTTGATGTCGACGAAGTCGGCGGCCTCGGGGCCGGTGACCAGCTTCTCCATGTAGAAGACCGCGGACGGGTCGAACATGGTGCCGCGGTCGGCCGCCGCAAGCACGGCGATGGCGTTCGGCATGCCCTTGGCGTTGAGCGTGGTGCCGTCGATCGGGTCGACGGCGATGTCGACCTCGGCGCCGGTGCCGTCGCCGACGCGTTCCCCGTTGAACAGCATCGGGGCTTCGTCCTTCTCGCCCTCGCCGATGACGACGATGCCGTTCATCGAGACGGTCGAGACGAGGGTCCGCATGGCCTTCACCGCTGCGCCGTCCGCGCCGATCTTGTCACCGCGGCCGACCCACCGCCCGGCGGCCATGGCGGCGGCCTCGGTGACCCGGACGAGCTCCAGGGCCAGGTTGCGGTCGGGGGCCTCGGGCGAGACCTCCAGCTGAGACGGGAGATGGTGCTCGGTCATCGGAGCGCACCTTTCTGTACGGCGACGGCCGGATAAGGAGGGTGCCGCCGACTCTAGCGGTACGTCGAAAAAATGAGCAGAGGGGGGCACGTATGAGCGGCATATCGGGATGAGACGCCCCACGCGCGGGCGGCGTCCGGGCATGGGGGACGATGGGGGAGTGGCAGGTATGAAAGGCAAGCAGACGGTCCGGGGCATGGTGCTGTCGATGTCGGTGATCGGCATCGCCGCCGCGAGCATGTACATGTTCATCCCGCACGACGACTCGGCGGACCCGCTGAAGCCGGTCGACTACCGGGTCGAGCTCGTCACGGCGCGGCGGGCCGCGCCGTACCCGGTGGCGGCCCCGGTGGGGCTCCCGGAGACCTGGAAGCCGACGTCCGTCTCGTACGACCGGCAGGCCGGCGACGCCTGGCACCTGGGCTACCTCGACCCCGACCGGGAGTACGTCGCGGTAGAGCAGTCGTCCGGGCCCGCGGAGAAGTTCGTCCGCGAGGTCAGCCGGCAGGCGACGAGGACCGGGAAGACCCTGCGGGTCGGCGGGGAGGGCTGGCAGCGCTGGGAAGGCCCGAAGTACGACGCGCTGGTGCGCGAGGAGAAGGGCGTGACGACGGTGGTCACGGGGACGGCGTCGCAGGAGCGGCTGACGGAGATGGCCGAGGCCCTGGAAGCGAAGAAGTCCTGAGCCGCCGGGCCGCCCGGGTGTGATGAACACGACGAGCACGACGAAGCCGCCGCAATCCGGGGATTGCGGCGGCTTTCTCGCGTCCCGTCGTCCGGACCGACGTCAGACGGTGGTGACGACCTCGTCGTAGGTCAGGCGCGGGGAGCGCGGGAACCACGCGTCGTCGCCGGGCTTGCCGATGTTGACGATCATCAGCGGGGTGTGGTCGCCGTCCAGGAACTCCTTCTGGACGGCGGCGAAGTCGAAGCCGGTCATCGGGCCCGCGGCCAGGCCGGCGGCGCGGACGCCCACGATGAAGTAAGCGGCCTGGAGGGCGGCGTTGAGGCCGGCGGCCTCCTCGCGGACCGGGCGCTCCGCGAAGAACATGTCCTTGGCCTGCGGGAAGTGCGGGAGCAGGGCCGGGAGCTCCTGGTGGAACTCGTTGTCGGCGGCCAGGATCGCGACCAGCGGGGCGGAGGCGGTCTTCGGCCGGTTGCCCTCGGCCATGAGCGGGACGAGGCGCTCGCGGGCCTCGGGGGAGCGGACCAGGACGACGCGCAGCGGGGACTGGTTGAACGCGGTCGGACCGAACTTGACCAGGTCGTAGATCGCCTGGACCTGCTCCTCGGTCACCGGCTCGTCGGTGAAGGTGTTCGCGGTGCGGGCCTCGCGGAAGAGGAGGTCCTGGGCGGCGGCGTCAAGGACGAGAGACATGCGGCTTGCCTTCCGGGCGTACGAGGGTGGTGGGGCGAAGAGGTCGGACAGTGGCTTCACCGTAGGTCAAATTAGGTTAACTTTCAACTAAAGCGGGATCGTCGTGATCGGCTTCACAGTGCGCCCGGCCCCCTGCGTGTTCCGCCCGCTCCCTCCTCCCCCCGCCCGCCCTTCAGCTCTCGTCCGCGAGTGCGGCGTCCAGGCGGGCCCTGGCCCCGTCCAGCCAGCGCCGGCAGACCTTCGCCAGCTCCTCTCCGCGCTCCCAGAGCGCGAGCGACTCCTCCAGCGTCGTACCGCCCGCTTCCAGGCGCCGTACGACGTCGATCAGCTCGTCCCGGGCCTGCTCGTAACCGAGCGTCGTCGCGGACTCGTCCGTTCCGGCCATGCGTTCCACCCTGTATGTCCTATGTGTACGTACGAACAAGACTGTCTCTGCACCGCGCCCCACCCCTTCCCTGAGAAACCGGTCACCGGCCGCCCGCTCCACCCCGGTACGGCAGGCTCCGTGCCGGCCTCACTCCACGACCCGCACGGTGAACTCCCCCTCCGAGACCCGGGCCCGCAGCTCGTCGCCCGGTCCGACCTCCCCGGGAGAGCGGACCACCGCGCCGCCGCCCCGCTGGAGCACCGCGTAACCGCGCTCCAGCGTGGCCGCCGGAGACAGCGCCACCACCCTGGCCCTGGTGTGCGACAGCTCCGAGTCCGCGCGGTCCAGCAGGTGCCCCAGCGTGCGCCGGCTGCGCGCCACCAGCGCGTCGACCTCCGCCTCGCGGTCCTCCACCATCCGGTGCGGCCGTTCCATCGCGGGCCTGGCCAGCGCGTGCGCGAGCCCACGCTCCTCGCGGTCCAGCAGGCCCTGCACGGTCCGCAGCGCCCGGTCGCGCAGCAGCTGGACGCGGTCCAGCTCCTCGCCGACGTCCGGCACGACCTTCTTCGCCGCGTCCGTGGGCGTGGACGCCCTCAGGTCCGCCACCAGGTCGAGCAGCGGCGAGTCCGGCTCGTGCCCGATCGCCGACACCACCGGCGTACGGCACCCGGACACCGTCCGTACGAGCTGCTCGTCCGAGAACGGCAGCAGGTCCTCGACACTGCCTCCGCCGCGCGCCACGATGATGACGTCGACCTCCGTCAGCTCGTCCAGCTCCTTCACGGCCTGGACGACCTGCGCCACCGCGCTCACCCCCTGCACCGCCACGTTGCGCACCTCGAAGCGGACGGCGGGCCAGCGCCGGCGCGCGTTCTCCAGGACGTCGCGCTCGGCCGCCGACGCCCGGCCCGTCACCAGACCGATGCGCTGCGGCAGGAACGGCAGGGGCCGCTTGCGGTCCGGTGCGAACAGCCCCTCGGCCGCCAGCGACTTCTTCAGCAGCTCCAGCCGGGCGAGCAGCTCACCGATCCCCACCGGCTTGATCTCCGCCGCCCGCAGCGACAGCTGTCCGCGCGGCGCGTACCACTCGGGCTTGGCGCGCACCACGACCCGCGCGCCTTCCGTGACCACGTCCGCGACCGGGTCGAAGACCTGCCGGAAGCAGGTCACGCCCACCGAGACGTCCTGCGAAGGATCACGCAGGGTCAGGAAGACGACCCCGGCGCCGGGCCTGCGCGACAGCTGCGTGATCTGCCCCTCGACCCACACCGGCCCCAGCCGGTCGATCCACCCGCCGATGAGGCGCGAGACCTCACCGACGGGCAGCGGAGCGTCAGCGGACGTATGCAGAGCCATGCACGAAGGCTAACCGCCGGCACCGACACCGGGCCCGGTCCGGCGCCCCCGTTGCGCGGCCACCACGACCAGCCCCACGACCAGCCACACCGCGCCCACCACCTGCGCCGTGCGCGACGCCTCCACGATCACCGCGACCGCCACCACCGCACCCAGCGCCGGCATCAGCACGTGCCGCCACCACACCGGCGGCCCCGCCATCCGCCGTACGGCGAACCAGCTCACCACCGACACGTGCAGCAGCACGAACGCCGTCAGCGCCCCGATGTCGACCACCGACACCAGATGGTCGAGACCGTCGTCGCGCCGGGCCGCCCACACCGCCGCCACCAGCGTCACCACGGCCGCGACCCCCAGCGCGAACCGCGGCACGCCCGAAGCGGGATCGACCCTCGCCAGTACGCGCGGCAGCCGCCGCTCCCGCGCCATCGCGAACAGCAGCCGCCCGGCCGCCGCCTGCCCCGCCAGCGCCGCGAACGCCGCTCCGACCGCCTTGCTCACCGCCACCAGATCCCCCAGCCAGGTCCCGACCGAGGCGTCCACCGCGTCGTAGAAGGCGGTCCCCTGCTTCCCCGGTTCCGCGGCGAGCTCCGCCGCCGTCACCGGCTGGAGCAGCGCCGCCAGATACGTCTGCGCCACGAACAGCACGCCTGCCAGCGCCAGGCAGAACAGCACCGCCCGCGCCACCTTCGCCGAGCCGCCCGTCACCTCCTCCGCGAACGACGCGATCGCGTCGAACCCGAGGTACGACAGCACCGCCACCGACACCGCGCCCAGGACCGCGGCGAGCGGGAAGCCGCCCAGGGAGCCGTCGCCGGACAGCGGTGACAGCCAGTCGCGCCGCGCCCCGTCCTGCGCGAGCACCACGACCGCGGCCACCACGAACACCCCCAGCACCACGATCTCCATGGCCAGCACCGCGAAGCCCACGCGCGCGGCCGCCCGTACGCCCCACATGTTCAGCCCCGTGGTCACCACCACCGCGAGCGCCGTCCACACCCACTGCGAGACGGACGGCACGAGCGCGTGCATCGCGATCCCGGAGAAGAGGTACGCGACGGCAGGGATCAGCACGTAGTCCAGCATCGCCATCCACCCGGCGATGAACCCGGGACCCTCGCCGAGCGCCTTGCGGGCGTACGCGAAGACCGAGCCCGCCTGGGGGACCACCCGCACCATCTGGGCGTAGCTGAACGCGGTGAACGCCATCGCCACCGTCGCGACGACGTAGACGAGGGCCACCGCGCCGTGCGACTTGGCGTCGAGCGTGCCGAACACGCCGACCGGAGCCATGGGAGCGATGAAGAGCAGCCCGTAGACGACCAGATCCCGGAACCCCAGACTGCGCCGGAGCCCGGCCGCCTCTTCCCGCGTCCCGTCTCTCGTCCCGGTCATCGCGCCTCCGTACGCAGAACTCCGCGGTTCAGGCGTCCAGTCTTGTCCACGGACCTGATCTCCGGGCTCCGGGCACGCCCGTACGATGGGAAACATGACGACTGCACCTGCCGCCCGCCGTGTCCTTCTCGCCGCTCCCCGTGGCTACTGCGCGGGTGTGGACCGTGCCGTGATCGCCGTGGAGAAGGCCCTGGAGCAGTACGGAGCGCCGATCTACGTCCGCCACGAGATCGTCCACAACAAGTACGTGGTGCAGACCCTGGAGAAGAAGGGCGCGATCTTCGTCGACGTGACCGCCGAGGTCCCCGAGGGCTCGATCGTCATGTTCTCCGCCCACGGCGTCGCGCCGACCGTCCACCAGGAGGCCGCCGAGCGGAAGCTCGCGACGATCGACGCGACCTGCCCGCTGGTCACCAAGGTCCACAAGGAAGCCGTCCGCTTCGCCAAGGAGGACTACGACATCCTCCTGATCGGCCACGAGGGCCACGAGGAGGTCATCGGCACCTCCGGCGAGGCGCCCGACCACATCACCCTGGTCGACGGCCCCGAGGACGTCGCGAACGTCTCGGTACGCGACGAGAACAAGGTCGTCTGGCTCTCCCAGACCACGCTCTCGGTCGACGAGACCATGGAGACGGTCGACGCCCTGAAGCAGAAGTTCCCCAACCTCCTCTCCCCTCCCAGCGACGACATCTGCTACGCCACGCAGAACCGCCAGATCGCGGTGAAGAAGCTGGCCGAGGACGCCCAGCTCGTCATCGTCGTGGGCTCCAAGAACTCCTCGAACTCGATCCGCATGGTCGAGGTCGCCCTCGACGCCGGCGCGCCGGCCGCCCACCTGGTGGACTTCGCCGACGAGATCGACGAGGCCTGGCTGGAAGGCGTCACCACGGTCGGCCTGACCTCCGGCGCCTCGGTCCCCGACGTCCTGGTCGACGGCGTCATCGAGTGGCTGGCCGAGCGCGGCTACGGAGACGTGGAGACGGTGAGGACCGCCGACGAGTCGATCACCTTCTCGCTGCCCAAGGAGCTCCGCCGGGACCTGCGTGCCGAAGCGGCCCGCCTCTCCGGCACGTGACGGTCGGCTCCACCCCGTAACGTTGGGTCCATGAACGTGTTCGGAGTGGACATCGGCGGATCCGGCATCAAGGGCGCTCCCGTGAACCTGGAGCGCGGCGATTTGGCGGAACCGCGGCACAAGGTACTGACTCCGCACCCGGCCACGCCCGAGCGCGTGGCCGAGTGCGTCCAGGAGGTCGTCGGCCATTTCGGCTGGAGCGGCAGAGTCGGCGTCACCTTCCCCGGCGTGGTCACGGGCGGGATCACCCGTACCGCCGCGAACGTCGACAAGGGCTGGATCGACGTCGACGCCCGGGCCCTGATCGGTGACCGTCTGGGCATGCCCGTCACCGTCCTCAACGACGCCGACGCGGCCGGCGTCGCCGAGATGACGTTCGGCGCGGGCGCCGGCCGCAAGGGCACGGTCTTCCTGCTGACGTTCGGTACGGGCATCGGCAGCGCGCTCTTCCGCGAGGGCGTCCTGGTGCCCAACACCGAGCTGGGCCATCTCGAGCTGCACGGCCACGACGCGGAGAAGCGCGCCTCCACGAAGGCCAAGGAGGACGAGGACCTGTCCTGGGAGCAGTGGGCGCACCGGGTGCGGAAGTACCTGGCGCACGTCGAGATGCTGTTCTCGCCGGAGCTCTTCATCATCGGCGGCGGGGTCAGCCGCAAGGCCGAGAAGTTCCTCCCCCTGATCGAGGGCATCCGCGCCGAGATCGTCCCCGCGCAGCTCCAGAACAACGCGGGGATCGTGGGCGCGGCCATGGCGGCCGGCGCCGGCTCGTAGCGGCTCCTGTTTCGCTACTCCGCTTCCGCTACTCCGCGGGCTTGCGGGCCGCGCGCCGGGCGGCGGCCTTGGTGGTGGCCCTGGCGGCGGCAGACCTGACGGCGGCGGCCTTGGCGGTGGCTTCGGGGGTGGCGGCCTTGGCGGTGACGTGCGCGGCGGGCCGGGCGGTCTGGGCGACGGCTTGGGCGGCTGCCCGCGCGGTGGTCCGCCGCCGCGTCATCAGCCGCACCTTGCGCACGGTCGCGATGAGCCCGGCGACGAGCGTGCCGCCGTACAGCCAGCCCGCGTGTACGGCGAGCGCCGTGACCACGGCCATGACACGGCCGCCGAACCCGCTCGAGCCCCCGGCGATCGGCACCAGGCCGACGGCGAAGGCGATCGGTACGACGATCGGCGCGGTGACCAGGTCGGCGGGGCGCACCCACAGCGCGGTGAGGGCGCTGAGGGGCAGGAACAGCAGCCCGTACACGAGCGGCGAACCGTCGAACAGCAGCCGGTCCAGTCCGCCGGCCACCAGCATCACGGCCGCGGCGAACAGCCCGCTGCCGAGCCCGGTCAACCGCGGATTGGGCAGCCGCCGCAAGGCCAGTACGACGGGCGGCACGGCCCGTGCCGGTCTCGCCGCCACCCGGTGGGCGGCGGGGGCCCCGGTGGGCCCGCCCGACGGGAGCAGGGGGGTCTGCGACCGCTGCTGGGGACGAGGGGGACGTGCCCTGTGTTGCTCCACCTGGACAACGTAGGTCGCGGGGAGGGACGAACCAGGCGCAGGACACGCCCTTTGGGTGACCTTGGCCTTGCGTTCGAAGTCACGCGGCCGCTCGCCCTTCCGGTCGTGGGTCCGACGGGACGCGCCCGTAAACTGGGGGATCGGTCCACTCCCGGGCCAGTCCGCACTCCAGGAAGTCGCCAACGTGTCGCTCACGATCGGAATCGTCGGCCTGCCGAATGTCGGCAAGTCGACCCTGTTCAACGCCCTGACCAAGAACGACGTGCTGGCGGCCAACTACCCGTTCGCCACCATCGAGCCCAACGTCGGCGTCGTCGGCGTCCCCGACCCCCGCCTGGCGAAGCTCGCCGAGATCTTCAACTCCCAGAAGATCCTCCCCGCCACGGTCGACTTCGTCGACATCGCCGGCATCGTCCGCGGTGCCTCGGAGGGTGAGGGCCTGGGCAACAAGTTCCTGGCGAACATCCGCGAGTCCGACGCGATCTGCCAGGTCATCCGTGCCTTCAAGGACGAGAACGTCGTACACGTCGACGGCAAGGTCTCGCCCAAGGACGACATCGAGACGATCAACACCGAGCTGATCCTCGCGGACCTCCAGTCCGTCGAGAAGGCGGTGCCGCGCCTGACGAAGGAGTCCCGCCTCCAGAAGGAGAAGGTCGCGGTCCTGGCCGCGGTCGAGGAGGCCCAGAAGATCCTCGAAGCGGGCACCACCCTCTTCGCCGCCGGCATCACCGCCGGCACGGAGAAGGGGCAGCTCCTCCACGAGCTCCACCTCCTCACCACCAAGCCGTTCCTCTACGTCTTCAACGTCGACGAGGACGAGCTGGTCGACGAGGACTTCAAGAACGAGCAGCGCGCGCTCGTCGCCCCCGCCGAGGCGATCTTCCTCAACGCGAAGATCGAGTCCGAGCTGATCGAGCTCGACGACGAGGAGGCCCTGGAACTCCTCCAGTCCATGGGCCAGGAGGAGCCGGGCCTCGCCACCCTCGGCCGCGTCGGCTTCGACACCCTGGGCCTCCAGACCTACCTGACGGCAGGCCCCAAGGAGACCCGCGCCTGGACCATCAAGAAGGGCGCGACGGCCCCCGAGGCGGCCGGTGTGATCCACACCGATTTCCAGAAGGGCTTCATCAAGGCGGAGGTCATCTCCTTCGCCGACCTGGTCGAGACCGGCTCGGTCGCCGAGGCCCGCGCGAAGGGCAAGGCCCGCATGGAGGGCAAGGACTACGTCATGCAGGACGGCGACGTGGTGGAGTTCCGCTTCAACGTGTAGCCGCTGACATATCACCACGTTGCTGATCTGGTAAACATGCAGGTCGGAGAGGGCCCGACTCTTCGGAGTCGGGCTCTCGGTTTTTCCCGTGCTGGGACGGTGCTGGGATGGCTGACCCCTCGTCACCTGTCATCACCCCTGTTCATCCCTACCGTGCTGGGATGGTGCTGGGACGCGGATGCCCTGACGGTGCTGGGATCCACTCCGGTGAGTGGCTGAACCGTGGGACGGTGGCTGCTGGCTCGGGCAAAGAGATCAGCACTGCTAGTCGATTCTCGTGAGGAACTTGTGAGCGCGCTCGGCAGCTTCGTCTGGTCTATCGCTGACCGACTTCGGGGCCCCTGTCGCCCCAACCAGTACGGGACAGTGGTTCTCCCGTTCACGATCGTGCGGCGGCTCGACTGCATCCTCGAACCCGATCATGCGATGGTGCGACCCAGATCGTCGACTACGGCGATCCCTACATGGAGATGCTCTCGATCTTCCTGCGCCTGCTGGAGAAAGTGATTGCCGAGTCCGCTCGGTCAGCCGACGTGGACCTCTCCGACGTGGTGCTGGTCGGGGTCAAGCACAACAAAGCGATCCCGGTCGACATCTCGCTCGTGGGCGACGGACAACTGAAGGGCATCAGCGCCGCCGGTACGGGCGCGAAGAAGGATCCGAAGTACGTCGCGCTCCAGGTCGTCATAGACAAGATGAACCACCTCTTCGGCGCCGAAACGTTCGCTGCCTCCCAGATCGGGGAGTTCGTGCGGGGCCTCGTCGAGCGGTTGCTCGCCGACCCGAACCTGGTCAAGCAGACCAAGGCGAACTCCAAGAAGCAGTTCCTGGAGTCACCAGACTTCCAAGCGGCCGTCACGGAGGCAGCCGCAGACAACCAGGACGCACACAACACGATGGCTGACTACTTCTTCACCGACGGGCCGGCCATCAACGCGATCATTGTCGCTCTCGCGGATGCCTTCTACGAAGCGGCAGTCGATCAGCAGGTGGGTTCAACCTGAGTGAACGCCAAGGTCAGACGTCCTTGATCTGTACGCGGTCGCCGCACAGTTTCGACCAGTCGTCGCGGTCCGAGGTCAGTACGAGGACGGGTGCCGGGGCGCGGAGCGCCATCGCGGCGACGAGGGCGTCGATGGCGTACTTGTGGCCGTGCAGGCCACCGGCGTCGCTCAGCAGCTGAACTGCGGTGAGGCTGTCCGCCTGGGTGACGTCTTGGACCTGAAGGCGGGAGAGCAGCCAGCGCAGCCGGGCGGTGTCCGTCTTCCCGTAGGCGGCTTCCACCACCGTGAGGGCAGAGACGAGAACGGGTACACCCACGCGCCGAGCGGCCTCGATCCGGGTGATCATCTGACGGTCGTTGCGCAGCAGCAACGACAGCGCCTGGGAGTCGAGCACCAGGGACCTGGCCGCGGGCTCCTTCACGCGGCGCTGTCGTTCGACGCGTAGGGCGCCGGTGCGTCACCGAACAGTTCGCTCTGCGCGGCCTGGACTTCGGCCTCGCTCAGCGGTTCGTGCTCGGCTTCGTAGGCGGCCACGATCTCGGCGAGGCCGTCCATGGCGAGCTGATGCCGGACCGCCGCCGTCACGTACGCGGACACGCCGCGCTTACCAGTACGTGTGCGCAGGGCACCGAGGAGTTCCGAGGGCATCGAGACGGAGATGTTCTCCGTGCCGCCGGGGCGGGGTGACTTCATGGTCGCAATTCTAGTACAGAATCTATTACAGCGTCTGGAGTGCCGAGCGGCCTGTGTCCGGGGCGGGCGTTGATGCGTAGTCTTGGCGCTTCTGGATCTTCTTGTACTCTGCGGTGAATCCCGTGCTGGGATGGTGCTGGGATGCGCCCACATAACCGCAGGTCAGACGGGTTGTGGTGGAGTTCCGCTTCAACGTCTGGCGGCTGACTTGTCACTACGTCGCCGATCTGGCAAACATGCAGGTCAGAAGGGTCTGGCCGTTCGGGGTCGGGCCCCTGGTCGGTTTCCGTGAAGGACCGCCGCTACGGGGTGACAGATCCCTGCCTGCGGTTTTGGCCGCACCTGCTCGGCCCGTCCATGCAGGAGACCGAGCGGGGGCGGGGCGATCCGGCCTTGGCGCGCATCCGGGAGAACTGGACCAGCTGGCGCGGCCGAGCCGTCGAGCCCCTTGTCCGCGAGGCCCTGGTGCGGATACTGCCCGATGACAGACTGCCCGCGGCCCCCGCAGTGGGCGGCTATTGGACCCGTACCAACGACGTCGAGATCGATATCGTCGGGGCGGACCGCGCCCCCGTCGCCAAGGAACTGCTCTTCGTCGGCTCCATCAAGTGGCTGGAGCAGTCGCCCTTCGATCGGCCCGACCTGGCAGCCCTCCATCGACACCGGGCCGCCCTCACTGGCGAACCTGTTCCAGTCGTGGCGGTCTCGCGCAGCGGAGTCGACTGTCCGGGGCTCGATGCCGGCTGCGGCCCCGGCGATTTGCTGACCGCCTGGCCGCGGTGAGTGGCGGATGGCGGGCGAGGCAAGGGGGTCGGGGAGCGCGAACCGGCCGGAGCGCCGCGTAGGGAAGTCGCGCCTGGTCCGGGAGTTCTGAGACCGCCCAGGAGCCCAGGAGGGGGAGCCCGTCGACGAAGGCGGGGAGGGTGTCGGAGCCGATCCGGATGAGCTCCGCGCGGGCGTCGTAGGGGGGAGACGGCGTACGAACCGGGCATCCCGTCCAGGACGAGATGCCCGCAGCAAGGACAGGGGCAGCGACGGCTCACCTGCGCAGTCTCATCGACCTGCTGCCCCCGGCGCCATGTATTTCCGGACCGGTGGCGCCCCGCAGGCCCGCGGGACACCCGTGAACAGCCGTCGGGAGCCGGCAGGTGACGGGTGCCGTCACCTGTCGGGTCGGACCGGCGTGTTCGGCAGGAGGCCGAGCTGGCCGAGGAACTCCAGCTGGTCGAGGTAGAGCCGATAGCTGACGATCCTGCCGTCCTCGACCGTCGCGACGTCGCAGCCCCGTATCCTCACTTCCTTGTTCGTCGGCTCCAGGCTCTCGCCGGACGGCAGCACCAGCGGGCCGGTGTTCCTGCCCGTGAAGTAGCCCTCGTCGACCGCCGTGCTGCCGGATTCGTACGCGTACACCGACTCGTACGTGCTGTCCGGGATCGCGTCCGTCATCTGGCGCCAGTACTCACCGATGTTCTCCCGGCCCCGGATCTCCCCGTCCGGAGTGACGGCGACCGCGTCCTCCGCGAAGCACTCCATGATGGCCTCGAGGTCCGTTCCCCCGGTGAGCGCCTCGGTGAGCCGGTCCATGACCTCGCGCGCCTGTCCCATGATCCACCTCCGATGTGTGCGTGGTGGCATGTCTGTCTCATTTTCCCACAAGGCGGGACGAACCCGGCAGTTCTGCCGGAGGGATCGTCGGTCAGGTGAGGGTGATCAGGGCCGCGATCGCCGGGCCGAACGCGCCGCCGAGCTGGTAGCAGAGGCTGAACAGCCCGATCACCGTCGGGCGCTGGGATGCGGGGGCGGCCCGGGTCGCGTACACCGCGAGGGTGGCGTTGCCCGCCGTGGTCGTGAGGACCGCGACCGCGGCCACCAGGAGGAGCAGCGGCGCCCAGGGGGTGACGGCGGCCGTCACCGGCGCCAGCGCACCCAGGGCGATCAGGACCGTGAGGACCCTGCGCCTGCCCAGCCGGGCGGAGAGCGCGGCGAGGACCAGGGAGAGGAGGGAGCCGGCGAGGAGGGCGATCAGCTGGCCCGCGCCGATGGCGGCGGTGGACCAGTGCGTACGCGCGGTGAGGAGCTGGGGCACCGCGAAGAGCAGGGTGAAGTACGACGTCGACAGGGCGCAGGCCAGCAGCGCGGCCGACAGGAACGCCGGGGCGCGCAGGAGCGCGGCCGGGACGAAGCCGTCGGGACGGGTACGGACGTGGGCCGCCAGGAGCGCGGCCGCCGCGAGCGCCGCGCAGGCCGCCGGCAGCGGGTGGTGCGGGACGAGGACCAGCGCGGTCGCCAGCGCCACCAGGAGCGAGGCACCGCGGGGGTCGAAGGCGTTGGTGGGGGCCGGGGGCGTGCGGGGGGCCGCGCGGGTCACGGCCGGGAGGGCGAGCAGGGCCAGTACGGAGACCGTGAGCGACACGCGCCAGGAGAACGCGTCCGCGATCAGCGAGCCGAACAGTGGGCCGGCCGCGCCGAGGACGCCGAAGCCCGCGGTGATCACCCCCATCCGGCGGACCGACCCGGCCAGGCTCATGGCCGAGGTGATCAGTCCGGCGCCGCCCACGGCCTGGGCCGCCCGGCCCGGCAGGGCCAGCGCCAGCCAGGGCGCGAGGGCCACCAGCAGGGTTCCGGCCAGGACCAGGACCGTACTCACGCGCAGGGTGGTGCGCAGACCGCGGCGGCGCAGCAGGCTCGCCATCAGCGGGGTGCCGACCGCCATGGCCCACGCGAACGTCGTGACGAGCCAGGTGGTGGTCGCGGGCCGGACTCCGAAGGAGCCGGCCATCTCCGGGAGGATCAGGACCGGGCTGTTGGCGCCGGCGGCGACGGGGGTGGCGAGCAGCGCGAGCCAGAGGGCGGGGACCCGGTGGTTTCCGGCCGGAGCGGGCGGGGTTGAGGTGGCGGCCGTGGTTGTGGACGGGGTGGGCTCGGGCATGGGAGCTCCAGTCGTTCAGTCTTGATAATCTCAACGTTGAGATAAAACAGCTCCAGTGTCTCAACGTCAAGTGTCTTAACGTTGAGATTGCTTACGTTGAAGGGAATCAGGATGAGCGACGCGGTGGACGCGATCATCGGCCAGTGGATCGCGGAGCGCCCGGACCTGGAGGAAGACCTCTGGCCCGTGCACGTCCTCGGCCGGCTTCAGCGTCTCGGGCGCGTACTGGACAAGGAGTTCAGGACGTTCGCGGCCCAACGCGGCCTCGAACTGGGCGAGATCGACGTACTCACCACCCTCCAGCGCTCCGGTCCGCCGTACGCCCTGCCGGCCGGCGCACTCCTCAAGGCCGCCATGGTGACCTCCGGCGCGATCACCAACCGCATCGACCGCATGGAGGCCAAGGGGCTGGTCGAGCGCGTGCGCGAGGAGAGCGGCGGCGACCGGCGCACGGTGAGGATCCGGCTCACCGACCACGGCCACGAGGTCACCCGCGAGTACATGGCCGCCCACCTCGCCAACGAGGCCCGCATGCTGCGCGTGCTGGACCGCGAGGAGAGCGACCGCCTCGGCGGCTCCCTGCGCAAGCTGCTGGAGTCCTTCGGCGACACGTCGATCGGCTGACGGACGCGGGTGGACGGCGGCGCCGCCGCACGGGCGCGGTTCGGAGGGCGGCGGTGCGCAGGGTGCGGGCCGACCGGCCGACGGCCGCCGCGATCAGGTGGATCCCACCGCCCCGAGGTGGCGCGGTTCGGTCTCCTTCTGGGGCGGCGCGTTGCCGACGGCCATCGCGACCCCGCCGGATACGCCGGGCAGGCCGCTCGGCGCGATCGCGGTGAAGGGGGTGCGGGCGTGACCCGGCGTCGTCACCGGAGCGGCGGTCGTCGGCAGTGAACCGGCCGTCGTGGCGCCCGCGTACGGTACGCGGTTCACGGCGGGGAGCGGGAGGCCGGAGGCCGCGCCCCGGTGGCGTTCGCCGGCGAGCAGGACCGCGCCGCGGTCCTTGGACGAGAACGTCGGCACCAGGAAGTCGAGTTCGGCCGAAACGGCGTCGGTGGTGGTGGGGTGGGGGCGGAGTGCGGCCCTCCCCGAGCGTGACGGCGGCCGCCGTGCCCGCCGGCGCGTCCTCGTGACGCCGCAGTGAACTCACCCGTCCTGCCGGCGACTTCGGCGGTACGGACGAGGAGGGGGTGAGGTCGGGATCCCGGAGGCCGCCGCGGGCGGGGCGGTGCCGGCGGGGGACTCGACGGGGGCGCGGGAGCCGTCGGCGGGGCAGCGGTAGGCCATCGGCGCCGCTGGAGTCGCTGGAGTCGTGGTGGCCGCCGGGGTGGCCGGAGTCGTCGGGGCCGTCATGCGGAAAGCGGGAGGAAGCCCTCCGCGCGGTGATCGTTCATGTCGGGTGTGTGGCAGGCGTATTGCAGGTCCGAATTGACTCTTGTGGGATTCCTATGGATGCGTCAATCTTTCGCCTGGCGGCAGGACGCGGGAAACGACGCGTACCCCGAAGCGTCATTTTGTCATGCCCCTGTCGTGTCGCTGTACTGCCGCACCGCCGTACCACCCCCCACCAGCGCACCGCCAATGAGGAGGATCCCTCACATGTCCGTGATGCGTAGTTCCCGGCGAAGAATTGCCGCAGCCAGTGCCACCGCCGTCGTAGCCCTCGCGCTCGGCGCGGCCTCCGCCCTCCCCGCCACCGCGGCCACCGCCGCCGAGGGCCGGATCCTGAACGCCGGAGCCCCCGGAACCATCGCGGGCAGTTACATCGTGACCCTCGACGAGGCGGCGGCGGACGCCGGTTCGGCGGAGGGCAAGGCGCTCGCGAAGGAGTACGGCGCCAAGATCAAGAAGACGTACACCGCGGCCCTCAACGGGTACGCCGTCGAGCTGTCCGAGGCGCAGGCGAAGAAGTTCGCCGCCGACCCGGCCGTCGACTCCGTCGTGCAGAACCGCACCTTCACCGTCAGCGCGACCCAGCCCAGCCCGCCGTCCTGGGGCCTGGACCGCATCGACCAGAAGGCCCTCCCGCTGAACCAGAGCTACACCTACCCGGACGCCGCCGGCGAGGGCGTCACGGCGTACGTCATCGACACCGGCGTACGCATCACCCACAGCGACTTCGGCGGCCGCGCCTCCTACGGCTACGACGCCATCGACAACGACAACACCGCGCAGGACGGCCACGGCCACGGCACGCACGTCGCCGGTACGGTCGCGGGCGGCGCGTACGGCGTCGCCAAGAAGGCCAAGGTCGTCGGCGTCCGCGTCCTCAACAACCAGGGCTCGGGCACCACCGCGCAGGTCGTCGCGGGCATCGACTGGGTGACGAGGAACGCCGTCAAGCCGGCCGTCGCGAACATGAGCCTCGGCGGCGGCGCCGACGCCGCCCTCGACACCGCCGTACGCAACTCCATAGCCTCCGGCATCACCTACGCCGTCGCCGCGGGCAACGAGTCCACCGACGCCTCCACCAAGTCGCCCGCCCGGGTGGGCGAGGCGATCACGGTCGGCGCCACCACCAGCACCGACGCCAGGGCCAGCTACTCCAACTACGGCAGCGTCCTCGACATCTTCGCGCCGGGCTCGTCCATCACCTCGTCCTGGAGCACCGGCGACACGGCGACGAACACCATCTCCGGTACGTCGATGGCCTCCCCGCACGTCGCGGGCGCGGCCGCGCTCTACCTGGCGGCCAACAGGACCGCCACTCCGGCCCAGGTCTCCACCGCGCTGACCTCGGCCGCCACCACGGGTGTGGTGACCAGCCCCGGAACCGGCTCGCCGAACCGCCTGCTGTACGTCGGCACGGGCGACACCACCCCGCCGCCCACCGGCAAGCGGTTCGAGAACCTCACCGACTACACGATCCGCGACAACGCCACCGTGGAGTCGCCGGTCACCGTCAGCGGCGTCACCGGCAACGCGCCCGCGACGCTGAGCGTGCCGGTCGACATCAAGCACACGTACGTCGGTGACCTCAAGGTCGACCTGATCGCCCCCGACGGCACCGCCTACACCCTCAAGGGCTACGGCACGGGCGGCAGCAGCGACAACCTCATCACCACGTACACCGTCAACGCCTCCTCGGAGGTGGCCAACGGCACGTGGAAGCTGCGGGTCAGCGACAACGCGGCGAACGACATCGGGAAGATCGACTCCTGGGCGCTCCAGTTCTGATCCGCTCCGACGCGCTCCGACGTGTTCTGACGCGCTGAACGGATGAAGGGGGGCGGTCGCTTCGGCGGCCGCCCCCTGTCGTGCGTCCGCGTACCGCTTCCTTCGGGTCCCCCCGGGCCGCCGCGTGCTCCTGTGCCCCGCGCCCCGGTGGCCTTCAGGCCCGGTCCAGGGAGGGCGGCCGGCCCCACGGCGCCTCCAGCGCCGCCCGCAGGGCGCCGACCGCCTCGCGGCCGATCCGTCCGGCCAGCTCCTCCTCCAGCCTCGCGAGGATGAGGCCGGCCCGGTGGTGCGCGCGTTCGCCCTCCGGGGTGCGCCGGATCAGCCGCTGCCGGCCGGAGGCCGGGTCGGGGACCTGTTCCAGCAGCCCGTCGGCGACCAGGCCGTGCACGGCCTGATGCGCGGTCTGCCGGGTGACGCCCATCCGCCGGGCCAGCTCGGAGACCGTGGTGCCCCGCTCGTCCAGTACGGCGAAGAGCCGGGCCTGGGTCGGGGACACCGGCACCGCGCCGGCCTCGTCCAGAGTCGCCAGCAGTGCGTCCTCGAACCAGCGCCGGGCGTCGCCGAGCAACTGGGGAAGGTCGCGGCCGGTGGCGTTCATCTGTTCCTCACGTGTTCCTCGCGGCGTTCGGACGGGTCGAGCGGGCGGCCGGGCCGGCATGCGGGCGGCCGGGCCGACGGGGACGAGTTTATGGCCGACGACTTGCCCGTCGGCCGACTCTTATGTCAGGCTACCTGACATTCTTTGTGCGAAGCCGACCCTGGGAGAACCCATGACGATCGAGTACGCCACCCGCTACCGGCGCGCCTCGCGCATCCCCGCCGAACCGGGGAAGCCCTATTTCGTCGAGAGGGGCGAGGGGGACCGCGCCCACCTGTTCGGCGACCTGATCACCGTCTACGCGGGCGGCGAGCAGACCGAGAACACCTTCAACTTCTTCACCGTCGAAGGCCCCAAGGGCGACCTCATCCCGGCCCACCTGCACACCGACACCCACGAGGTCTTCTACATCACCCAGGGAGCGGTCCGGCTGTTCGTCGAGGACACCGAGGGCGACCAGCAGGAAAAGCTCCTCACCCCGGGCGACTTCGGTTTCGTACCGAAGAACTGCCGGCACGCCTACCGCATGGAGCGCCACCACAGCCAGGTCGTCGGCGTCGCCGCCGGTCCCGGGGGCACCTTCGAGCGGTTCTTCGAGAACCTCGGCGCGCCCGCCGAGGAACTGGGCCTGCCGAAGGCGCCCGTCGTGCCCGAACCCCACAAGTTCGGCACCGTCCCCCAGGAGTTCGACGTGCGCTTCCTGCCCGACCACCAGTGGCGGACGCGGTGAGGCCCGGCCGTCCCTCCCTGCGGGAGCTGATCGCCGCGCCCCACCCGGACGTCGCCCCCCTGCCGCCCTCCGTCGCGTACGGGTGCGGGGAGGAGTCCGGCGTACGCGTGCTGCGCGGCGTCCCCTGCGGTGCCGTCGAGGGCAGCCGCCCGCTGGAACTCGATCTGTGGCTGCCCGGGGCCGCCCCGGCCGGGCCCGCCCCGCTGGTGCTGTTCGTGCACGGCGGTGCCTGGCGCCGCGGACGCCGCGACGACATGGGCCTGCGTACGCGCCACTGGACCCCGGGGCCCTTCGCCCGCATCGCGGCGGCGGGGGTCGCGGTCGCCTGCGCCGACTACCGGCTCAGCGGCGAAGCCGCCTTCCCCGCCCCGCTGGAGGACCTCCGCACCGCACTGCGCTGGCTCACGCTGCGCTCGGCGGAGCTCGGCATCGACACCGGGCGGACGGTGGTGTGGGGAGAGTCCGCCGGCGGGCACCTCGCCTCCCACCTCGCCCTCACCCACGCCGACCCGCCCCTGGCCGGCGCCGTCGTCTGGTACGGTCCGAGCGATCTGACCACCCCCCGCGACGGCTACGACCCCGCGAACCCGGCCACCCCGGAGGCCCTGCTGATCGGGGCCGCCCCGGCCGCCGCCCCCGACCGCGCCCGCGCCGCGAGCCCCCTCACGCACGTCCGCTCCGACGCGCCGCCCTTCCTGCTCGTCCACGGCGAGAAGGACACCATGGTGTCGTGCGCGAACAGCGAAGCCCTGGCCGCCGGCCTCAAGGGCGCCGGTGCACCGGTCGAGTTGCGTACGGTGCCGGACGCCGATCACGGCTGGTACGGACTGCCCGACGAGGAGGTGGAAGACATCTTCGCCCACTCGCTGCGCTTCGCCCTGCGCCTGATCACCTGAACCGCGGCCATGCCGCGCCCGTACCGCGCCCGCACCGTGCCGCCCCCGCATGCGCTGCCCACGGCCTTCCTGACGGTGAGTCGCCGGACGGGGGTGCGGGGGCCGGAAACGGAATCGAATCGGCCGATTCCGGGGTGAGGGGCTGGCATCCATACCCACGGTAAGGCCCTGCGTAAAAGCAAGTCATCACTTCGGGTGAAACTTTGGCCCGTGCTTGCGGTCAACAACCTACGGTTGCGACGCTGTTGCTGTCTGTCAACCTGATGGGAGTGGCCAGTGACATTCGGTGAGCAGCCGGCCTATCTGCGCGTCGCGGGCGATCTACGGCAGAAGATCGCCGACGGTTCCCTGCCACCCCACACCCGCCTCCCCTCCCAGGCCCGCATCCGCGCGGAGTACGGCGTCTCCGACACCGTCGCCCTGGAGGCCCGCAAGGTCCTGATGGCGGAGGGCCTGGTGGAAGGCCGCTCCGGTTCCGGCACGTACGTGCGCGAGCAGCCCGTCCCGCGCCGCATCTCCCGCGCCGGCTACCGGGGGACGGCACCCTCGACCCCGTTCCGGCAGGAGCAGTCGGAGGCCGGCGCGCGCGGCACCTGGGAGTCCGGCAGCGAGCAGGAGGAGGCGACCGCGTCCATCGCCAAGCGGCTCGGCATCCAGGAGGGCGACCGCGTGATGCGCACGCGGTACGTCTTCAGGGACGCCGGCGAGGCGATGATGCTCTCCACCTCCTGGGAGCCCCTCGCCGTCACGGGGCGTACGCCCGTGATGCTGCCCGAGGAGGGCCCGCTGGCCGGCTGCGGCGTCGTCGAGCGGATGGCCGCCCTCGACATCGTCGTGGACAACGTGGTGGAGGAGGTCGGCGCACGCCCCGGCCTCGCGGAGGAGCTGCTCAGGCTCGGCGGCGTACCGGGCCATGCGGTGCTGGTCATCGAGCGGACGTACTACGCCTCGGGGATGGCGGTCGAGACGGCCGATGTGGTGGTCCCGGCCGACCGCTACCGGATCGCCTACCACCTGCCCGTGAAGTGACCGGTGCGAAGCGGTCGACGGCTGATGCGCGGACAGCTCCTCCGCCCGCCGTGATCCCGAGTCGACGCACCGCCGGATCCCGTGAGGCCCGGGTGACCGACGGCCGTGACGGGCTGTCATGTCCCGGTCCTCATTTCCCGTGCGCACCCGCACACCGGACGGACGGGAAGCCGCCGATCAGCGGCTCGCCGTCCTGGCCGGACCTCTTCTCGCCTGCGCCGACCGCGAGACGGCGTACGAACTGCCGGACGTCGCCGACTGCCCCGCCCGGTCGGGGGCCGTCTGCTCGCTGTGCTGCCCACTCGACTCGGAGTGCGGTGACATGTGCCGCAAGGGGGAGGCGGCGGGCCCCGTGCTGATCCCGGTGCCGACGCTGCCCCTGCCGCCGCGCGAGGGCTGAACGGCCGTCGGGAACAGGGGGCGCACTCGTCGGAGCGCGCCCCCTTTCCCATGGCTTGTTGCGTACCTCTTTGTGTAAAAGCGTATCCGCTGAGTGAAGGTCAGGCGTAGGGTCGGGCATATGCGGACTGCGGTTTCCTGGGGATCCTTAGAAACGGGCACACCGGCGGACGGAGGCGCACGATGAGCGACAGCGGCGCTGTGCTCCCGTGGCTGGTCATACGGCAGGACGACAACGGCAACCGGTACCGCGTCGGCCGGTACGCGACCAGGGCCGAGGCGCAGAAGATCGTCGACAGCTTCGACGACCGCGGCCACAAGCAGCTGTACTGGGTCGAACGGGTCGGCCAGAGCGTCCAGTAGCCACCCGTCCCGTGGCCACCCGTCCGGAACCACCCGTCCGGGACCGCGCGGTCGCGTCCCGCCGCTTTTCCCGTACGCCGTAGGCTCCGGGGCATGACTGGCGTGACTGACCGTGTCGTGGTGGTGGGCGCAGCCGTGTTCCACGAGGGGCGGCTGCTGGCCGCGCGCCGCAGCGCCCCGCCCGAGCTGGCCGGCGGCTGGGAGCTGCCCGGCGGCAAGGTCGAGCCCGGCGAGAGCCCGGAGCGGGCGCTCGTGCGCGAGCTGCGTGAAGAGCTGGGCGTCGAGGCGGACGTGAGGGAGCGCATCCCCGGCGAGTGGCCCCTCAAGCCCGGTTACGTCCTTCAGGTGTGGACCGTCCGGCTGCTGTCCGGCACCCCTCGCCCGCTCCAGGACCACGACGCCCTGCGCTGGCTCCTTCCGCACGAGGCGGACACCGTGGACTGGCTCGTCCAGGACCGCCCCGCCGTCGCCGAGGCGATACGCCGCCTGAGCGCTCTGCCGGGGACCGCCGCGCAGGCGTGACGGACGCCGCGACCCCCGCCGCACGACCCCCCGCCGCACACACGGCCCCCACGCGGACCCGGAGCCCCGGCCGCGGGGCGTGCGGCGGGGTCCTGTACGCCGTTCGTGCCACTGTGCACCCAGGACTGCGGTAGCTCGGACCTCATATCGGGTATGTGCTGATTAACCCCACGAAAAAGGACGCGGGTCTGCTGCAGGTCTGGGATCTGGGATGTGATCGGCGTGATCGACACCGACGGCGCTTGCGCCGAGTGGTCGTTCCCTGCTGAGCCCGGTGTCGTCCGTGCCGCCCGCCATGCCGTCCGGGACGCGCTGCGTGCCTGGGACCTGTCGGATGCCGTCGGAGACATGACGGTACTGCTGGTCAGTGAGCTGGTGACCAATTCCTTGCGGTACGCGTCCGGGCCGATCGGGGTCCGCCTCCTGTGCCCCGCCACCGACGGCCACCCGCCGGGCGCGCGGCCCGTACTGGTGGTCGAGGTCTCGGACCCGCTTCCGGATCCGCCCCTGGAGCGGGCCGCGGGCCCCGATGACGAGGGAGGACGCGGTCTGCAACTGGTGGCCTGTTCCGCCCGGCGATGGGGCACCCGGCGGGGCAGAACGGGCAAGACGGTGTGGTTCGAGCTGGCTCTCCCTGGTTAGAAGAGGGAAGGGACAGCGATCACCTCGGGGGAAATCTTTCCTGGCCGAAAAGGAACGAGACCGTGCTGTGATCGTGAACGCCGTGCAGGTTGTGACCGTAGTGCTGAATACTGCGGGAAGGACCGGTCCGGTGCGCTGAGCTGGAGGGGACGGTCGCGTGAACGAGATACCAGCGACAGCTGGCGAAGTGATGTGGCAGAACAGCCCGCCCGGCTCGATCTACGACTACATCGGAGTCGCCTCCTTCTCGGTGGGCCCCGAGGGGCTGGTCGAGCAGTGGAGCAGGCGGGCCGAAGAGCTGTTCGGCCTGGCCGCCGACGAGGTCGTGGGCAAGGACCCGGTCGAGACCTTCATGCCCCCCGAGCTGCGGATGCGCGGACAGCACCGGCTCGCCGGGATCCTCGACGGCAAGGAGTGGACGGGCCTCGTCCCGTTCCGGACGCCCGGCCGTGAGGGTGAGCAGGGCGCGCAGGGCGTCGCGGAGATCTATGTGATGCCCAGCGCGGCGACCGACGGCGAGCGGGCCGCGCTCTGCATCGTCGTCGACATCCGTGCCGTGCGCCGGATCGAGACCGACCTCGCTGCTTCGCAGGCCATTTTCGGTCAATCTCCTTTCGGTTTCCTGCTTTTCGGTACGGACCTCACCGTGCAGCGCGCCAACCAGCGCTTCGCCACCGTCTTCGGCGGCAGCGCGGCCGACCACCGCGGCCGCACCGTCCACGACTACCTCTCCCGCCCCGAGGCCGACCGGATGACCGCGGCCCTGGAGCGGGTCCTGGAGACCGGCGAGGCCGTCACCGACCTGCAGATCGTCGGCACCGCCCCCGGCGAGACGGAGCGCAGGCACTGGTCGGTCAACCTCTACCGGGTGCACAGCGGATCCGGCCGCACCATCGGAGTCGCCGGGCTCGCCACCGACGTGACCCGCCGCCACGTCGCCGCCCGCGAGGCCGCCGACGCCCGCCGCAACCTCGCCCTGCTGAACGAGGCCGGCGCCCGTATCGGCAACTCCCTCGACCTGGAGACCACCGCCCGCGAACTCCTCGGCGTAGCCGTCCCCGGCTTCTGCGACCTCGCGTCCGTCGACCTCTACCAAGGGCTCCTGGCCGGTGACGAGGCCCCGCCGGGCCGGGCCGACGGCAGCGCCGAGCTGCGCCGCGTGGCCTTCGCCAGCGCGGTCTCGGACGGCCCGCCGGCCGTCCCGGCCCGCCTCGCCGGCGGCGACGACCAGGCGCCGGCCGAGGTCGGCGACGTCCACCGCTACCCGTTCAGCTCGCCCTGCGCGAGCGCCCTGCGCACCGCCCGCGCCCGGATCGTGCCCGGTGAGGAGGGCAGCCTCGTCCACACCACGCTCGCCGTGCCGATGGTCGCCCACGACACCGTCGTCGGCCTCGTCCAGTTCTCCCGCGCGAAGGGGAGCGAGCCCTTCGGCGAGCGCGACCTCGCGCTCGCCACCGAGCTCGCCGCGCGCGCCGCCGTCTGCATCGACAACGCCCGCCTCTACCGGCGTGAGCACGAGCGCGCCCTGATCCTCCAGCGCAGCCTGCTGCCCCCCGGCGACCCCGA
The DNA here is from genome assembly GCF_039533765.1 of Streptomyces enissocaesilis. Classification (NCBI taxonomy): domain Bacteria; kingdom Bacillati; phylum Actinomycetota; class Actinomycetes; order Kitasatosporales; family Streptomycetaceae; genus Streptomyces; species Streptomyces enissocaesilis. The sequence goes on along the minus strand of NZ_BAAAUD010000041.1, from coordinate 211,679 downwards.
GGCCGCCGGGCTCGACATCGCCTGCCGCTATCTGCCCGGCAACACCGCGACCGAGGTGGGCGGCGACTGGTTCGACGTCATCGAACTGCCCGGCCACCGCACGGCCCTGGTCGTCGGCGACGTGATGGGCCGCGGCCTGCGCGCCGCCGTCGCCATGGGCGAACTGCGCACGGCGGTACGGACCTTGGCGCTCCTCGACCTGGAGCCCGCCGAAGTCCTCTACGCCCTCGACGAGATCGCGCGCGGCCTCGGCTCGCCCAGCGGCGCGCAGCACGCCTCGCGCGCCGCCCACAAGGCGCGCGAGGCCGACCTCTCCGAGGTCTACCTCGCGACCTGCGTGTACGCCGTCTACGACCCGGTCACCCGCCGCTGTACGTTCGCCAACGCCGGCCACCTGCCGCCCGTCCTCGTCGAACCGGGCGAGGAGGCACTGCTGCTCGACGTACCGCCGGGCATGCCGCTCGGCGTCGGCGGCGAGCCCTTCGAGGAGGTCGAGGTCGAGGTGGCCGAGGGCGCGCTGCTCGCCCTCTACACGGACGGGCTCGTCGAGTCGAGGGACCATCCGCTCGACGAGGGGCTGCGCGAGTTCCGCGGGGCGCTCGCCGATTCGGTGCGTCCCCTGGAGGAGGTCTGCGACCACGTGCTGAGCACCCTCGACACCCGGCACGGCGAGGACGACATCGCCCTGCTGATGGCCCGCATCCAGGGGCTGCCCGCCGATTCCGTCGGCGACTGGCGGCTGCCGCGCGAGCCGCGCTCGGTGGGCCGGGCGCGGGAGCTGGCGCGGGCGCAGCTGCTGTCCTGGGGCCTCGAAGACCTGGTGGACACCACGGAGTTGCTGGTCAGTGAGCTGGTGACCAACGCCCTGCGGTACGGCGAGGGCGAGATCAGGATCCGGCTGCTCCTCGACCGTACGCTCGTGTGCGAGGTGTGGGACGCGGGCCTCGTCCAGCCGCGGCGGCGCCGGGCCCGTGACACCGACGAGGGCGGGCGCGGGCTTCAGCTGGTGGACCTGCTCAGCGCCGCGTGGGGCTCGCGGCGCACCCCGCGCGGGAAGACGGTCTGGTTCGAACTCGCCCTGCCGACGGGGGAGGCGGAGAAGGGCGAGCTCAGTGTCGACGAGCTGCTGAGCCTCTTCTGACGGCGAAGCGGGAGCCGGGGGACCGGAGCCGACACGCAACGGCGGTCACCGGGCCTTCATGGCGGCCAGCCTGGACTCGATCTCGGCGTCGTCGCCCAGGTTGTCCAGCTGCTCGAACTGGGCGTCCAGGGACGAAGCGGCCAGCTCCTGCCTGCCCATCGCCTTCGCCTCCTCGCGGCGCACCTTGTCCTCGAAGCGGCTCAGTTCGCTCGTCGGGTCCAGGACGTCGACGCTCTTCACGGCGTCCGTCATCCGGTTCTGCGCCCGCGCGGAGGCGGCGCGGGCCCCCAGCTCGTCGCGCTTGGAGGTCAGTTCGGTCAGCTGGGTCCTCATCCGCACCAGACCGGCCTTGAGCTTGTCGACCACCTCCGTCTGCGTGGCGATGAGCGGCTCGGCGGCCTCCGCCTCCCTCTCGGACCGGAGCTGCCGCTGGAGCGCCACCTTGGCGAGGCGGTCGAAGGCGTCCGCCTGCGCGGCCGGCCCGGCGCCGCGCATCTCGTCCGCCTTCCTGCTGGCGGCGAGCGCCTTGACGCCCCACTCCCTGGCCGCCTCGACGTCCTCCTCGTGGTCCATCTCCAGGAGCCGCAGATTGCCGACGGTGGCCGCGACGGCCTCCTCGGCCTCCCTGATGTTGTCGGTGTAGTCGCGGATCAGCTGGTCCAGCATCTTCTGCGGATCCTCGGCCTGGTCGAGGAGGGAGTGGACGTTGGCCCTCGCGAGCTGGGTCACGCGGCCGAGGACCGTCTGCTTCGTCATGCGCGTCTCCTTGAGTGGTGTACGAGCGGTGTACGGGTCAGAACCGGCCGCCGCCGCCCCTGCGGCCCCGCGTGCCCCCGCCGCCGAAACTGCCGGGGCCGCCGCCGAAGCCCCCGCCGCCGAAACCTCCGCCCCCGCCGAAGCCGCCCACGCTCCGGCCGCCGCCGAGGAGGCCGCCGAGGAGGATGCCGCCGAGCACGGCCCCGTCCAGGCCGGCTCCGGCCGCGCCGCCCGCGCCGGCGAAGCCGCCGTCGTACCCGCGTACGTCCTGTTCGGCCAGGCTCTGCGCCTGCCGGGCCATGGCGTCCGCCCGCTGGGCCTCGGCGAGCGCGCCGGGCGCGTCGGACGGCGCGGTTGCCGCGGACCGTTCGAGGTGGCGCTGCGCCTCCGCGAGCCGGGTGCGGGCCCGGCTGCCGACCGCGCCCCGGTGCGTGGTGATGTAGTCGGCGGCCGCCCCGGCCGTGGCACGGGCGGCGAGCGTGGCCTGGCCCAGCAGGGCGCGTGCCCGCTGGGCCGCCGTCTCGCGCTCGCGCGCCCCCGCCAGGGTCGCGTCGAGCACCGAGTCGGCCTCCTCGACGCGGCGCAGGGCGTCGATCGGGTCGTACCGCCCCGACCGCTCCTCCTGCCGTACGCCGGTGACCACCGCCTCCGCGCGGGCGATGCGCCCCTGGAGGCCGGCGGTCGGGGCTCCGCCGCCACCGCCTTCCGCCGCGGACCTGAGGCCCTCCAGAAGACCGCGGGCGTCGGCCAGGTCGGTCTCGGTCTCGGTCAGCGCGCCGGGCAGTCTGCCCGCCGCCTCGGCGAGCTCGCGCGCCCGGCGGTCGACGGCGTCGATGAGCGTGGCCGCCTGGCCGACGGCGCTCTCGGCGGCCCGTACGAACACGGCCGCCCGGCCCGTGTCGCCCGCGTTCACCGCCTGCCGGGCCTCGGAGAGACTGCCGGTCGCGAAGGCGAGCCGGTCCTTGGCCCGCTCGGCGTGGCCGGCGACCGGCGCGGCCGCGGAGTCGGCGTACCGTCCGCGCATCGCGGTCAGCACCGCCTCCGCCGTCCCCGTACGCCCGGCGAGATCGCGGAACGCCGCCTCGGCGGCGGCCAGCGCCTGCGGGGCGTTCTGCTCCAGGGCGCGCAGTCGGTCGAACGACTCGGCCTCGGCGTCGAGCCGGCGGTTGGCCTCGGCGCAGCGGGCGACGATCTCGTCGAGCATGCGGCGGCGGACGGCGTCGTCCTCCGGGTGGGCGTCGTCGAGCTGCTGGCGCAGCCGGAAGGCGACGGCCAGCTCGCTCCTGGCGTGTGCGAGCGCCTCGGCGAAGGGGCGGGCCGCCTCCTCGCCGAACTGGGCGGTCGCGAAGCCCAGTTCCTCCTCGCTCGTGCGGATCGCGTCGTCCGTCCCGACGAGCTCCCGCCCGGCCCGCGCGTCCAGCTCGGACAGCGGGATCTCCGGCTCCCGGACCTCCCGGACCGCCTGGGCCTCCCGGGCGGGCGTGGTCCGGGTGCTCGCGCGCCTCCTGCGCCGGGTGTACGTGTACGCCGCCAGCGCACCGGCCGCGCCGACCGCGACCACGGGAAGCACCAGATCCCCGGCGCCGCCCACGCCGTCCCCCGCGCCGCCGCCGGGGTCGGCTTCGCCCGGCGTGAGGGTGGGGACCGGGACGGGCTGCCCGGCGAGCACCGCGGCGCAGCCGTTCGCGGCGCCGATCGCCGCGCCCGCCCAGTCGTTCTCCCGCAGGGCGGGTTCGATCGCGGTCCTGGCGACGTCGTCGAGCTGGGTGTCGGTGAGGCGCGAGTCCTGGTCGACGGAGTAGGCGTACTGCCGGTCGTGGGTGGCGACCGCGAGCAGCACGTCGTCGCGGCCGAGGCCGCTGCGCCCGGCGGTGGCGTCGGCCCAGCTCTGCCCGGGCCTCCCGGAGAAGTCACGGACGTACGCGACGAAGAGCTGGACGCGGCGGGTGTCGTAGAGGCGGTCCAGCGCGGCCTCGACGTCGTCCGTACGGTCGCCGAGCGCGCCCGCCCCGTCGGTGATCTGGCCGTCGCGGGAGAGGCGGAGGGGGTCCTCGGCGGATGCGGGGGCCGTGGGCACCGCGAGACACCAGGCCGCGAGCAGGGTGCTGAGGAGGATCCGGGCGGCGGCGGTTCGCGTCACGTCTGTGAGGTTATGTCCGTGCTGCGCGGCTCGCGAGCGGAGGGCGGGACGGGAACGTGCCCCGCGGGGCACGTTCCCGTCCCGCCCCCGGCGATTCCGGCCTCGTGGGGCTTCCCCCCCGGGGGTGTCCGGGGGGAGGGGTCCGAGGCGCGGGGCCGGGACGGCGCCGCCGGCGTCAGACCAGCTTCGTCAGGAGCAGGTCCGCGTCGTCCGGGGTGAGCTCGATGCCGAACACGTCCGCCAGGACCTTCGGTACCTCCTCCGGCTCCAGCTCCCGCACCTCCGGCGGCCCGGCGGCACCCGGCCCGACGGTGGTCAGCGTGCGGTTGTCCAGGACGTACAGCCGGTCGGGGTGCACCCGCTGGACGAAGGGGCGGTGGCTGAAGGGGGAGTGCGGGCTCGTCGCGATGAAGTGGTTCGCCATCCGGAAGTCGACCGGGTACTGCGGGTCGAGGGTGAAGGTGTGCCGCGCCATCCACCCGTCACCGGTGTCGTCGCTCTCGCCCTCGCGGGCCGGCTGGTAGAGCGTCCACCCGTCCGCGCCCGGCGTGACCTCCCCGCGCCGCAGCCGGTACGCCCACACGCCGTCCGTGGTGTGCGTGCCGTCCGTCAGCTCGATCGGCTCCAGCGGGCTCGCCCCGAAGCCGATGTCGCTCAGCCAGCGCCGACCGTCGGCCTCCACGATCAGCATGGCGTGCGTGGTGGGCAGCATCTTGGGCGCGCCCATCCGGATGCGGCCCAGGACCGCGAAGAACCGGAAGCCCAGCCGCTCCAGGGCCGCGGCGTACAGCGAGGCGTGCTCGAAGCAGTAGCCGCCGCGCGGGTTGCCGATCATCTTGCTCTGGAGCGCGGCCGGATCGAGCGGGACGTCCCCCCGCAGAACCGCTTCCAGGTTCTCCCAGCGCACGCTCAGCACGTGTGCGCGGTGCAGCCCGCGCAAGGTCTCCAGGGTGGGGGAGCGGTCCCCCTCGTACCCCAGATGGGCCAGGTAGGCGTCCAGATCGAGTGCGTCACCGTTCCACATGCGTACGTTCCCCGTCGTCTCGTCGGCTCGTTGCGACAGGTGCAGCGTGGCGGCGTACCGCCGCTATTCCGGGCGCCGGAAGATCTTGTTGCCCAGCCGGACCAGCGGATCGTACTTGCGGTCGGCGGCCCGCTCCTTCAGGGGGATCAGGGCGTTGTCCGTGATCTTGATGTTCTCGGGACAGACCTCCGAGCAGCACTTGGTGATGTTGCAGTAGCCGAGCCCGTGCTCGTCCTGCGCGGTCTTCTTGCGGTCGACGCCGGCCTCGGCCGCCGCGTCCAGCGGGTGCATGTCCAGCTCGGCGATCCGCATCAGGAACCGCGGACCGGCGAAGGACTCCTTGTTCTCCTCGTGGTCGCGCACCACGTGGCAGGTGTCCTGGCACAGGAAGCACTCGATGCACTTGCGGAACTCCTGCGGCCGCTCCACGTCGATCTGCTGCATCCGGTAGTCGCCCGCCGCGACCCCCGGAGGCGGTACGAAGGCGGGCACCTCCCGTGCCTTCGCGTAGTTGAAGGACACGTCCGTCACCAGGTCGCGGACGACGGGGAAGGCGCGCAGCGGTGTGATGGTGACCGTCTCCTCGCGCGAGAAGACCGACATGCGCGTCATGCACATCAGCCGCGGCCGCCCGTTGATCTCCGCGCTGCACGAACCGCACTTGCCCGCCTTGCAGTTCCAGCGCACCGCCAGGTCCGGCACCCGGGTGGCCTGGAGGCGGTGGACGATGTCGAGGACGACCTCGCCCTCGTTCACCTCGACCTCGAAGTCCTCCAGGGCCCCGCCGTCCGCATCACCACGCCAGACCCTGAAGGCCGCTGTGTAGCCGCTCATCCCAATCTCCTTGAGTGGATACCCCGTGCATTAGCTCGGGGAAAAAGCGCGTCCTTGGTCTCGTGCGTATCCGTTCTGGCTGTCCGTGTCTTATTAACGGGTCTGGTGGTTAGTGGGATGTGAAGACCGAGCTGGTGAAGCGGGCGTTCAAGTTCCGCTTTCACCCCACGAACGAGCAGGCGGCGGAGCTGTCGCGCACGTTCGGGTGTGTCCGCAAGGTCTACAACCTGGCGCTGGAAGCCCGCACGGTCGCGTGGTACCAGCGTCAGGAACGGGTGAACTACAACGCCACCTCCGCGATGCTGACGCAGTGGAAGAAGACCGAAGAGTCGGCCTTCCTCTGCGAGGTGTCGTCGGTGCCGTTGCAGCAGACGCTGCGGCATCTGCAAGGCGCGTTCTCGAACTTCTTCGAGGGCCGGGCGAAATACCCCCGGTTTAAGTCGAAGAAGAAAACCCGCCGCAGTGCGGAGTACACCAAGTCGGCGTTCAAATACCACAACGGTGCGCTGACGCTCGCGAAGATGAAAACCCCACTCGCGATCGTGTGGTCCCGGCCTCTGCCCGACGGGGCCGAGCCGTCCACCGTGACCGTGTCCCAGGACAGCGCGGGCCGCTGGTTCGTGTCCATGCTGTGCGAGGACGCGTCCGTCAAGCCTCTGCCGACGCTGGACACCGCCGTCGGCATCGACGCGGGGATCACCAGCCTCGTGACCCTCTCCACCGGGGAGAAGATCACCAACCCCCGGCACGAACGCCGGGACCGCGCACGCCTGGCCGAGGCCCAGCGGGCCCTGGCGAAAAAGGAGAAGGGCTCCCGCAACCGGGACAAGGCCCGCATCAAAGTCGCCAAGGCGCACGCCCGGATCGCCGACCGGCGCCGGGACTTCCTGCACCAGCTCACCACTCGACTCGTTCGTGAAAACCAAACGATCGTGATCGAGGACCTGACCGTACGCAACATGGTCAAGAACAAGAGCCTGGCCCGCGCCATCTCGGACGCGGCCTGGACCGACATGCGTTCCATGCTGGAGTACAAGTGCGCCTGGTACGGGCGGAAGCTGGTCACCATCGACCGCTGGTTCCCCTCCACCAAGCTCTGCTCCGCATGCGGCACGATCCGAGAGAAAATGCCGTTGAGCGTCCGCCAGTGGACGTGCGACTGCGGTACCACGCATGACCGCGATGTGAACGTGGCGCGCAATATTCTGGCCGCCGGACTGGCGGTTACAGCCTGTGGAGCGGGTGTAAGACCTCAACGGGAATCCTCCCGGACGGGGCAACCTGCTGCGAAGCAGGAAACCCTCACTGCGAAGTGAGGAATCCCCCTCGTTCACGAGGGGGAGGATGTCAAGACAGGAGCTCCTCTTCGGTCAGGTACTTGACCAGCTCTTCCTTCTCGAAGAGGCCCAGCAGATCGGGGCGGATGGGCTCGGTGGTCTCCCGTACGAGCGAGATCTGGCCCTGCGTCGGATCGGCTGGCGCCATCGCACCCGACGGGTCGGTCAACTGACACAGGAGATTGGCGCGGCGCCACGCGCGCTCCATGGACGGGCAGTCCTCGCGGGTGTGACCCCCACGGCTCTCGGTACGCTCCAGCGCGGCCCGCGCGACGCACTCGCTGACCAGCAGCATGTTCCGCAGGTCCAGCGCGAGGTGCCAGCCCGGGTTGAACTGCCGGTGGCCTCCGACCCCGGCCCGGAGTGCCCGTACCCGCAGGTCGGCCAGCTTCTCCAGGGCCCGCTCCATCTCCGGCGCCCGCCTGATGATGCCGACCAGGTCGTTCATCGTCTGCTGGAGTTCCTGGTGGAGGGTGTACGGGTTCTCCGGCGGACGCGTGTCGGTCGCGCCCGGCTCCGGCCCCTGCGCGCCGAACGGGCGCAGCGCCTCGGCCGCCGCCGCGTCCACCTGGGCGGTGTCCGGCCGCGGCCGTGCGGCCCCGGCCCCGAACCCGATCGCGTACCGCGCGGCGTGCAGGCCGGCCCTGCGGCCGAAGACCAGCAGGTCCGAGAGCGAGTTGCCGCCGAGCCGGTTGGAGCCGTGCATGCCGCCCGCCACCTCGCCCGCGGCGTACAGCCCCGGGACGGTACGGGTCGCGGCGGTGTCGGAATCGACGGCGACTCCGCCCATCACGTAGTGGCAGGTCGGCCCGACCTCCATCGCCTCGGCGGTGATGTCGACGTCCGCCAGCTCCTTGAACTGGTGGTACATCGACGGCAGCCGGCGCCGGATCGTCTCGGCCGGCATGCGCGTCGACACGTCGAGGAAGACACCGCCGTGCGGGGAGCCGCGGCCCGCCTTCACCTCGGAGTTGATGGCGCGCGCGACCTCGTCGCGGGGGAGCAGCTCGGGGGGACGCCGGTTGCTGTCCGGGTCCTCGTACCAGCGGTCGCCCTCCTCCTCGGACTGCGCGTACTTCTCCTTGAAGACGTCCGGGACGTAGTCGAACATGAACCGCTTGCCCTCGGAGTTGCGCAGGACGCCGCCGTCGCCGCGCACCGACTCGGTGACGAGGATGCCCTTCACCGAGGGCGGCCAGACCATCCCGGTCGGGTGGAACTGCACGAACTCCATGTTGAGCAGCGGCGCCCCCGCGAGCAGTGCCAGCGCGTGGCCGTCGCCCGTGTACTCCCACGAGTTCGACGTCACCTTGAAGGACTTGCCGATGCCGCCGGTGGCCAGCACCACGGCCGGTGCCTCCAGCACGAAGAAGCGGCCGGACTCGCGCTCGTAGCAGAAGGTCCCCGCGACGCGGTCGTCCGCGTCCTTCAGCACGCGGGTGACCGTGCACTCCTGGAAGACCTTCAACCGCGCCTCGTAGTCGCCGGATTCGCGGAAGTCCTCCTGCTGGAGCGCGACGATCTTCTGCTGGAGGGTGCGGATCAGCTCCAGGCCGGTCCGGTCGCCGACGTGCGCGAGGCGCGGGTACTCGTGCCCGCCGAAGTTGCGCTGCGAGATCCTCCCGTCCGGCGTACGGTCGAACAGCGCGCCCCAGGTCTCCAGCTCCCACACCCGGTCGGGCGCCTCGCGCGCGTGCAGCTCCGCCATCCGCCACTGGTTGAGGAACTTGCCGCCGCGCATGGTGTCGCGGAAGTGGACCTGCCAGTTGTCGCCGGAGTTCACGTTGCCCATGGACGCGGCGATGCCGCCCTCGGCCATCACCGTGTGCGCCTTGCCGAAGAGCGACTTGCAGATGACCGCGGTACGGGCCCCCCGCTCCCGCGCCTCGATGGCGGCGCGCAGTCCGGCGCCGCCCGCGCCGACCACGACGACGTCCCACTGCTGCCGTTCGAGTTGCGTCATCGGGCACCTTTCGTCCGGTCGTCCAGTTGTCCTGTCCGGTCGTCTAGAACAGCCGCGGGTCCTCGAAGGCGCCGGACGCCAGCAGGTACACGTAGAAGTCGGCGAGCGCGACGCTGATCAGCGAGGCCCAGGCGAGCACCATGTGACGGGCGTTGAGCCTGCTGACCCAGCCCCACAGCCGGTAGCGCACCGGGTGCTTGGAGAAGTGCTTGAGCCTGCCGCCGACGATGTGCCGGCAGGAGTGGCAGGAGAAGGTGTACGCCCAGATCAGCGCGATGTTGACCAGGAAGACGAGGGTGCCCAGGCCCATGTGGCCCCAGGCGTACGTCTCGTCGCGGAAGGCCAGCACGGTGTCGTAGGTCAGGATCCCGGCGACCGGGACGGCGGCGTAGAAGAAGTACCGGTGGATGTTCTGGAGCACCAGCGGGAAGCGGGTCTCGCCGGTGTACTTCTTGTGCGGCTCGGCGACGGCGCAGGCCGGGGGCGAGGCCCAGAAGCCCCGGTAGTAGGCCTTGCGGTAGTAGTAGCAGGTCAGCCGGAAGCCGAGCGGGAAGACCAGGATCAGCAGCGCGGGGGACAGGCCCCACCAGCTGCCGAGGATCTCCCAGTTGGGGCCGCCCTTCATCGGTACGCAGTTCTCCGCCAGGCAGGGCGAGTAGAACGGCGAGACGTAGGGCGCCGCGTAGTAGTCGGCGTTCGCGAAGGCCCGCCAGGTCGAGTACACGACGAATGCGAGCAGCCCGGCGGCGGTCGCGGCGGGCGCCAGCCACCAGCGGTCCGTACGCAGATGGCGGGCGGCGATCGTGGCGCGCGAGGCGTCGTGGACGCCATGGGCGCCGGGGACGTCCGTGCGGGGCTGGGGTTCCGTACCAGTGGCCAACGAGGACTCCGTGTGGAGCGGGCAGTCGGGACAGGGCGGGGAGGGGCGACGGACGGCGGACCGGACCGGTGCGTACCGCTGGGGCGCGGTCCGCTGCGTCGAGGGCCGCTGGGGTGCGGGACGTTACGGGGCCGGGCCGCTACGGCGCGCGCCGGTCACGGGCGCCGAGACCCTCGTCGTCCGAGTCCGTCCACAGCGCGCTGTTGTACGGGTCGTCCGAGATGGCCACCAGGTCGAGGCGCGACGGGGGGCGGTGCAAGGCGGGGGCGGCCTCGGCCAGCAGGACGAGGCTCTCGCGGAGGTGGCTCGCGTCGGTGCGTACACGCCTGATCTCCAGGCTGCCGCCGCCGACCTGCTCCTCCAGCCGTCCGACCGACTGGACCAGAGTGTCGAGGCAGCGCTGAACCGCCGCCAGGTCGTCCTGCAGGGACATGGGTGCCCTCTTTTCCACGGTGGCGCGTGGTCACTCTCATGCGCCTGTGAGTGTCGCGCGTCACATCCCTCCTTGTGAAGGGACGTGCAGCGATTCTCGGCGCGCGCCGACCCGTGCGCCCCCTTCTGTTGGGCCGCACGGGTGGGGTTCGCGGGGTGTGCCGCCGTGTCGCCGACGGCCCACGCGCGGGGTCCTTTTCAGTGGATGAGGAGTAGATGTGATCACCATCATATGCCGCCAAATGTGAAAAACCGGACCCATTCCGACAGGGTGTGGGCCGGGCCGGCCCTGGAGGTACCAGCCATGTCCCACGTCGGCGTCCCCCGCGGGAAGGTCTCCCCCGGGGAGGCACCCCGCAGGAAGGCACCCCTCCGCACGCCCCGGTGGGGCCGGGCCTTCCCCTGCCTCGCGCTCGTCACCGCCGGTGTGCTCACGCTGCCCGCACTGGCCGGCTGCTCCTCGGGCGACGGCACGGCGCGGGCGGCGGCGGCCCCCCAGGACATCGCCCCGGCCGGACGCGACCAGGTGGCCGACGGCGGCACGGTGCGCTGGGCCCTCGACACGAAGCCGGCCACCCTCAACGCCTTCCAGGCCGACGCGGACGCCTCCACCACACGCGTCACCGACGCCGTACTCCCCTCGCTCTTCACCCTCGACGAGCGCGGCCGCCCGCAGCGCAACGCCGACTACCTGGAGTCCGCCGAGGTCGTCGAGCGCGAGCCCAAGCAGGTCGTGCTCTACAAGCTCAACCAGCGGGCGGTGTGGAGCGACGGCCGGGAGATCGGGGCGCCGGACTTCGTGGCCCAGTGGCGTGCGCTGAACGGCAGGGACACCGCGTACTGGACCGCCCGCAACGCCGGCTACGAGCGCATCGAGAAGATCGAGCGCGGCGCCGACGACCTGGAGGTCCGGGTCACCTTCGGCAAGCCCTACGCGGACTGGCGCTCGCTCTTCACACCGCTCTACCCCAAGAGCGTGACGGGCAGCCCCGACTCCTTCAACGACGGCGCCCGCGCCAAGCTCACGTCGACGGCCGGCCCCTTCGTGTTCAAGAGCCAGGACCGCGCGGCCGGCAAGGTGACGCTCGTCCGCAATCCCCGCTGGTGGGGGCAGACCGCCAAGCTCGACACGCTCGTCTTCCGCGCGGTGGCGCGCGACAAGCGCACCGCCGCACTCGCCGCCGGTGAGCTCGACATCGCCGACATCGGCCGCGGCACCGCCGACCGGATGGCCCTGGCCGCCCGGCAGGCGGGCGCCGGCGCCAAGGGGCAGCGGCCGGACCACGGCTCCGGAGCCGCCGTCACCCCCGCCTCCGCGCTCAGGTCCTGGGCGATCGCCCACGGCTCCGCCGAGGAGGAGGCCGAGGCCGAGCAGAAGGCCCGCAGGAAGTCCCGCGAGGCGATCAGGAAGTACGCCGACGAGCAGGCCGAGCTGCGCGGCTTCTCCGTCCGCAAGTCCCTCGAACCCGCCTACACGCAGCTGGCGCTGAACGGCACCTCGGGCCCGCTCACCGATGACCGCGTACGCCGCGCCGTGGCCCGCGCGCTCGACCGCCGCGCGCTGGCCGAAGTCGTACTGAAGCCGTTCGGCCTGCCCGCCCACCCGCTCGGCAGCCACCTCGCGCTGGCCGGCCAGGAGGGGTACACCGACAGCAGCGGCGCACTCGGCGACCAGGACACCCAGGCCGCGCAGGCGCTGCTCGCCGACGCGGGCTGGACACCCGGCGGCGCGGCGCGGCAGAAGCCGGACGGGGCGAAGGCGGGCGGCGAGGCGGAAAAGAAGGAGGAGAAGGAGAAGGAGAAGGACAAGGACAGGGAAAGCAAAGCCGACGAGGGCCTGTACATCGTCGGAGACGACGAGAGCGACGGGAAGAACGCGGACGTGAGCGATTCCAAGCCGGGCGGCAGAGCCCACGGCCCGGAATCCGGTACGTACGTCCTGGCCCCGGCGCCGGACGCGGTCCTCCAGAGCCGGGCGCTGCGCGTGCAGGCACGCTTCGTGGACCGGCCGCAGGGCGACGCGGGCACCAAGGACAGCGCCGAGGGCCGGCAGAAGGGCGGCGTCGCCGGCGCCTACGCCCCGCTCGGCACCGCGGCCCCCGCCGGCGCCGCCCCGGGCCCGCTCGCCAAGGACGGCAAGACGCTGACCCTGCGTTTCGTCCTCCCGGCGGGCCCCGGCTCGGAGACGCTGCGCGCCGTCGGCGACAAGATCTCGCAGATGCTGGAGCGCATCGGCGTACGCACGGAGATCAGCAAGGTCTCCGACGCGAGCTACTTCAAGGACCACATCGCCTCGGGCGACTACGACCTCGCCCTCTACTCCTGGCCCGCCACCCCCTACCCGGCCACCGACGCCCGCCCGATCTTCGCCAAGCCTGAGCCGGCCGCCGACGGGTCGCTGCTGGTGGAGCAGAACTACACCCGCGTCGGTACGGACCACATCGACCAGCTCTTCGACCAGGCCATGGCGGAGCTGGACGAGGAAGCCGCCCGTGACCTGCTGAAACGGACCGACGCCCGGATCTGGGCCGCAGCCGGGTCCATCCCGCTCTTCCAGCGTCCCGAGGTCGTCGCCGTCAGGTCCGGCCTCGCCAACGCGGGCGCCTTCGGCTACGCCACCCCGCGCTACCAGGACATCGGCTTCCGGAAGGCCGAAACCGACAACCGGTCGAAGAAGTAGCGAAGAAGGAGCGAAGAAAACCGGAGGAAGAAGAGAACTCGCAGGTCAGGACCTCAGGATTGGCTCAAGTCACTTGCCCGCCGACCGTGTCGGCGGGCAGAGTGGCGGGTGCCCCTTGACCCGGGACACCCCCCCATCCCACCTCTCCGCAAGGGCCCGGACGCCTTCCCCGGCACGGCTTCGCCGGACCGCCCGGAGCCCCCGCGCGGGGCCGGTACCGATCGCCCCGGAAGCCCGCGCGGCTCACTCCCCGTACCATGGGGGGTAGCCGTGGCGCGACCGCCCGGCGGGCGTATGAGGAAACGAACCGAATACGACGCCCGATCCCACGATCGAGAGAAGCGCAACTCACCCATGCCCACGCGCCACGACATCCGTAACGTAGCCATCGTCGCCCACGTCGACCACGGCAAGACCACCCTGGTCGACGCCATGCTCAAGCAGGCGGGCGCCTTCGCCGCGCACGCCGCCGAGAGCCTCGACGACCGCATGATGGACTCGAACGACCTGGAGCGTGAGAAGGGCATCACGATCCTGGCCAAGAACACGGCCGTCAAGTACCACCCCAAGGATGGCGGCGACGTCATCACCATCAACATCATCGACACCCCCGGCCACGCCGACTTCGGTGGTGAGGTCGAGCGCGGCCTGTCGATGGTCGACGCGGTCGTCCTGCTCGTCGACGCCTCCGAGGGCCCGCTGCCGCAGACGCGCTTCGTGCTCCGCAAGGCGCTCCAGGCGAAGATGCCGGTCATCCTCTGCATCAACAAGACGGACCGCCCCGACTCCCGGATCGCCGAGGTCGTCGACGAGACGTACGACCTCTTCCTCGACCTGGACGCGGACGAGGAGCAGATCGAGTTCCCGATCGTCTACGCCTGCGCGCGTGACGGCGTCGCCTCGCTGACCAAGCCGGAGGACGGCACCGTCCCGGCCGACAGCGAGAACCTGGAGCCGTTCTTCACCACGATCCTCCAGCACGTCCCGGCCCCCGAGTACGACGAGTCCGCCCCCCTTCAGGCGCACGTCACCAACCTCGACGCCGACAACTTCCTCGGCCGCATCGCGCTGTGCCGCGTCGAGCAGGGCGAGCTGCGCAAGGGCCAGACCGTCGCCTGGATCAAGCGTGACGGCACGATGTCCAACGTCCGCATCACCGAGCTGATGATGACCGAGGCCCTCACCCGCAAGCCCGCCGAGAAGGCGGGCCCGGGCGACATCTGCGCCATCGCCGGCATCCCGGACATCATGATCGGCGAGACCCTGGCCGACCCCGAGAACCCGATCGCGCTGCCGCTGATCACGGTCGACGAGCCGGCCATCTCGATGACCATCGGTGCCAACACCTCGCCGCTGGTCGGCAAGGGCGGCAAGGGCCACAAGGTCACGGCGCGTCAGATCAAGGACCGCCTCGACCGCGAACTGGTCGGCAACGTCTCGCTGCGCGTCCTGGACACCGAGCGCCCCGACGCCTGGGAGGTGCAGGGCCGCGGTGAGCTGGCGCTGGCCATCCTGGTCGAGCAGATGCGCCGCGAGGGCTTCGAGCTGACCGTCGGCAAGCCCGAGGTGGTCACCAAGGAGATCGACGGCAAGAAGCACGAGCCGATCGAGCGCATGACGATCGACTCGCCGGAGGAGCACCTCGGCGCGATCACGCAGCTCATGGCGACCCGCAAGGGCCGCATGGAGACGATGACGAACCACGGTTCGGGCTGGGTCCGCATGGAGTGGATCGTCCCGTCCCGCGGCCTCATCGGCTTCCGTACGGAGTTCCTGACGCAGACCCGCGGCACCGGCATCGCGCACTCCATCTTCGAGGGCCACGAGCCGTGGTTCGGCGAGCTGCGCACCCGCCACAACGGCTCGCTGGTCGCCGACCGCGCGGGCACGGTGACGCCGTTCGCGATGGTCAACCTCCAGGAGCGCGGTGTCATCTTCACCGAGGCCGGCACTGAGGTCTACGAGGGCATGATCATCGGCGAGAACTCGCGCGCCGACGACATGGACGTGAACATCACCAAGGAGAAGAAGCTCACCAACATGCGTGCGGCTTCCGCGGACACCACCGAGAACGTGGTCCCGGCCCGCAAGCTCTCCTTGGAGCAGTCCCTTGAGTTCTGCCGCGAGGACGAGTGCATCGAGGTGACCCCGGAGACCGTGCGCATCCGCAAGGTCGTCCTGGACCAGAAGGAGCGCGGCCGTACGGCTTCGCGCGCCAAGCGCTGACACCCGGACGCGTCTGACGCGCCGACGCGCTGCGTACTGACGTTCTGACACGCCGAAGGCCGGTTGCCGTCGCTCCCCGCGGGGAAGGACGGGAACCGGCCTTCGGCGTGTCGGGACCCCGGAACCGACACGCACTTATGATCTTCGCCGTCAAGCGTATTTAGGGGCGGGTGCGTCCGGTTATCGGTCATTGCTCTCCGGAAGCTGCGTTAACAGTCCGTTTCGGGGGTGTCTGTCTGTGATCATTTTGTCCGGATTTCGGGCAGGTGGGCCCGGTCGATGTTGTCAAAACGAGACCCTTTAGGTGTGGTTTACGGGTCGGTGTTACTTAATAGTTGGCTCCATTGAGCTCGGGTCAATGGGTCACGCACTGTGGGGAGTGCCGACTCACGAGCACACTCGGGGTACATGCGACTCATCGCCGTCAGGGGTGTCGGCGACCGTCTGCTTACCCCTCTTGTAGTGATCAGTGGACTCATGAGGAGGAACCCATGCGCGGTGCCAAGAGCGCCAAGTGGGTCGCAGGTGCGATAGTCGTGGCTCTGTCGGCAACGGCGTGCGGTGGCTCGGACAGCGGCGACACGGATGCCAAGGAAAAGGGCAAGCCCGCCGGTTACGTCTCCATCGACGTCGGCGAGCCGCAGAAGCCGCTGATCCCGGCCGACACGAACGAGACGCTCGGCAGCTACGTCATCCAGTCGCTGTTCACCCAGCTCCTGGACTTCGACGCCAAGGGCCAGATCGTCTACACGAACGCCGAGTCGATCGAGACGACCGACTCGAAGACGTGGACGGTCAAGCTCAAGAAGGGCTGGAAGTTCCACAACGGCGAGGCTGTCACTTCCGAGTCCTACATCAACGCCTGGAACTGGTACGCCAACGTCAAGAACAAGCAGCAGAACGCCTTCTGGTTCGAGGACATCAAGGGCTACGAGGACGTCCACCCGGCCAAGGGCGACCCGAAGGCCGACAAGATGTCCGGCCTCAAGGCCGTGGACGACACCACGTTCACCATCGAGCTGTCGAAGCCGGTTCCGTACTTCGAGTACAAGCTCGGCTACACGACCTGGGCCCCGCTGCCCAAGACCTTCTACGACGACCCGAAGGCGTTCGGCCTGAAGCCCGTCGGCAACGGCCCCTACGTCTTCGAGAAGTGGGACCGCAAGAAGCTCATCCAGGTCAAGGCCAACCCGGACTACCAGGGTCCGAACAAGGCCCAGAACAAGGGTGTCCTCTTCAAGAACTACGCGACCGTCGAGGCCGCGTACCAGGACCTGCTCTCCGGCAACCTGGACATGATCCGCCAGATCGGCCCGAAGGACCTGCCGAAGTACAAGCAGGACCTGGGCGACCGCGCGATCGACCAGGAGTACGCGGCGATCCAGTCGCTCGTCCCGACCTTCTACAGCAAGACCTTCAAGAAGATCGACCCGAAGGTCCTGCAGGGTCTGTCGATGGGCATCGACCGTCAGACGATCACCAAGACGGTGCTCAACGGCACGCGCACGCCGGCCACGAGCTTCACGCCCGTCGGCGTCCAGGGCAACCAGAAGCTGGACACGGACGTGTTCACGTTCGACGCGGCCAAGGCGAAGAAGCTCGTCACCGAGGGCGGCGGCGTTCCGGGCAACAAGATCTGGATCCAGTACAACGCCGACGGCGGCCACAAGGAGTGGGTGACCGCGGTCTGCGAGTCCATCCGCAACTCCACCGGGGTCGAGTGCCTCCCGGACGCGAAGCCGGACTTCCAGACCGACCTGGAGGCCCGTGACAACGACCAGGTCAAGTCCTTCTACCGCGGTGGCTGGGTCGCCGACTACCCGGTGAACGCCAACTTCATGCGCGAGCTGTACGGCACCACCGCCGAGGCGAACAACGGCAAGTTCTCCGACAAGGAGGTCGACGCCGCGTTCAAGAAGGGCGACAACGCCAAGTCCCTGGAGGAGTCGGTCAAGCTCTACCAGGACGCCGAGAAGCTCCTGCTGGAGAAGATGCCGGCCATCCCGCTGTGGCAGTACCGCATCAACGGCGGACACTCCGAGGCCGTCGACAACGTCGAGGTCGACTTCCACGGCGACCTCGAAGTCACCGGCGTCACCGTCAAGAAGTAGTCCGCCCCGCTGACCACCCCTCATCCGGTCAGTACCCGCCACCGCACCGGCGGTAGGCCCGGGGGCCGCTTCCTCGATCAGGAAGCGGCCCCCGGCCACAGTTATCCACACGGAGGCAAACATGGGGCGTTATGTCGCGCGGCGACTGCTCCAGATGATCCCGGTCTTCATCGGGTCAACCTTGCTGGTCTTTTTGATGATGTACGCCCTGCCCGGTGACCCCGTGCGCGCGCTCGCCGGCGAGCAGGCCGTGGATCCGGCGCAGATCGCTCAGATGAAGAAGGACCTCGGGCTCGATCTGCCGATCTGGCAGCAGTACTGGAACTATCTGACCGGCCTGTTCCAGGGCGACTTCGGCACCCAGATCGCCACCCAGCGCCCCGTCGCCGAGGTGATCGGGGACGCGTTCCCGATCACGATCCGGCTGGCCCTGTTCGCCTTCGCCTTCACGGCGATCGTCGGCATCGCCATGGGTGTCCTGGCCGGCCTGAAGGCCGACACCTTCCGGGACCGGGGACTGCTGGTGGTGACGCTCCTGCTGATCTCCGTTCCCTCCTTCGTACTCGGCTTCCTCGCCCAGTACTTCTTCGCCCACCAGCTGGGCTGGGTCGAACCGAACGTGAGCGCCCTGGCGGAGTCGCACGAGCTGATCCTGCCCGCCGTGGTCCTGGGTTCGCTCTCCCTCGCGTACGTCGCCCGGCTCACCCGCACCTCGGTCGCGGAGAACCTGCGCTCCGACTACATGCGCACCGCCGTGGCGAAGGGCCTGCCCCGCCGGCGCATCGTGGGTGTCCACCTGATGCGCAACTCCATGATCCCCGTGGTCACCTTCCTCGGCACCGACATCGGCACCCTGATGGGCGGCGCGGTCGTCACCGAGGGCATCTTCAACGTCCAGGGCGTCGGTTACGCCGTCTTCGGCGCGCTGAAGTCGCGTGAGGGCTCCACCGTGGTGGGCATCGTCACCCTCATCGTGGTCGTGTACCTCGTCGCCAGCCTGCTCGTCGACCTGCTCTACGCGGTCCTGGACCCGAGGATCCGTTATGCCTGAGGCGCTCGAAGCCATCGCCAAGGACGGGACGCCGGTCGCACCCGACGCCCAGGTCAAGGCCGCCGACGCGGCCAAGTCCGAGAAGCCGCGCAGTCTGTGGTCCGACGCCTGGCACGACCTGCGGCGCAACCCGCTGTTCGTGATCTCGGCGATCCTGATCGTGTTCCTGCTGACCATGTCCGCCTTCCCGGGCCTGTTCACCAGCGCCGACCCCCGGCACGCGGACCTCGCCAAGCACTACCTCCAGAAGCCGAACTGGGGGAACCTCTTCGCCGAGGACTGGTTCGGTTACGACGTCCAGGGCCGCTCCATCTACGCCCGCGTCATCTACGGCGCCCGGGCGTCGATCGCCGTCGGCGTCTTCGTCACCCTCCTGGTCACCGTCATCGGCACGGTGACGGGCATGCTCGCCGGTTACTTCGGCGGCTGGATCGACACGCTGCTGTCCCGCGTCACGGACATCTTCTTCGGCATCCCCTTCATCCTCGGCGCGATGGTGGTGCTGACCTCCTTCGAGCAGCGGCACGTCTGGGTCGTGATCCTGGCGCTCGCGTTCCTGGGCTGGACCCAGATCGCCCGTGTCGCCCGGGGCTCGGTCATCACCATCAAGCAGGCCGACTACGTGATGGCGGCGAAGGCGCTCGGCGCCTCCACCTCCCGCATCCTGCTCCGGCACATCCTGCCCAACGCGATCGCCCCGGTGATCGTGGTCGCCACCATCGCGCTCGGCGGCTACATCTCGGCCGAGGCCACGCTGTCCTTCCTGGGCATCGGTCTCGCGGAGCCGACCGTCTCGTGGGGCGTCGACATCTCGTCGGGCCAGGAGCAGCTGCGCAACGCGGCCTACGTCCTGATCATCCCGTCGATCATGGTGTCGATCACCGTCCTGGCCTTCATCATGCTCGGCGATGCGGTACGCAACGCCCTCGACCCCAAGCTGCGCTGAGGGAGGCGTACGTACATGACCATCATCGACAAGACGGCGGACGTTCCCGCGCCCCGAGGTTCGACGGACAGCGGCGGACCGCTGCTCGACGTCCGTGACCTGCACGTGGAGTTCAAGACCCGCGACGGCGTCGTCAAGGCCGTCAACGGTGTCAACTACAGCGTCTCCGCCGGCGAGACCCTCGCCGTGCTCGGCGAGTCCGGTTCCGGCAAGTCCGTGACGGCGCAGGCCATCATGGGCATCCTCGACATGCCGCCCGGCCGCATCCCGCAGGGGGAGATCCTCTTCCGCGGCCAGGACATGCTGACCATGGGCTACGAGGAGCGGCGCAGGATCCGCGGCCAGAAGATCGCGATGATCTTCCAGGACGCGCTGTCCTCCCTCAACCCGGTGCTGACCGTCGGCTACCAGCTCGGCGAGATGTTCCGTGTCCACCAGGGCCTGTCCAGGAAGGACGCCAAGGCCAAGGCCGTCGAGCTGATGGACCGGGTGCGCATCCCGGCGGCGAAGGAGCGGGTGGGCGACTACCCGCACCAGTTCTCCGGCGGCATGCGCCAGCGCATCATGATCGCGATGGCGCTGGCCCTGGAGCCCGACCTGATCATCGCCGACGAGCCCACCACGGCGCTCGACGTGACCGTCCAGGCGCAGGTCATGGACCTGCTCGCGGAGCTCCAGCGCGAGTACAACATGGGCCTGATCCTGATCACCCACGACCTCGGCGTCGTCGCCGACGTCGCGGACAAGATCGCGGTCATGTACGCGGGCCGGATCGTCGAGACCGCCCCGGTCCACGAGCTGTACAAGCGCCCCGCGCACCCGTACACCCGCGGCCTGCTGGACTCGATCCCGCGCCTGGACCAGAAGGGCCAGGAGCTCTACGCGATCAAGGGCCTGCCGCCCAACCTGCTGAAGATCCCGTCGGGCTGCGCCTTCAACCCGCGCTGCCCGAAGGCGCAGGACATCTGCCGTACGGACGTCCCGGCCCTGCTGTCCGTCACCGAGCGGGACGGCGCCGAGCTGCCCGGCCGCCGCAGCGCGTGCCACTTCTGGAAGGAACAGATCCATGGCTGAGCCGAAGAAGAACGACGAGGCCGCCGTGGACACGACCCCCAACGTCACCGCGGTCGAGGCCGTCGACGCCGCCACCACCGAGGAGGCGGTGGCGGCGATCGAGGCCCCGGTCGAGCGCGGGGAGCCGATCCTCCAGGTCCGCAACCTGGTCAAGCACTTCCCGCTGACGCAGGGCATCCTGTTCAAGAAGCAGGTCGGTGCGGTCAAGGCGGTCGACGGGATCTCCTTCGACCTCTACCAGGGCGAGACGCTCGGCATCGTGGGGGAGTCCGGCTGCGGCAAGTCCACCGTCGCCAAGCTCCTCATGACGCTGGAGACGGCCACCGCCGGCGAGGTCTTCTACAAGGGCCAGGACATCACCAAGCTGTCCGGGCGCGCGCTGAAGGCGGTGCGCCGCAACATCCAGATGGTGTTCCAGGACCCGTACACCTCGCTCAACCCCCGTATGACGGTGGGCGACATCATCGGTGAGCCGTACGACATCCACCCGGAGGTCGCGCCCAAGGGCGACCGGCGCCGCAAGGTCCAGGAGCTCCTGGACGTCGTGGGCCTGAACCCCGAGTACATCAACCGGTACCCGCACCAGTTCTCCGGCGGGCAGCGCCAGCGCATCGGCATCGCCCGCGGCCTGGCGCTCCAGCCGGAGATCATCATCTGCGACGAGCCGGTGTCGGCGCTGGACGTGTCCGTCCAGGCGCAGGTCATCAACCTGATGGAGAAGCTCCAGGACGAGTTCAACCTGTCCTACCTCTTCATCGCGCACGACCTGTCGATCGTCCGGCACATCTCGGACCGGGTCGGCGTCATGTACCTCGGCAAGATGGCCGAGATCGGTACGGACACGCAGATCTACGACCACCCGACGCACCCCTACACCCAGGCGCTGCTGTCGGCGGTCCCGGTCCCCGACCCGGACGCCCGCGAGGGCCGTGAGCGCATCATCCTCACCGGCGACGTCCCGTCACCGGCGAACCCGCCGTCCGGCTGCCGGTTCCGCACGCGCTGCTGGAAGGCACAGGACAAGTGCGCCGAGGAGGTGCCGCTGCTGGCGGTGCCCGAGCGCTTCACGTCCTCGGACACCCCGGCGGCGCACGAGTCGGCGTGTCACTTCGCGGAGGAGAAGGACGTCGTCCACGCGGCGTGACCCCGCTCGACCGTACGCACACGGGGGCGCCCCGGGCCATCGCGGCCCGGGGCGCCTTCGGCTGTCCGGCGCGCGCCCGTGTCCGGTGCGTGTCCGCGTCCGCCGCGCGAACGGGCGCGGTTGAAGTGCGGTACGTACGACTCTGGGGTGATATGGGTGCTACGTGAGACCCAAGGACCCCAGGAGGGACTCCATGCGCGGAGCCACGCACGCCAAGTGGGCGGCATGTGCCATGGCCGTCGTCCTCGCGGCGACAGCCTGCGGCGGCGGTGGCAACGGCGGCGGTGGCGGTGGGTCAGGGGTGATCAGCTCGTCCTGGGGTGACCCGCAGAACCCGCTGGAGCCCGCCAACACCAACGAGGTGCAGGGCGGCAAGGTCCTCGACATGCTCTTCCGCGGCCTCAAGCGGTACGACCCGAGGACCGGCGAGGCCGAGAACTGGCTGGCCGAGAAGATCGACACCACCGACTCGCAGAACTTCACCGTCACCGTCAAGGACGGCTGGACGTTCAGCAACGGCGAGAAGGTCACCGCCCGGTCCTTCGTCGACGCCTGGAACTACGGCGCGCACCTCAAGAACAACCAGCGCAACGCCTACTTCTTCAACTACATCGAGGGCTACGACGAGGTGCACCCCGAGAAGGGCGAGGCCACCGCCGACACCCTCTCCGGCCTGAAGGTGAAGGACGAGAGGACCTTCACCGTCAAACTCACCCAGAAGTTCTCCACCTGGCCCGAGACCCTCGGCTACAACGCCTTCGCACCGCTGCCCAGGGCGTTCTTCGACGACCACGACGCCTGGCTGTCCAAGCCCGTCGGCAACGGCCCGTACACCGTCGAGTCGTACACCAAGGGCTCGATGATGAGCCTGCGCACGTGGGACCAGTACCCCGGCGAGGACAAGGCGCGCAACGACGGCGTGGACCTCAAGGTCTACACCGACAACACCATCGCGTACACCGACCTCACCGCCGGCAACCTCGACCTCCTCGACGACGTACCGGCCTCCCAGCTCAGGAACGTCCAGGCCGACCTCGGCGACCGCTACATCAACACCCCGGCCGGCATCATCCAGACCCTCGCCTTCCCCTACTACGACAAGCGGTGGAACGCCGACGGCATGGAGAAGGTCCGCAAGGGGCTGTCCATGGCGATCAACCGGCAGCAGATCACCGACACGATCTTCCAGAGGACCCGCACCCCCGCGAAGGACTGGACCTCCCCGGTCCTCAAGGAGGAGGGCGGCTTCGACGACGGGCTGTGCGGCGAGGCGTGCGAGTTCGACGCGGCCGAGGCGAAGAAGCTGGTCGACGAGGGCGGCGGCATCCCCGGTGGCACGCTGCGGATCACGTTCAACGCGGACACCGGCTCCCACCGGGAATGGGTCGACGCCGTCTGCAACAGCATCAACAACGCGCTGGACAACGACCGGGCGTGCACGGGCAACCCCGTCGGCACCTTCGCCGACTTCCGCAACGAGATCACCGACCGCAAGATGACGGGCCCCTTCCGGGCCGGCTGGCAGATGGACTACCCGCTGATCCAGAACTTCCTCCAGCCGCTCTACTACACGAACGCCTCGTCCAACGACGGCAAGTGGTCCAACGAGGAGTTCGACCGGCTCGTCGACGAGGCCAACGCCGAGACCGACCCGGCGCGGGCGGCCGGGAAGTTCAAGGACGCCGAGGAGGTCGTGCGCGACGAGATGGCCGCCATCCCGCTCTGGTACCAGAACGGCAGCGCCGGCTACTCCGACCGGATCTCGAACGTGGCCCTCAACCCCTTCAGCGTCCCCGTCTACCACGAGATCACGGTCGACTGACACCGGGCCAGGACGTAGGCGCCCCCTTCCGAGGAGCCCACCATGGGACGTTATGTGATCCGGCGTCTGCTGCAGATGATCCCGGTCTTCTTCGGCACCACACTGCTGATCTTCCTGATGGTGAACGTCATGGGCGACCCCGTCGCGGGGCTCTGCGGCGACCGGCAGTGCGACCCCGCGACCGCCGCCCGGCTCCGCGCCGAGTTCGGCCTCGACAAGCCGGTGTGGCAGCAGTACGCGACGTACATGGGCAACGTCTTCACCGGCGACTTCGGCACCGCCTTCAACGGCCAGAAGGTCACCGAGCTGATGGGGACCGCCTTCCCCGTGACGGTCCGGCTGACCGTCGTCGCCGTCGTGTTCGAGATCGTCATCGGCATCAGTCTCGGCGTCCTCACCGGCCTGCGCCGCGGCCGCCCCGCCGACACCGGCGTCCTGCTCGTGACGCTCGTGGTCATCTCGGTCCCGACGTTCGTCACCGGCCTGCTGCTCCAGCTGCTGCTCGGCGTCAAGTGGGGGGTCGTCAGACCGGCCGTCTCGTCCGCGGCCACGGTCGACGAACTGCTGGTCCCCGGCCTGGTCCTGGCCTCCGTCTCCCTGGCGTACGTCACCCGCCTCACCAGGACCTCCGTCGCCGAGAACGCCCGCGCCGACTACGTCCGCACGGCCGTCGCCAAGGGCCTGCCCAGGCGCCGCGTGGTCTCGCGCCACCTCCTGCGCAACTCGCTGATCCCCGTCGTCACCTTCATCGGTACGGACGTGGGCGCCCTCATGGGCGGCGCCATCGTCACCGAGCGGATCTTCAACATCCACGGCGTCGGCTTCCAGCTCTACCAGGGCATCGTCCGGCAGAGCTCCCAGACCGTCGTCGGCTTCGTGACCGTCCTGGTGCTGGTCTTCCTGCTGGCGAATCTGATCGTCGACCTCCTGTACGCCGTACTCGACCCGAGGATCCGCTATGCCTGAGCCCCACTACGATCCCGACGCGGCGATCTCGGCGGCCGGAGCCGGCGGCGCGACGGACCTCGCCATGGACGAGGGCGAGACGCTGGAGAAGGGGCCCGGTGGCGGCCCGCCGGGCCCGGACCCCGCCGGCAGGCCGCGGAGCCTGTGGTCCGACGCCTGGCGGGACCTGCGCCGCAATCCGGTCTTCGTCGTCTCCGGGCTCGTCATCGTCTTCCTCGTCGTCATCTCGCTCTGGCCGTCCCTGATCGCGAGCGGCAACCCGCTCCACTGCGACCTCGGCAGGGCCCAGGAGGGCTCCCGGCCCGGCCACCCCTTCGGCTTCGACGGCCAGGGCTGCGACGTCTACACGCGCACCGTGTACGGCGCCAGGACGTCGGTGACGGTCGGCGTCTGCTCCACCCTCGGGGTGGCCCTCCTCGGCAGCGTCCTGGGCGGGCTCGCCGGCTTCTTCGGCGGCAGCTGGGACGCGCTGCTGTCCCGCATCACCGATGTCTTCTTCGGCATCCCCGTCGTCCTCGGCGGCCTCGTCTTCCTCTCCGTCATCACCAGCACCACCGTCTGGCCGGTGATCGGCTTCATCGTGCTGCTCGGCTGGCCGCAGATCGCCCGTATCGCCCGCGGCTCGGTCATCACCGCCAAACAGAACGACTACGTGCAGGCGGCGCGGGCGCTCGGCGCGAGCAACGCGCGGATGCTGCTGCGGCACGTCGCGCCCAACGCCGTCGCGCCGGTCATCGTCGTGGCGACCATCGCCCTCGGTACGTACATCTCCCTGGAGGCGACCCTCTCCTTCCTCGGCGTCGGCCTGCGCCCGCCCGCCGTGTCCTGGGGCATCGACATCTCCGCCGCCTCCAGTTACGTCCGCAACGCCCCGCACATGCTGCTCTGGCCGGCGGGCGCGCTCGCGGTCACGGTGCTCGCGTTCATCATGCTCGGTGACGCGGTGCGCGACGCCCTCGACCCCAAGCTGCGCTGAGGAGCCCCGACATGCCCGGCACGCTGCTCGAAGTACGCGACCTGCACGTGGAATTCCGTATGCGCGACGGGGTCGCCAAGGCCGTCAACGGCGTCGACTACGCGGTGGCGGAGGGCGAGACGCTCGCCGTGCTCGGCGAGTCCGGCTCCGGGAAGTCCGTGACCGCGCAGGCGGTCATGGGCATCCTCGACATGCCGCCGGGGAGGATCACGGGCGGTGAGATCCTCTTCCGGGGCCGCGACCTGCTGAAGCTCAAGGAGGACGAACGGCGCGGGGTCAGGGGCCGGGAGATGGCCATGATCTTCCAGGACGCGCTGTCCTCCCTCAACCCGGTGCTGACCGTCGGCTACCAGCTCGGCGAGATGTTCACCGTCCACCGGGGCCTGTCCAGGAAGGACGCGAGGGCCAAGGCCGTCGAGCTGATGGACCGGGTGCGCATCCCGGCGGCGAAGGAGCGGGTGGGCGACTACCCGCACCAGTTCTCCGGCGGCATGCGCCAGCGCATCATGATCGCGATGGCGCTGGCCCTGGAGCCCGGCCTGATCATCGCCGACGAGCCCACCACGGCGCTGGACGTGACCGTCCAGGCGCAGGTCATGGACCTGCTCGCGGAGCTCCAGCGCGAGCTCGGCATGGGGCTCGTCCTCATCACGCACGACCTGGGCGTCGTCGCGGACGTCGCCGACCGGATCGCCGTCATGTACGCGGGCCGGATCGTCGAGACCGCCCCGGTCCACGACATCTACAAGGCGCCGGCCCACCCGTACACCCGCGGCCTGCTGGACTCGATCCCGCGCCTGGACCGGAAGGGCCGGGAGCTGTACGCGATCAAGGGCCTGCCGCCGAACCTCACGAACATCCCGTCCGGCTGCCCCTTCCACCCCCGCTGCCCGCTGGTCCGCGACGTGTGCCGCACCGATGTGCCGCCGCTGTACGAGGTGGAGGACGGCCGGGGGAGCGCGTGCCACTTCTGGCGGGAGACCCTCCATGGCTGAGCCGGCCGAGCGGGTCACCGAGCCGATCCTGGAGGTACGGGACCTGCACAAGCACTACCCGCTCACCCGGGGCGTCCTCTTCAAGAAGCAGGTCGGCGCGGTCAGGGCGGTCGACGGCGTCGACCTCGGCCTGGCGGCGGGAGAGACGCTCGGCATCGTGGGGGAGTCGGGCTGCGGCAAGTCCACGCTGGCCAGGCTGCTGGTCCATCTGGAGCGGCCCACGTCCGGGGCGATCCGCTACAAGGGCGAGGACATCACCAGGCTGTCCGGGCGCGCGCTGAAGGCGGTGCGCCGCAACATCCAGATGGTGTTCCAGGACCCGTACACCTCGCTCAACCCCCGTATGACGGTGGGCGACATCGTCGGTGAGCCGTACGAGATCCACCCCGAGGTCGCGCCCAAGGGCAGCCGGCGGCAGAAGGTCCAGGACCTGCTGGACGTCGTGGGGCTGAATCCGGAGTACATCAACCGCTACCCGCACCAGTTCAGCGGCGGGCAGCGCCAGCGCATCGGCATCGCGCGGGGGCTCGCGCTCCAGCCGGAGATCATCGTGGCCGACGAACCGGTGTCGGCCCTCGACGTCTCGGTCCAGGCGCAGGTCGTCAACCTGCTGGACCGGCTCCAGGGCGAGTTCGGCCTCAGCTACGTCTTCATCGCCCACGACCTGTCGATCGTGCGGCACATCTCCGACCGGGTCGGGGTCATGTACCTCGGGCGGATCGTCGAGACCGGCCGGGACGCCGAGATCTACGACCACCCGACCCACCCCTACACCCAGGCGCTGCTGTCCGCCGTGCCCGTGCCGGACCCCCAGGCCCGCGACCACCGCGAGCGGATCCTCCTGACCGGTGACGTGCCGTCGCCGGCGAACGTCCCGTCGGGCTGCCGGTTCCGCACGCGCTGCTGGAAGGCGCGGGACCGGTGCGCGGCGGAGGTGCCGCTGCTGGCGGTGCCGGCGGTTCTCCGGGACGAGGACTCCCCGGCGGCGCACGACTCGGCGTGCCACTTCGCGGAGGAGAAGCACGTCGTCCCGGCGGAGGGCGGACCGGGCGCGTCCGGCGGTCGGCCGGATTAACAGCCGCGCAACTCGGCCGACCCCGCACCGATATGTGGACGCACGACACTGAACACCGTGCGGCCGTGCGGGTGCCGTTGCCCGGCCGGGGGCGTCGCCATGGCGCCCCCGGCCGGGCGCCCACGCACCGGGGCCCGGAAGATCAGGCCCGCCCGGCGATCGAGGACGAGCCCTGCGGGGGCCGCCCGGGCTCCAGCGACCGCCGCAGGAAGTCCACCTGGAGCAGGAGCAGGTTCTCCGCGACCTGCTCCTGCGGCGTCATGTGCGTCACCCCCGACAGCGGCAGCACCTCGTGCGGCCGCCCCGCGGCGAGCAGCGCCGACGACAGCCGCAGCGTGTGCGCCGCCACCACGTTGTCGTCCGCCAGGCCGTGGACGATCATCAGGGGCCGGTGTTCGCCGGCCGGCCGGGACAGCCCGTCGTCGGTGACGAGCGAGTTGGCGGCGTACACCTCCGGCCGCGCCCCCGGGTCCCCGAGGTAGCGCTCCGTGTAGTGCGTGTCGTACAGCCGCCAGTCGGTCACGGGCGCGCCCGCGATCCCCGCGTGGAAGACGTCGGGCCTGCGCAGCACCGCGAGGGCCGCCAGGTAGCCGCCGTACGACCAGCCGCGGATCGCGACCCGCCCGAGGTCCAGCGGAAAGTCCGCGGCCAGCCCGTGCAGCGCCTCGATCTGGTCGTCGAGCGTGAGCGTGAAGTCGTCCTTGACGGCCTTCTCCCAGCCGGGGGAGCGGCCGGGCGTCCCCCGCCCGTCCGCCACGACCACCGCGAAGCCCCGGTCGGCGAACCACTGCGAGGTGAGGTGGGCGTTGTGGGCGGCGACGGCGCGCCGGGCGTGCGGTCCTCCGTACGGGTCCATCAGCACCGGAAGCGGGCCGTCCTCCTCCGTGTAGCCCGTCGGGAGCAGAACGGCGCACGGAATCCGCCGCGCGCCCCCCTCGACGAGCCGCACGCGGGCGCGCAGCACGGGTTCCTCGGCGTACGACGCGACCACGGCCTCCTGCTTGCCGTCGCGCACCACCCGCACCACCGTGCCGCTGCTCTCCAGGCACGCCGAAGCCAGCACCGTCACCCCGCCCGACCGCACCGCGGAGTGCACGCCCGGCCCCTCCGAGAGGCGCTCCACGCCCAGCTCGTCGACCCGGTAGACGTGCACCTCGCCGATCTCCGCGGCAGCGGCCTCCGAGCCCGCCGAGGCCGACACGAGCACATCGCCCTCCGACACGTCCAGCACCGCCCGCACCTGCAACTGCGGCCCGGTCAGCGCCCGGTCGCCGACGGTCAGCACCCGCGCCCCGCCCTCGTCCGCGATCCGTACGAGCCGGCCGTCCGGGGCCCAGACCGGCACCCCGTCGAAAAGATCCAGCCACACCGGGTCCTCGTCCACGTGCACGGTCCGCGTCGTCCCGGTCCCGGTGTCCACCGCCAGGTACGCCTGGCCGCGCTGGTCCCGGGCCTGCACCAGCAGCAGCGGCGCGCCCGCGTCCGACCAGTGGACCCGGGCCAGGTACGGATACCTGGCCCGGTCCCACACCACCTCCGTGCGCTCCCCGCCGTCCACCCCGTACAGGAAGAGCCGCACCTCGGCGTTGGGCGTCCCCGCCGCCGGATAGGCGACCCGCGCGGGCTCGCGCTCCGGGTACGCCGGATCCGCGATCCACCAGCGCGCCACGGCCGCGTCGTCGGCACGGGCGACCAGCAGCCGGTCCGACTCCGGCGACCACCAGAAACCGCGCGAGCGGCCCATCTCCTCGGCCGCGACGAACTCCGCGAGACCGTACGCCGTGTTCTCGTCCTCCGGTTCCGCGAGCGCCCGGTCGCCGTCGCCCTCCGCGCCGATGACCCGCAGGGCGCCCCGGGAGACGTACGCGACGCGCAGCCCGTCCGGCGAGGGCCGGGGGTCGAGAACAGGCCCCGCGGCAGGCAGCTCACGGGCGGTGCCGGCCCGCAGCCCGGCCGTGAAGAGCCGCCCCGACAGCGCGAACGCCGCCAGCTCGACCGCCGCGTCCACGGCGTACGACACGATGCCCGCGGACCCTTCCCGGCTGCGCTCGCGCCGCGCCCGCTCCTGCGCCGACAGCTGCTCGGCGGCGCCGCCGAGCAGCTGTCCGGGATCGGCGGCGACGCGCTCCCGCGCGCCCCCCTCCAGGTCGAGCACCCGGAGCCGGTTGGCGCGGTCGGTGCCGGACGAGGAGCGGAGGAACACCACACGGGCCCCGTCGGGCGACACCGTGAACGCGCGTGGTGCCCCGAGGGAGAAGCGCTGGGTCCTGGCGTGCTGCCGGGGGAAGGAGAGCCGATGCGACGTCATATGCCAGAAGTTACCGCTCGCGCCGCCCCTTCATGCGCCCCTCGTGCTGCCGTGCACCGATCAATGCGTACACACGGATAGTTATGATCCGTAGCGCCTGGTGGGTATGAACTTGCCGGGAGCTGTCCGCATGCCCGTTCCGGCCCGAGTAAGTGGAGGTGAACCGCCGTGGCACTCTCGATTTCGGCGGTAGTGCTGTTGGCGATCATCGTCATCCTGATGGTCCGGAAATCGGGACTGAAAGCCGGACATGCGGTGGTCTGCGTGCTGCTCGGCTTCTATCTCGCCAGTTCCTCCATCGCTCCCACCATCAACGAACTGACCACGAACGTGGCCGGGATGATCGGGGGCATCAAGTTCTGAGCGG
Organism: Streptomyces enissocaesilis; assembly: GCF_039533765.1. NCBI lineage: Bacteria > Bacillati > Actinomycetota > Actinomycetes > Kitasatosporales > Streptomycetaceae > Streptomyces > Streptomyces enissocaesilis. The sequence goes on along the minus strand of NZ_BAAAUD010000041.1, from coordinate 181,431 downwards.
AGCCTCGTAGGGTGGTCCCATGACGGACCAGGACCACCCAGCCCGTCGTCTGCTTCTCGTGCACGCGCACCCGGACGACGAGTCGATCAACAACGGCGCCACCATGGCCAAGTACGCCGCCGAGGGCGCCCGGGTCACCCTGGTGACCTGCACCCTCGGCGAGGAGGGCGAGGTCATCCCGCCCGCCCTCGCGCACCTGGCCGCCGACCGCGACGACACCCTCGGCGCCCACCGCATCGCCGAACTGGCCGCCGCGATGAAGGAGCTGGGGGTCACCGACCACCGCTTCCTCGGCGGCCCGGGCCGCTTCCGCGACTCCGGGATGATGGGCACCCCGCAGAACCACCGCGAAGGCGCCTTCTGGGCCGCGCCGGTGGACGAGGCGGCGGCGTACCTCGTCGAGGTGGTCCGTTCCGTACGCCCGCAGGTCCTCGTCACCTACGACCCGGACGGCGGCTACGGACACCCGGACCACATCCAGGCCCACCGCGTCGCGATGCGCGCGGCCGACCTCGCGGCCGACCCGGACTTCCGCCCGGACCTCGGAGCGCCGCACACCATCGCCAAGATCTACTGGAACCGCGTGCCGCGCACCTACGCGGAGGAAGGCTTCGCCCGCCTGCGCGCGACGGCGGTGGGCTTCTCCGCCACCGCCGCCGTGGACGACGTCCCCGGAGTCGTCGACGACGCGCGGATCACCACGGAGATCGACGGCGCGCCGTACGCCGGGGCCAAGACCGCCGCGATGCGCGCGCACGCCACCCAGATCGTGGTGGAGGGCGGTTTCTTCGCCCTCTCCAACCACCTGGGCCAGCCCGTCCTCGTCACGGAGTCCTACGAACTGGTACGGGGCGAACGCGCCGCCGGCGGACGCGAGACGGACCTCTTCGCGGGGGTGGCCCCGTGACCGTGGTCCGCGTCGCCGTCCACCTCCTCCTCGTCGTCCTGGGCGCGCTCACGGGCGCGGCGGGCGTGCTCGTCCACGCCGCCTGGTTCCCCGGCGGCCTGCTGCTGGCGCTGCTCGCGGCGGCGGGCGTCTTCTACGGCTCCCTGTACGCCACGGGCGTGAGGACCGGTGTCGGCGCGTCCGCCGCCGGATGGCTCGTGGCCGTCGTCCTGCTGACCCTCAGCCGTCCCGAGGGCGATCTGCTCGTCGGCGGCTCCGCGGTCTCGTACGCCTACCTGCTGGGAGGGATGGCCGTCGCTGTGATCTGCGCCACGATGGTGGAGCTGCCGCGACCGGATGCGACCCGCGCCCGACTTGGCCGACTTGGCACATGACGTACTGCTTGAGCCCGTGAACCGACCGCGCCGGCGCGGCGGTCGGGCCCTTCGCCACCCTGGGCGCGGGGCGTCTGTCGGCGGCGGCCAGTATGGTGGTGCGCGCCGCCGGGCCTCCCGCAGTACAGGGTAAGAGCGGGCGAGCGGAGCCAACCGGGAGAACCTGCCTTGAGTCGTGAAACTGACAGTTCGTCCTCCGGCCCCCAGGGGCGTGGCGGAGCCGCGTACCCCTCGGGTACGCCGCCGTACGGATCCCGCCAGTATCCGTCGCCGAACCCCGGGCAGGACGCTCCGGAGGAGACTGCCGGGGCCGCCGCGCGGGCGGAGTCGGACGAGCCCAGGACCGAGACCACGCTGACCACCCGCATCCGGATCAACATCCCCGGATCGCGGCCGATCCCTCCGGTCGTCATGCGTACGCCCGTGGGCGACGTGGAGCCGCCCTCCTCACCCGTGAGGCCGGAGCGCACGGGCAGCCGCACGGGCACCACGCCCCGCCCGCCCGAGCCGTCGCGGGACACCGCGGCGGAGGCGCCGCGGGAGGAGGCCGGTACCGGCGAGGACACGCAGCCGCCGGCCAGCAACTGGTTCGCGCCCCGCAAGCCGTCGGCCGCTCCCGCGCCGTCGCCGGCCGCCGCGGCGCCGGCCGCGCCGCAGGGCGGTGGGCAGCGCCCCGAGTTCCCGTACTCCACGCCCTCCACGCCCTCCGCGCCGGAAGATGCGCAGCGCCAGAGCGCCGCCCCGCTGCCGCGCCGCACCACCGGCGGCTCGCCCGGTGACGCGGCCGCGAACGGGGGCGGCCGCGCCGCCGGCACGCGCCCGTCCGGCCCCGCGGGGCCCCTGGACCCGACCGTCTGGCCGACGGGTCCGGCCGGCCCGGCGGGTCCGACCGTGGGTCCGGCGGGTCCGACCACCGGCCCGATGACCGGCAGCTCGCCCTTCCTGGGCTCCGGCCCCCGCCCCGGTTCCGGCGTACACCCGCCGGGCGCCGCGGGCCCCTCGGCCCCGGCCCAGTCCTCCATGAGCGACGACACGGCGGTACTGACCCCGCAGAACCCGGCCCCGGGCACCTCCGCGGGCGGTCCCTTCGCGGGCGACAACGTCTCCGGTGACACGCTGACCAGTGGCATGCCCGTGGTCCCGGCGGCGGAGCGGCACTCGCCGTTCGCCCCGCCGCAGGCCGGCGCCCGCTTCGTCCCGGACCCGGTAACCCCCCTCACGGACGGCCCGCAGACTCCGGCCCCCGTCCCGGCCGTTCCGGCCCGGACCACACCGCCGCCCGCCGCTTCCTCCGCCCCCGCGAAGAAGGGCCGCTCCAAGCTGGTCCTGCTGGCCGTGGGCGTCGTGGGTCTGGCCGGTGTGGCGTACGGCGCGGGACTCCTCATGAACCACTCCGACGTACCGAAGGGCACCACGGTCCTCGGCGTCGACATCGGCGGCGGCACGAAGGAGGAGGCGGTCAACAAGCTCGACACCGCCCTCGGCGAGCGTGCCGCCACGCCGCTCGTCCTCACCGTCGACGGCAAGCAGGCGAAGCTCAAGCCGTCCAAGGCCGGTCTCGCCCTGGACAGCCAGGAGACCGTGCGCGGCGCCGCGGGCAGCGACTACAACCCCGTATCCGTGATCGGTTCCCTCTTCGGCGGCGAGCGCGTCGCCGAGCCGGTGATCCCGGTCGACGAGGAGAAGCTGAGCGTCGCGCTGGCCGACCTGGCGGGCACCTCGGGCACGGCCAGCGAGGGCACGATCAAGTTCGTGCCCGGCAAGGCGGTCGCCGTACCGGGCAAGGCGGGCAAGCAGCTCGACGTGGTCCGCTCGATGACCCGGGTCAAGGACGCGTACCGCGCCCAGGTGGAGACCGGCAGGCCGAACACGGTGGAGCTGCCCGTCGCCACCAAGTCCCCGACGATCGGCCAGGCCGAGCTGGACCGGGCCATGCGGGAATTCGCCCAGCCCGCGATGTCCGGCCTGATCACGATCAAGGCGGGCGGCAAGCAGATCCAGTTCGGCCCGGCGAGGTCCCTGCCGAAGATCCTCTCCATGAAGCCGATCGACGGCCGGCTGGTGGAGGTCTACGACAAGCAGGCGATCGAGCAGCTTCTGGAGGGCGTCTTCGACGGCGTCCGGATCACCAAGGGCGACGGCAAGGAGCACCCGGTCACCGCGGACGACGTGGCCTACGCCATGCGCACGGCGCTGGTGGGCAGGACCCCGGCGCAGCGTGTCCAGGAGATCAGCCTCGACCCGAGCTAGCGGAGGTCAGGAGGTACCGAGGCCGCCGCAGACGTTGAGTGTCTGGGCGGTGATCGAAGCGGCGGTGTCGGTGGTCAGATAGCCGACCAGGCCCGCGACCTCCGCGGGGGTGGAGTAGCGGCCGAGCGGGATCTTCGACCGGAACGTCTTCAGGGCCGCTTCCTCACCGATGCCGTACGCCGCCGCGTACTCCCGCCGGATCCGGCGGGCCGTGGGTGTCTCGACGTGCCCGGGGCAGACGGCGTTGACCGTGATGCCGGTGGGCGCCAGTTCGTTGGCGAGCGCCTTGGTGAAGCCGATGACGCCGTGCTTGGAGGCCGAGTAGGGGGTGCCGAGGACGTCGTCCCGCGTGCCGTCGGTGGAAGCGATGTTGATGATCCGGCCGCGCTTCTTGTCGCGCATGCCTCCGGCGGTGAGCACCTCGCGGGTCATCAGGAAGACGCTGTTGAGATTGGTGTCGAGCACGTCGAACCACATCTCGTCCGTGAGCTCGGCGGTGCTGCCGCCGCCGCAGCGGCCCGCGTTGTTCACCAGGACGTCGACCGTGCCGAAACGGTCGACGGCGTGCCGCACCACGCGCCGGATGTCGTCGCGGTCGCGGACGTCGCCCGCCGTCCCGTCCACGTCCAGGGCCTCCGCCTGGAGCTCCCTGACCGTGGCCGCGACGGTGCGGGCGGTGCGCGCGCACAGGAAGACCTGGTGGCCACAGGCGGCGAGCGCGCGGGTGACCGCCAGGCCGATGCCACTGGTGGCGCCGGTGACGACGGCCACTTTCGGAGTCAGGCTCATCGGCTCTTCCCCAGGGCGGGCTCGAGACCCGGGCGGGTTCCCGGTCCGGTGCGGACGAGCCGGTCCTGGTCGCCGCGGGAGACCTCCAGCGGGTCCCAGTCCGCGCGGCGCTCCGGCAGCGCCGCCGGGTCGCCCAGGGTGGTGCCGCTGTGCACCTCGTGCATCAGGCGACGGCCCAGGATCTGGCCGGCGCAGGCGATGCCGCTGACCGCCGAACCGGTGATGCCGTTCCCGTACCGGGTGTTGGCTCCGGCGACGTACAGGCCCTCGACGAAGGTCGCCGTGTCGGGCCGGGCTCCGGCGGCGCCCCAGTGCGCCATTCCGAACGGCGTGCCACCGGTGGAGTGCGTGTACCGCTCGTGGGTGAGCGGCGTCGCGGTTTCCAGATGCGTGATGTGGCCCCGGAACGGCCCGAGCGCCTCCTCGGCCGCGTCCAGCACGGCCTCGGTGAGCCGGGCCTTCTCCGCCCGGTACGCCGGATTGCGGCGGTACTTCTCGCCGTCGGCCGGGCCCGCCGTGACGCCCCAGCGTTCGAAACCGGGAGGACACAGCGTCATCAGCTGGAAGTTGGAATGGCCCGGCGGGCAGATCCGCCGGGTGACGGGGTCCTTGCCGGAGGCGAACGAGGCGAAGAGGAAATCGGCTGTGTCCGTGCCCCCCGAAGAGGTGTCCCCGGAAGCGGAGCCGGCGTCCGCGCCGGCGCGCAGACCGGCGTAGAACCGCTCGATGTCGTCGCTCCGGTACCACCACAGATTGGCGTGCTGCTCGATGTCGATGTCGAGCGCGACGTACACGGTCGCCCAGGGCAGCGCCATCCGGGCGTCCCGCGTCTTGGCGGCGAGCCTGCGCGGCAGCCGTTCCTCGCCGACCAGCCCGAGCATCGTCCGCCGGTAGTCGGCGTTGGACACCACGACCGGCGCCAGTGCCCGGCTGCCGTCGGCGAGTTCGACACCCCGGGTCCGCCCGTCGCCGACCGTGATCCGGCTGACCCTGCTGTACGTGCGCAGGGCGCCGCCGTACGCGCGGACGACCTCCAGCAGTCCGGCGGCCAGGGTCTGGCCGCCGCCCTCCGGGTAGTACGCGCCGCGCACGTAGTGGTCGGTGACCGTGGCGTGCAGGGCGACGGTCGCCTCGTCGGGCGCCATCCCGTAGTTGGGGGACTGGGCGGCGAGCAGCGTCCGGGCGCGGGTGGACAGACCGCAGTGGGCGAAGAGCTCGGCGAGCGTACGCCGCCCCCAGGCCACCGACTGCGGCGCGTGCTGCGGCAGGTCGGACATCGGCACGTCGCCGGGGGCGACGATCGCGTCCCGTCGCTCCGCGCCCAGCCCGGACACGACGCCCAGGAAGGTGTCGATGCCGGGCGCGTCCGCGGGGCACGCCTCGTGCAGCCGCCTGCGGTACGTCTCCCAGTCGGCCGGCATGTCCAGGGTGGCCCCCGGAATCACGATGCGGTCGAAACCGCCCGGGTCCATCTCCCGGTAGCGCAGCCGGTCGCGCAGGCCGAGACCGTTCAGGATGGCGGGGAGCAGGCCGTCGGAGCCGCAGTCGCCGAGGTAGTGCACGCCGACGTCGAACTCGTACGCGCGGCGCCTGCGGAAGACGTGGCTGTTGCCGCCCGCGACGCCGCCCTGCTCGGTGACGAGCACCCGCTTGCCGGCGACCGCGAGGTAGGCGGCGCAGACGAGCCCGCCGATCCCCGAGCCGACGACGATCGCGTCCCAGTGCTCCTCGGCGCTCACGCGGCACTCCGTACCGAGGAGGTGCGCAGCGAAGGCGTCGCCGCGTCCACCGTCGAGGAGTCCGCGGCGGACGGCGCCGGCGCGGGCACGGCGACCAGCTGGCCCGGTTCGGAGATCGTCAGCCGGGAGACCTGAGGGGTGATCTTGCGGGCGAGACCGGTGAGCGTACGGCCGGGGCCGATCTCCACGAACATGTCGCAGTACAGCTCGTCGGCCATCGTGCGTACCGACTCCGCCCAGCGCACCGGCCCGGTGATCTGCTGCCCGAGCCGGTGCGGCCAGGCATCGGTGCCGCGGTGCGGTCGGGCGTCCACATTGGCCACGACCGGCGCGTGGCCGGGGCGGAACTCCGCGCTCAGCGCCGCGCGGGCGAACGCGTGGGCCGCGGGCCGCATCAGGGGCGTGTGGAAGGCGCCGCCCACCGGAATCGACACGATCCGGAGCGCGCCCAGGGCCTGCGCCGCCCCGGCGCACCGGGCGACCGATCCGCTCTCACCGGAGATGACGCTCTGCTGCGGCGAGTTGAGGTTGGCCACCCACACCCGGCCGCCGTCGTCGCGGACCCCCACCGCCGCCTGCTCCACGAGCTCCGGGGACAGGCCGAGCACCACGGCCATGGTGCCGGGCTCCGTGGCACACGCCGTGCGCATCGCCTCGCCGCGCGCGGCGACCAGCCGTACACCGTCGTCGAAACCGACGACTCCGGCGGCCACCAGCGCCGCGTACTCCCCGAGGCTGTGACCGGCGCACACGACGGGGCGCCTGGCGGCGGGCAGCGCATGACGCACCTCGTGGAGGATCACCATCTCCAGGACGAAAGTGGCCAGCTGGGCGTTGTCCGTACGGCGCAGGGCTTCCTCGTCCGCGTGCAGCAGCAGCTCGACGACATCGCGCCCGGACACCTCGGCCGCCCGCTCCGCCAGGAACCAGCCGGGCCGGCCCGCCCAGGGGCGCCCCATCCCGGGCTGCTGTGCTCCCTGGCCGGGGAATGTCAAGGCCAATCGTGGACCGCTCATCGTGGCTTCTCCCGTCTCCAGCCGAATCTCCTCCGATTCGAGCAAGGGCAATGGTGGCAGCGGGATTTGAAAGGCGTATGGAGGGCAGATAAAAGCGTCGAGGGCGGTTCATGAATGGGCCGGGTATCACTTTCGGGGAATGCCGTGTCTCTTTGGTGCGGCCCCTCTTGCTGCCCGGACTCCGAGCCGCTTACGTTCCTCTCGTCTTGCCCCGCGACAGCGGAAACGGCCCGCGACGGCGGAAAACGAGAGGTAGACGCATGACTCAGCAGACTGTGGCAACGGCGGCCGACTTCCAGGAGCAGGTGAGCCGGATCGTCATTGAGGAACTGGAGCTGGAGGAGGGCGAACTCACCGGGAGCGGCCACTTCATCGACGACTACGACAGTGATTCCCTGTCGCTCATCACCGTCGTTTCCAGGATCGAAAAGGAATTGGGAGTGGCCATTCCCAAGACGGAACTCGGCGACCTGGTGAACCTGAGCCTTCTCGTCGAGGCCGTCGTCCAGCACGCAGCGGAGAGCAACCATGGCTGAGCTTCCTTCGGCGCCACGGCGCCGGGTGGTCATCACCGGACTCGGCGCGGTGTCGCCGGTCGGCATCGGCGCGGACGTCTTCGCGTCCGCCGTCCGGGCCGGCGCCGACGGCACCGCGCCGATCCAGAGCTTCGACGCGAGCGGCTTCCCGCGCCGTCGGGCGGGCGAGGTCACCGACTTCGAGCCCACCGACCACCTCAAGCGCCTCGACCCGGCGGCATGGGGCCGCAGCGGCCTGCTGGCGGCCGCGGCCGCCCGGCTCGCCGTCGCGGACGCCGGGATCGGCGAGGAGCAGCTGGAGCAGGGCCGGGCCGGGGCGATCATGGGGACCACCAGTGGTGAGTCCGCCGTCGTCCAGGCGCTCGCCGAGCAGTGGGTCGCCGACGGGCTGGAGTCCATCGACGGCGAGCTGGCCGGGCAGACCCCGGCCTCGCGCATCGCCAACGCGGTGAGCGCCGAACTGCGCCTGCACGGCGAGACCCAGACCATTCCCACCGCCTGTTCGGCCAGCAACTACGCACTGGGTTACGCCTACGACCTGGTGCGCAGCGGCGAGGCGGACGTGATGCTGGCGGGCGGCGCGGACGCCGTCAACCGGCTCACCCACGCCGGCTTCTACGCGCTCGGCGCCATGGCCGAGGACCTGCCGCGCCCCTTCGCCGCCGACCGCACCGGCATCCTCACCGGAGAGGGCGGCGCCGTACTGCTCCTGGAGACACTGGAGCACGCACGGGAGCGCGGGGCCCGCGTCTACGCGGAGATCCTCGGATACGCCGCCAACTGCGACGCCACGCACATGGTGCACCCCGACGCGGCCAGCATCGCCGCGTGCATCCGCGCCGCCCACCGCAACGCCGGCGTCGAGCCGGAGCAGATCGACTACATCTGTGCCCACGGCACGGGCACCCCGACCAACGACACGACCGAAGTGGCCGCCGCCCGCGAGGTCTTCGGCGATCGCATACCGCCGATCAGCTCCATCAAGTCGATGCTCGGCCACACCATGGGCGCGGCCAGCGGCTTCGGCGCGATCGCCTGCTGCAAGGCGCTGGAGCAGGACTTCCTGCCGCCCACCGCCAATGTCACCGAGGCGGACCCCGCGCTGGGCGACGGCGTGGACTGCGTACCGGGCACCGGCCGCGAGGCCCGCCTGGACATCGTGCAGAACCACGGGTTCGCGTTCGGCGGCAACAACGTCATCACCATCCTCGGGAGGGTTTCGTGACCACGGCGACCGCCACAGCGGCCGCGGCCGCGACACGGACGGCCACCCGGCCGCTCTACGTCACCAGCGCCGGCGTCGTCTCCTCGGCCGGTCACGGCCTCGCCGCGCTCGCCGGGCTGCTGCGCTCCGGCGCCGGGCCGGCCGGGGAGCCGGCCGGCGAGGGCGGGGCCGCGTACCCGCCCCGTCCGGTCCGGGCCGTCGACGGCTTCGACGTGAAGGCGCACCTGGGCCGCAAGGGCACCAAGTACCTGGACCGGCTCACCTCCTTCGGCCTGGTGGCCTGCAAGGAGGCCATCGAGGGCATGGACGCCGCCGAGGTCGCGGGGGACCGCACCGGCGTCGTACTGGCGACCAACACCGGTTCCGTCTCCAGCCACAGCGCCCTGCTGCACGACACGCTGACCCTGGACAAGCCGTACCTGGTCAACCCGGGCCAGTTCCCGAACACGGTGATGAACTGCGCCGCCGGACAGGTCGCCATCCGCAACGGACTGCGCGGCCTCAACGCCACGGTGGCCGGCGGCCAGACCGCCTCGCTGCTCGCCTTCCGGCACGCGCGTCTGGCTCTCACGCTCGACCGCGTCGACCGGCTGCTGGTGGGCGGCGCCGAGGAGCTCAGCGCCCCCGCGGCCTGGGCCTGGCACCGGACCGGGGCGCTGAAGGAGCGGGCGGCGCTCGGCGAGGGCTGCGCGGTGTTCACGGTGCAGCGGGAGGCACCGGCGGACGACGCGGACGTACTGGCCGAACTGCTCGCCTGCGAGGTGCGCTTCTCCGCCGACGCGCGGGACTACGCCGACGGCCTGACCGGGGCCGTCACCCGCGCCCTGGACCGCAGTGGGGTCCGCCCGGAGGAGGTGGACGTCGTCTCCCTCGGCGCCGTCCACCACCGTGGTCTGGAGCGGATCGAGGAGCGCGGTGTGCGGGCCGCGCTGGGCGGCGGCGGGCTGCCGCGCACCGTACGGGTCGCCGATGTGCTCGGTGAGACGTACAGCGCCAGTGGTGCGATGCAGCTCGCCGCCCTGCTCGCCCTGTGGCAGGCCGAACCGCCGGCCGAGCGGGTGTACGCGCTGGTCACCTCGGTCGGCCGGGACGGGAACGCGGCCGCGATGGTGGTGCGCAGCCCGCTTCGTTGACCACCCGGGTCCGGCCCCGGACCACCCCGGCCACTTCCCTTCCCCTCCGGCCCCCCTTCCCCCCGGACAGCAGCGGCGCCCGTGATCTCTCCCTCCACGGGCGCCGCCGCATGTCTGCCCGTCCGACCGAAGACAAGGAGACCTGTCCCATGAACACGTCCTACGCCGGGCGGAGTTACCCGCCCACCGAGCCCTACGAAGTCGGCCGCGAGAAGATCCGCGAGTTCGCGCTCGCCGTCGGCTCCGACCCCGGCGACGGGCGCACCGCGCCCCCGACCTTCCCCATCGTGCTGTCGATGCACGCCGAGAAGCAGGTGGTGGACGACCCCGGCTTCGGCTTCGACTTCTCCCGCGTGGTCCACCGCGACCAGCGGTTCGACTCGGTGCGCCCGGTCAGGTCCGGCGACCGGCTCACCGTCACCGTCGAGGTGGTCGCCGCGGACACCGTCGACGGCAACGACGTCGTGACCCTGCGCGGCCACATCCGCGAGGCGGACGGCGGAGCGCCGGTGTGCACCACGACGTCGACGCTCGTCTCGCGAGGTGGGCGATGACGGTCACGGGCGAGCGGATTCCCACCCGCACCTTCCGCATCACCCGCACCGATCTGGTGCGTTACGCCGCTGCCTCAGGCGACCACAACCCCATCCACTGGTCGGATTCCCGCGCCGCGGCCGTCGGCCTGCCCGGCGTCATCGCGCACGGCATGCTCAGCATGGGACTGGTGGCCACCGCCGTCACCGACTGGGCGGGCGAGGGCGCGGCCGTCAGTGAGTACAGCACCCGTTTCAGCCGTCCCGTGCTGGTGCCCGACACCGCCGAGGGGGTGGAACTCACCGTCGAGGGCACGGTCGGCGAGATCCGGGCGGACGGATCGGTGCGCGTCGACCTGACGGTGCGCTGCGGCGCGTCGAAGGTGCTGGCGCGGACCCGGGCCGTACTGGCGCCGGCTGCCTCGGCGACGCACAGCTGAGGGACGTACAGCTGAAGGACGTACACCTGGGAGCGCGTCCGCAACGCGAGGACCGCCGGCCCCCGAGGGGGCCGGCGGTCCGTCCGTGCGTGGGGCCGGTCAGGCCTGAGTGCCCGCCGGGGGCAGCTTCAGCTCGACGGCGCCGATCTGCGCGAGCAGGAACAGGTCCTGGCGGCAGGCCCAGTGCTCGTGGACGAGGCCGTCCTCACCGACGCGGTAGATGTGGATGTGCTCGACGTCCACCTTGTTGCCGGTGCCCTCGAAGCCGAGGAAGTTGCCGGTGTGGATGCCGGTGAACCGGACCCGGATGACGGCCTTGTCGCCGTCCGCGAAGCTGTCGATGTGGTCCCAGGCGGCCTCGGAGAACACGCTGTTCATCCAGCGGGCGGTGCCGAGGTAGCCGGCGGGACCGCCGGGGGTGCCGGGCGGGGCCTCGTAGTCGACGAAGTCCGGGGCGACGAGCTCGTGGGCGACCTTCTCGTCCAGGTCGTTGAAGATCTTGCCCATCTGCTGGGCGATCTCCAGCACGGTGGCGTTGGACATGGGTTTCCTTCCTTGGGAACGGGGGTGGGGCGGGGGTGCGGGGGGTGTCAGTGGCCGACGCCGAGACCGCCGGTGACCGGGATGATCCCGGCGGTGACGTACGAGGCCTCCTCGCTGGCGAGGAAGCGCACGACGTGGGCGACCTCGTCGGGCCGGCCGGCCCGGAAGAGCGAGGTCTGCCCGAGGACGTGCTCGCGGCGGGCGTCGGTGACGTCCTTGACCATGTCGGTCTCGATCAGGCCGGGCGAGACCATGTTGACCGTGACGTTCCGCTTGCCCACCTCACGGGCGAGCGAGCGGCCGAAACCGATCAGGCCGGCCTTGGACGCCGCGTAGTTGGTCTGGCCGGGGGCGCCGGCCAGCGCGCTCATCGACGTCATGAACACCACACGGCCCCAGCGGGCCTTGAGCATGTCCGGGACGACCTCCTTGGCCACCGTGACGGCGGACATCAGGTTGGTCTCGATGACGCTGCGGAAGTCCTCGTCCTCCATGCCGACCAGCAGCTGGTCGCGGGTGATCCCGGCGTTGGAGACCAGTACCTGGATGGGACCGTGCTGGCTGCGGGCCTCGTCGACGGCGCGGCGTACGGAATCGGGGTCCGTCACGTCGCAGCGCACGCCGAACAGCCCCTCGGGCGGCTCCCCCGTGCGGTAGGTGACGGTGACCTTGTCGCCCTGGTCGGCGAAAACGCGGGCGGTGGCGAGGCCGATGCCCCGGTTCCCGCCGGTGATGAGCACGGAACGGCTCACGGAATCAGTTCCCTTCTGCTGCTGGTGAGGTGTCTGAGGCGGACAGCAGCTCGTCGAGCCGCTCCACCGCCGCCGCGGTATCGGTGAAGTGCACGGCGGTCCAGCCGGCCGCCTCGGCCCCCGCGCAGTTGTGCGCGAGGTCGTCGACGAGCACGCAGCGCCCGGCCGGCACCCCGGCCCGCTCGGCGGCGAGCGCGAACATGCCGGGCGACGGTTTGCGGTGACCCGCCTCGAAGGACAGGAGTACGTCGTCGAAGAGCTCGTCCGGGTCGACCATGCGGCGCCAGTGCGCGTCCCAGGTCGGCACCATGTTGGAGAGCATCCCGACGAAGGCACCGCGCTCGCGCGCCTTGCGCAGCGCCGCGACCCAGGCGAGGTTCGTCTCGCGGCCGTCGAACCAGGCGTCGGCGAGGGTCGTCAGCCGTACGCCGTGCACGCCGTGATCGGCCGCGAGCACCTCGGAGACCTGGCCGAGCCACTCCTCCTCGCTCACGAGGGGGGTGTCGATCGGCTCCATGATGTCGGTGGTGCCGTACCGCGCCGTCACCTTCCCCAGCGCCTGCTGGAGCACCGCGGGGTCGAGGCCCTGGCCGGCGCAGAAGGTGCCCATGGTGTGAGCGATGGACGGGGTCAGTACGCCGCCGAAGTCGGTCCAGACGGCCAGGCGTTCGGTGCTCACAGTTCACTCCCGGAGGCGAGGGTCACGGTCACCCGGGCGATCTCGGCGTCGCCCTGGAGGAAGCGGACCGGCACCTCGCCGCGGCCGCCGTCCAGGCGCGGCCGGGGCGCGGCGGCCCGTACGGTCTCGTCCAGTTCGGCGAAGCGGGAGAACCGGGCCTCGAAGCCGACGGCGTACGTCGACAGCGGCTCGTCCACCGCCAGGAACGACAGCTGACGGGCGGCCTCGACGAGGGTCATGGCCGGCAGGTGGTCGTAGACGTGGTCGAACAGTCCCCGGTTGGCGAACCACGGGGTGACCCGGGCGGCCACTTCCGCGGGGGAGCTCTCGGCCCGGGACAGCACGACGTTGAGCGGGTTGCCGCGGCCCACCCGGGCCGGTTCGACCTGCCGGGAGCCGTCGGCGCCCGCACCCTGGCCGGGGAAGTCGGAGGTGAGGGGGGCCGGCGTGCCGCGCTGGGCGTGCCGGAGCACCTCGTTCTCGTGCTGGTTGATGAAGAGCACGTCCATCTCGTGCTCCCCCACCTCGGTGTCCCCGATGTAGAAGCGCTGGGCGACCTTGCCCTTGCGGTAGCGGCCGCGCCGGGTGGGGCGTCCGATGTAGTCGGTGTCGATGCGCAGCCGGCCGGGCTCGGACCCGATCAGCAGCTCCTTGAGCCCGGTCAGGGACAGCCGGAAGGAGTCGACGATCATCGTGGTGCCCTCGGAGAGGCCGATGTGGGTGTGCGAACCGGCGATGGCCGCCTGCCGTCCCGATTCCAGCAGCAGCAGGGCGTCGTACAGGGCGGGCCGCTGCAGATGATCGCTGTAGTAGCCGTGGATGAGCGGTAGCTGCACCGCTGCGCGCACCTTCTTGAGGGCCAGCGGGAGGATGTCCGTGACGAAGACCTCGGACACCGCGGCCCGGTGCACCAGCGAGCGGTCGACGGTGCGTCCGTAACTGAGCTCGACGGGTGCCGAAGGAATCTCCGGGGCCGTTTGTGTGGTCATACCTGTTCCTTTGGAATCGGGTACCGGTACGGAGAGCCTCGCAGCGCCGGATGGAGCCGGGGTCGAGCGCGAATTCAAGCGCGATAAAAGAGGGGAATTCGCGAGGGGGCCGGGCGGGTTGCGGGTCCGGTTATGCTCGGGGGATGCGTATTGGAGAGCTGGCGCGGCGCACCGGAGTTCCGGTTCCCACCATCAAGTACTACCTGCGGGAGGGGCTGCTGCCTGCCGGCGAGCGCACCAGCCCGAACCAGGTGCAGTACGCCGACGCGCACGTGCGCAGGCTGAAGCTCGTCCGCGCGATGCTGGAGGTCGGCGGCCTGTCCATCGTGGCCGCCCGCGAGGTGCTCGCCGAGGTCGACTCCCCGGCCCGTACGGTCCACGGCATGCTCGGCGCCGCCCAGTCCGCGGTCACCAGGATCACGGCGAACCGCGGCACCGAGGAGGAGTGGGAGCGGGCGGAGCGCGAGGTCGCCGAACTGGTACGGCGCCACGGCTGGGCGACGAAACCGGACAACCCGGGGTGGAAGGCGCTGGTCCAGATCGTGCTGACGTACCGGGACCTGGACCGGGGCGATCTGCTGGCCCTGCTCGACGGGTACGCCGAGGCGGCCGCCGAGCTGGCCACCGCCGAGCTGGCCGTCCTGGCGCAGGTGCCCAGCACCGACGGCAAGGTGGAGAGCGCGGTGCTCGGCACGGTCCTGGGCGACGCGGCGATGGCGGCACTGCGCAGGATCGCCCAGGAGGACGCTTCCCGGCGGGTGCAGCGGCAGCCGCACTCCGCCTAGCCCGGCTGCCGGGACCTCGGGCGGAACCTCGGGCCCGTCTGCCGCCCGCCGTCCGCCGTCCGCAGCGTGCCGGCGCGGGCTCAGCCGATGTACGCCGTGCTGGCCAGCGGCGCCAGGTGGTGCACCCGGGCCGGCGGCAGGTTGCCCAGCACCGTTTCGGTGCGGAAGGCGTGGCTGCGCAGCGTCCGGCCCACCACGGCCTGGACCGCGAGCGTCCGTTCGCGCGCCGCGCCCCGGGTGAACGCCCTGCGCAGCGGCGGCACTCCGGCGTAGGCGAAGAACGACAGGGTGCCGCCGGGACGCAGGGCGCCGATCAGCCGGTCGAAGATGTCCTGCGCGGTCGCCGCGTCGAAGTTCGCGAACGGCAGGCCGCACACGATCGTGTCGTACGAGCCGAGTTCGTGCTCCTGCACCAGGCCGGTCAGCAGCCGCAACCGCTGTTCGTGGCGGTAGGTGCGCGCCAGCAGGGCGGCGAAGCGCGGGTTCGCCTCGACGAGGTCGAGGGTGTCCAGCCGGCCGAGCGAGGCGGCGATGTGCCTGGTCACGGCGCCCGTCCCCGGGCCGACCTCGAGGACCGCGCGCGGCCGGTCGGCGGAGGGCACCACGTAGCGGGTCAGCTCTCTGGCGAGCAGGGGGCTGCTGGGGGCGATGGCCCCGGTGTCCCGGCGGGTCCGGGCGAACTCCCTGAGGAACAGCGTCACGTCCGTCATGGCCTCTCCTGCGTCATGGGGCCGCACCCCTCGGTGCGTACGGCGGCACCGAGGTGCTGCGCCGAAAGTGATAGTGCAACTATCGATAGTCTAAGTTATGGTTGTTGAGGAGTTGCCGGTGGACCGTGCCCTCCGGACCGCGACATCGACGCTAGTGGGCCTGTGACCAGGGGTCATGACCCACCAACGATCCGGCGGATGTCTCCAAAGGAGCATTGCGCCGACCGACTTGAGGGCCTCCGTAAGCGGCGGCATGAGGGGCAGACCATGGACTTCGCATCGCTCGTGGGATGGATCGACATCACGTCCGGACTGACGGCCCGCATGGCCGGGGCCGCCTGCTGGGCGTACGCGATCCTGGCGGTCACGACGCTGCCGCCGCTGCTGCCCAACGCCGCGCTCCTCGTCACCGGCGGGATGCTCGCCGCCCGGGGCGAGATGTCACTGACGCTCGTGCTCCTCTCGGTGGCCGGCAGCGCCCTGCTCGGCGACCTCCTCATCCACCGTTTCGGCTGGTCGGCGGGGGGATCGGTACGCCGCCGCGTGGCTTCCCGCAAGCGCCAGGGCGAGCTCTTCGACTGGGCCGCCGGGCGCGTGCAGCGCGGCGGCATCCCGTTCGTGATCGGCGTGCGCTTCCTGCCGAGCGGACGGCTGCTCGGTGGCCTCGCGGCAGGCGCCGCGGGCTACCCCGTCCACAAGTTCGCGATCGGCGCGGCCCTGGCGGAGGCGGTCTGGGCGGCGTACTCGGTGGGCGTCGGCTACTTCGGCGGCGCGATGAGCGACGACCCGGTCGTCTCGGTCGCCCTCGGGCTCGGGCTCTCGCTCGCGGTGGGCGCGGTCGCCTGGCTCGCCCAGCGGCGTACCGCGGTGCCGGCCGCCGCGAACACCTCTGCCTCCAAAGAGACATGAGGGATTCCACCTCGCGTGAATATCCCTCCCCCGACGCCACTGAAATGCTCGCATTGCCGCTCTGCCGAGTCGCTCTGCTGAGAAAAGGAAGCCTGAGGCTGACGTGTCGCACAAGAATTCAGCGGTGCTGTGGGCACTTCTGGCCACATCGGTCCCCATGTTCATGGTGTCGCTCGACAACCTCGTCGTCACCAACGCGCTGGCGGACATCGCCCGTGATTTCCGTACCACCCAGCCCGAACTCCAATGGGTCGTGAACGGCTATGTGCTGCCTTTCGCGGGACTGCTGCTGGCCGGCGCCGCGCTGGGCGACCGCATCGGCCGCCGCCGGGTGTTCGTCTGGGGCGTCGTCCTGTTCACCGCCGCCTCCGCCGCCTGCGCCCTCGCGGGCTCCATCGGTGAACTGGTCGCCGCGCGGGTGGCGCAGGGCGCGGGCGCCGCCATGATCCTGCCGGTCTCGCTGACGCTGGCGGTGGCCGCCGTCACGGAGAAGCGGCGCAATCTGGCGGTGGGGGTCTGGGGCGGGGTCAACGGGCTCGGCATCGCGTTCGGCCCGCTGGCCGGCGGCCTCGTGACGGAGGGCCTGGACTGGAGCTGGATCTTCTGGATCAACGTTCCGGTGGGGGTGATCGCCGTTCCGCTGGCGCTCTGGGCCCTCAAGGAGAGCAGGGGCGTCCAGCGCCACCTCGACATCGCCGGGATGACGCTCGTCGCCGGGGCCGTGGTCGCCGCCGTATGGGGCGTCGTACAGGCCGCGGAGCACGGCTGGAGCCACCGGGGCGCCCTGCTCGGCCTGGCGGCCGCCGCCGCGCTGCTGGCCGGCTTCGTCGTCTGGGAACGCCGCACGAGCCGCCCGCTCGTGCCGCTGCGCCTGTACCGGCTCCCCGCCTTCCTGCTCAGCAACGCGGTTTCCCTGGCCATGTACTTCGGGGTCTTCGGTTCCATCTTCTTCCTCGCGCAGTTCATGCAGGGCCCGATGGGCTACTCGCCCTTCGAGGCCGGCCTGCGCACCCTGCCCTGGACCGCGGCGCCCATGGCGGTGGTGCCCCTGGCGAGCCTGCTGGTGGACCGGATCGGCGGCGGAGTCCTCCAGGCGCTGGGCTGCGCTCTGCAGGCCGTCGCCCTGGCCTGGTTCGCGCTGGTCATCGGCCCCGGACTGGCGTACGCGGCGATGGTGGTCCCCATGGTGCTGGCGGGCGTCGGCATGGGGCTGGTCTTCGCCGCCAACCCCGCCACCGTGATCGCCTCCGTGGAGGAGAGCGAGCACAACACGGCGTCCGGCGTGAACAACACCGTCCGGGAGTTCGGCGGAGCGCTGGGCATCGCCGTACTGACGACGGTGTTCACCCACGGCTCGGCCGGCCACGTGGCAGCCGGACCGCGGGCCGGGGCGGCGGCGTTCACCGCCGGTCTGCAGCCCGCCCTGTGGCTCGGCGCCCTCGTGGTCGCGCTCGGCGCGGTCGCCGCGCTGCTGATCCGCCGCCCGCGGCAGAAGCCCGTGGCAGGAGACCCGCCCCCCGGACCGCAGGCTCGCAGCGCCGAGCTCGCGGCCGCCGAATGACACCACGAGCGGCGCCCCCCGTGCGCCCGGCCGTCCCGTACCAACGGAGGAAAGAAATGTTTGCCGCCCTTGGCAGGTTCAGCGCACGACGCCGCAAATGGGTCGTCGTCGCGGCAGTGGTCTTCACGCTGTTCGCCGGCGTCTGGGGAACCGGTGTGTTCGGTTCCTTCACCGGCGGCGCCGGCTTCGACGACCCGGCCAGCGAGTCCGTCGCCGCCGACAAGGTGCTCGACGGACCGCTCGGCCGGGAGTCGAACGACCTGATCGTCCTGTACGAGGACAAGGACCGCACCGTCGACGACCCCGCCTTCTCCGACGCGGTGAGCAAGGCGCTCGCCGGCGTGCCGCGCGAGGACATCGAGCGGCTGAACTCGTTCTGGGAACCCGGCTCGCAGGACAGGGCCGCGTACGTCTCCGAGGACCGGCACGCGACGTATGCCACCGTGCAGTTCACCTCGGACGTGGACCAGGAGCAGGTCGAGTCGCTCGCCACGGTCAAGGAGTCCTTCGAGGTACCGGGCGTGACGGTCCGCTACGGCGGTGTCGCCGCCATGACCGAGCAGGTCAACTCCCTCACCGGCTCGGACATCGCACGGGCCGAGATGCTCTCCGTGCCGATCCTGCTGGTGCTGCTCGTTCTCATCTTCCGCAGCGCGGTGGCGGCGCTGCTGCCGCTCGCCGTCGGCACGTTCGTCGCGCTCGGCTCCTTCGTCGTGCTGCGCGTCCTGACGATGTTCACCGAGATCTCCAGCACCGTCATCAACGTCATCACCATCCTCGGCCTGGGTCTGGCCATCGACTACGCGCTCTTCCTGGTCAACCGCTACCGCGAGGAACTGCACGCGGGCGCCGACGTGGACACCGCCGTGCACCGCGCCACCGCCACCGCCGGCCGCACCGTCGCCTTCTCCGGCCTCGCCGTCGCCATCTCCTTCGCGGGCCTGACGCTGTTCCCGTCCCGCTTCCTCAGCTCCATGGGGTACGCGGCCGTAGCCGTCGTCGCCTTCGCCGTCGTCGGCTCGCTCACCCTCCTGCCCGCCCTGCTGCGCTACACCGGCCACCGCATCGACAAGTGGCGCATCCCGCTGCCCGGCGGCCGCCGGCGGGCCCCCGTGGCCGAGACGCAGGGCCGCTGGTACCGCACCGCCCACGCCGTGATGCGCAAGCCGCTGCTGTCCACGCTCGCGATCGTCGCCGTCCTCGTCGGCCTCGGCGCCCCGCTGCTCGGCGTCAACTGGGCGCGCCCGGGGGAGTGGGTGCTGCCGTCCGACGCCGACGCGAAGGTGGTCAGCAAGCAGCTGAGCCGGGACTTCGACGTCAACCCCGCCCAGATCATGACCGCGGTCGTACGCTTCGACGGCCCCGCGCAGCCGCGGCGCGACGGAGTCGACGCGTACGCGCGGAAGCTGGCTGCGGTCGACGGCATCTCCGAGGCGCGCACCACCGCGGTCGAGGGCAACGACGCGCGCGTCACCCTGCGCTACACGCCCGACCCCATGTCGGAGCGGTCGAACGACATGGTCCATGACGTACGGGCGGTCGCAACGCCCGAAGGCGCCACCACGGCCCAGGTCACCGGCATGCCCGCGTCCCGCGTCGACATCGTCGGCATGATCGGCGAACGCCTGCCCTGGATGGCCCTGTTCGTCGCCGTCGTCTCCTTCCTGGTCCTCTTCCTGGCCTTCGGCTCACTGCTCCTGCCGCTCAAGTCCGTGATCCTGAACCTGCTGTCGCTGCTCGCCGCCTTCGGCGCGATCAAGTGGATCTTCCAGGACGGGCACCTGTCCGGGCTCCTCGGCTTCGAGGCCATCGGCGCGGTGGACGCCAACTTCCCGGTGCTGATCATCGCGATCGCCTTCGGCCTCGCCATGGACTACGAGGTGTTCCTGCTCTCCCGGGTCCGCGAGGAGTGGGAAGTCAGCGGCGACCCGGTCGAGTCGGTCGCCCTGGGCGTCCAGCGCACCGCGAAGATCATCACGAGCGCGGCGCTCCTGCTGGTCGTGGTGGTCGGCGGCTTCATGACCTCGTCGATCCTCTTCATGAAGATGATCGGCGTGGGCCTGGTGATCGCGGTGATCGTCGACGCCACGATCGTACGGGCCCTGCTGGTGCCGGCCACGATGGCGCTGATGGGCAAGTGGGCCTGGTGGGCCCCGGCGCCGCTGGCCCGCTGGTGGTCCAAGTACGGCATCCGCGAATCGGGCCCCGCCCCCCTGGCGTCCCAGGCCGACCCGTCCGCCGACACCCGGGCCGGGGCCCTGCGATGACCCCGCCCCACCCCGATTCCCGGGCGTCCGGGCCCACGGCCACCGTGCCGGGCCCCGGGCGCCCCGGGCGCCCCGGGCCCCGGAAGGCGGGGGCCGGCCCGGCGCCCGCCGTCACCGGCCCGGCAACGACCGGCCCGGCGCCGGTCGCTGCCGGGTCCGGAGGCGGGGCGGAGTCCGCCGTGGGGCAGGACTCCGGAGCCGCCGGGGCCGTCGCCGCCGGTGTCACCGCCGTACTGGCCGCCCTCTTCGGGGACTGGGGTGCCTGGTCCGGCCCCTTCGGGACCGGCGCGTCGTGGTTCCCGCTGCCCTGGGGGGTGACCGCGGGCCCGCCCGTGCTGCTGCTCACGATCGCCGGCGTCCTGATCGCGCGGGCCGGCGCCCCCTCCTTCGCCCGCACCTGGGCCCATACGGCCGCCGGACTCGCCGCCGCGGCCGGCCTGCTGGCGCTGGTGCTGGAACCCCTCCGGCCGGAGAGCGTCTGGAACGCGCTCGCCGAGGCCGCGCACGCCGGTCTCTTCGGGGTCGCGCTCGGCTGGGTGCCCGCCCTCGCCGCGCTCGCCCTCACCGGCCGACGGCCCCGGCGGAGTACGGGACTCGCCCCGTACGTATGGCTCACCCTCCTCGGTGCCGTCGTCCCCCTGGCAGCCCTGACCGCGGGCCTCGCGGGGGCCTCACCGGTCCACGGCGCGGTGTGCACCGCCACCGAGTGCATCAGCCCGCGCGCCGGGCTGCTGTTCACCGGCGAGCTCTCGCTGCGCCTTGCGCTGCCCGCCTGGGCCGCGGGCGTCGCGGTGCTGGCCCTGGCCCGGCGCGGCCACCGCGTCCGCCGGCTGCGCGGCGGGTGGCAGGTGCTGCTCGCCCTGGGCGCCGGCGGACTCGCCGTCCTGTTCTCGCCGGGACTCGTCTTCGGAGCATCCGTATGAATTCGCCGTACAGCAGACGCCGCGTCCTCTCCATGGGCGCGGCCGGCACCCTGGCCGCTCTCGGCTGGACCGGCGCGAGCGCCGCCGCCGGCGACGGCCCGCGACCGCGGGCCCGGCGGGCGTACATCGGCGGGTTCACCATCGGCGAATACGGCCTGCCCGGCCTTCCCGGCATCGGGATCGCGACCGTCGGCGCGGACGGCCGGCTGGAGCTCACCGGCTGGCGGCGGGGCATCGAGAACCCCTCCTTCCTCACGCTCTCCCCGGACCGCCGTGTGCTGTACGCGGTCAGCCAGCTCCCCGGCGGGGCGACCGGCGCCGTCCACGCCTACCGGATCGACGCCGGCCGGCTCACCCCGCTCGGCCGGCCCCGCTCCAGCCACGGCGCGGCCCCGGTCCATCTCGCCGTCCACCCGGCCGGGCGCTTCCTGCTCACCGCCAACTACGACTCCGGGCACCTCGCGGTCCATGCGCTGGACGCGAGCGGCGAGATCGGCGAAGCCGTCCAGGTGGTACGCCACCGC
Source organism: Streptomyces enissocaesilis (assembly GCF_039533765.1). Lineage (NCBI taxonomy): Bacteria > Bacillati > Actinomycetota > Actinomycetes > Kitasatosporales > Streptomycetaceae > Streptomyces > Streptomyces enissocaesilis. The sequence continues at coordinate 159,847 of NZ_BAAAUD010000041.1, read as the reverse complement.
GGCAAGGGCCCGCACCCCGTGGAACAGCGCGGCCCCCACCCGCACATGATCGCCTTCGACCCGGCGGGCGGCCGGGTGCTCGTGCCCGACAAGGGCGACGACCACATCCACGTCTACGACTTCGACGCCCGCACCGGCCGGCTGACGCTCGCCCACCGGACCCCCGTCGGCCGCCGCACCGGTCCCCGCCACCTCGTCTTCCACCCCTCGGGTCGGCTCGCGTACGTCACCAACGAGCTCGGCCACTCGGTCACCGCCCTGACCTACGACCAGGCCACCGGAAGGCTGCGCCCCGTCTCGCACGCCTCGGTCGCCCCGCTCGGCCTCGATCCGCGCAACGCGCCCTCCGCGCTGCACCTCACCCGTGACGCCGGGCTGCTGGTCACCACCGACCGCGGCCTCGACACGGTGGAGACCTTCCGGGTCGGCGGCGCCGGCCGCACGCTCACCCTGCTCGAATCGCAGCCGGTCACGGCCAAGGCACCCGGCACCCGCTGGCCGCGCGACATCGCCCTGGACCCCTCGGACCGCTTCGTGTACGCGGCCAACCAGGCGGGCCAGTCGGTGAGCCAGTTCCGCCTCGATCCGTCCAGCGGCCGGCTGCGCCCGCTGGGGCCGCCGCTGGAAGTGGCGAGCCCCTCCTGCGTACTGCTCCTCTGACGGAGCGCGGAGCACGGGAACAAGCGGGAGCACGGGAACAAGCGGGAGTACGGGAACAAGCGGGAGTACGGGCGGCGGCCCCGGGGTGAACCCCGGGGCCGCCGCCCGTACTCCCGCGCCCACGTCCTTCCGCCGAAGGTCAGCGCCGGGCCGGCCCGTCCTGGGCCGGCCCCCGCCAGTCGGCCACGCTCACACGCGCCTCCGGGCTGCCGCCGGCCACCGACGCCGCGTACCCGTCGGGGCTGCGGACGCTCCGTACGAACCACTCGCGCCCCGAGCCAGGCACCCGCGCCGCGCGCCAGGACCCGAAGGACTGGCCGGTGTAGCGCGGGGGAGTGCGGCTGAGGCCCGTACCGGCCGCCTTGACCAGGGCCTCGGCCCGGGTCCACTGCTCGAAGCCGTGGGTGCTGCGGCCGCCCGACACGCACGGGATCGCGCTCCAGTCCATGTGCGGCCGGATGCGCTCGATGTCGACGCCGACCGGCACCCGCGGGGAGTCGCAGACCGCGATCAGGGCGTACCGGCCGGAGTGCGACAGGCTCGCGGAGAGCACCGTCCCGTCCGGCCCGTGGGGCACCGGCTTGCCGTGCCCTTCCTCGTCGCAGTGCGCGCAGTGGCGGCGGAAGCCCACCTCCTGGGGCGCGATCCCGAGCCGCTGCCCGAGGATCACCCGGAACGCGTGGTGGACGGTGCGGTACCGCGCCCGGTCCCCCTCGCGCCGCAACCGGGCCATCCGCTCGCGCTCCGCCGCGTCGAGGACGGCGTACTCCTCTTCCGGGGACGCCGTCCCCCGCTCGGTGCGCACCGTCCAGATGCTGATGTCGACCGTACTCACGCCGCTGAACCGCCTGCCAGGATGTGGTGCTGAAGCTGCCGCAGGTCCTCGGAGGGTTCCAGGCCCAGCTCCCGGTCCAGTACGGCCCGTACGTCGTGGAACGCGCGGAGCGCGTCGCCGCGGCGCCCCGACCGGTGCAGGGCGTCGATCAGCCTGGCGTGCATCCACTCGTTGAGCGGGTGCGTGGCGACCAGCCGGCGCAGCTCGGGCACCAGTTCCCGGTGGCGGCCCAGGCCCATCGCCGTCTCGATGCGCAACTCCTGCGCGCGCACCCGCAGTTCCTCGATCCTGACGGCGTGCCCGGCGAGCACCCGGCCCTGCGTCACATCGGCGAGGGTGCGGCCGCGCCACAGGCCGAGCGCCGCGTCGAACCGCTCCAGAGCGGTCTCGCGGTTCCCGGCGCGCATCTCGGCGCGTCCCTGCCCGTACAGCCGGGTGAAGGCGTCGAGGTCGAGCTGGCCGGGCGCCGGGCGCAGCGAGTAACCGGTGGCCTCGGTGGCGATGACCCCGCGCATGGCCTCGGCGCCCAGCTCGCGCTCCAGCTCCTGGCGCAGGTGGTACACGTGGGTACGTACGGTGCTGACGGCGGTGGACGGCGGCGAGCCGTCCCACAGCTCCTCGACGAGCGTGTCCACTTCGACGATGTCGTGCGCGCGCACGGCCAGCAGGGCGAGCAGGTTGCGGACCTTGGGGCCGCGGGGCCGGTGCACCGCGGAGCCACTGAACCCCTCCAGGGGCCCCAGTATTCGGAAACCGGCCTTGACTCCACTGATGTCGCTCATCATGAATCCCCGTTCTGCGTTGTGGCCCCGGTCGGTTCCGGTCGGTTCCGGTCGCTTCCAGTCGGTTCCGGGAGTTTTCGTGCGGTGTCAGGAGACCGGCTGGGCGAGTGCGACGAGATGCGTCGCATGCTGCGTGATCATGAAGATTCGGTACGGCAGACGTCTGCGGGAGCGCGAGTCGCCGGGCCGTGCGGTGAGCGCCGCGACCGCCAGGGCCAGCGCACCGGCCAGCACCACGCCGGCGGGGACCAGCAGCTCCGGCAGCGCGAGAGCCGCGGCGCAGAGCAGGAGACCGGCTCCGACGGCGACGGCGCCGACCGAGACGATGACCGCGGTGACGCGGCCGCCCCACAGCACCGTCCAGTTGCGCCGGCCGTGCTTGGCATCGCCCTGGGCGTCGGAGAAGTCCTTCGCCACGGCGCCGACCAGCCCCATCCACAGCGTCATGGCGACGGCGAGCACGACCAGGTGGGCCGTGAGCGGCGCGGCTCCGGCGAGCCAGCCCGCGAAGTAGGTGAGGGCGCCGCTGGCGACGACCACCGCGATGGTGTCCGGGGTCCGGCTCTTGAGGGAGATCCCGGGGGCGGAGTAGGCGTACCCGAGCGCGATCATGCAGAGGGTGACGGCGAACATGACGTGCCCGAGCGAGGCGGCCCCGGCCAGGGCGAAGACGGCCAGCGCCCAGGCGATGCGCCGGGCGTGGGCGACGGGCAGGTCGCCGCGGGCGACGGGGCGGCGGGAACCGTTGGCGCGGTCCTCCCCGATGTCCGTCACCCCGTTGTAGAGGTAGGTGAAGGCGACCGAGGCCAGCCACACCAGCGAACCGAGCACCAGGGCGGAGGGTGCCGCCGCGACCGAGGGCAGGCCGGCCGTGCCCGCCACCACGAAACGAACCAGGAAAATGGTCAGGACGGCAGGCCGGCATTCCTGGAGACAGAACAGGAGAAGGCGTGCGCGGTGGAATCTCGTATTTTTCGTGTCACGCGAATAGCTCGAATACCTGGGGGTACTGGAACTCTGGGCCCTCGCGTACGTCGCTGTCGGCATGCTGATGAATTTATGCTGGGCGTCCGCGGCGGCACAGACCACCATGGAGCAGCAGCCCTACTCCCTAAGATGTATGACCGGCGGTATTCCATTGTTTCCCCGGACGGCCGTCAGGGTCTTCTGATCAGCTGGGCTTCGATGGCCTTGTTCACGGCGTCGATACGGGAGACGGCGCCAAGTTTCTCGAAGATGTTCCGAAGGTGGCGCTTGACGGTTCCTTCGGTGATATTCAGCTTGTTGGAAATCTGACGGTTGCTCAGAGCCGCCGCCGCATGGGTGATGACTTCGCGCTCCCGGGGCGAGAGCGTCTGTCTCGCCTCACCGAAACCGGATTCTGATATTCCGCTGCGCGGTACGGCAATGGTGATGTTCGGGGTGTGCGTGGCCGTGTTCCGGATGGCGGAGAGCAGCGACTCGCGCGGCACGCTCTTGTGCAGATAGCCGCGTGCGCCGCGGGCGATCAGCTCCTGCACGAGTTGCGCCTCGTGGTACATGGTCAGCATGAGCACGTGCAGCTCGGGGAAACGCTCCGTCAGTTCGCTCACCACGCTGGGCGCGTGGTGGTCGGGCATCTCCACGTCGAGCAGCACCACCTGCGCCCCCGTCCGCTCGATCAGGTCACCGAGGCCCTTGGAGGTGTTCACGTCCGCCACCACATGGAGATCCGGCTCGGTGTTGATCAGTTCACACAGCGCGCTGCGCAGGAGCGAGTGATCGTCCACGGCGATGATGCGGATGGGCTCAGTCGTCGGCTCCACGTCGTGGTCCGTCGTCTGCATGATTCTCCTCCGTGATGGGGACGCGAAGCGTGACGGCTGTACCGGCCCCCGGTGTACTGGTGATGGTGACCTGCCCGCCCAGCAGCAGCGCTCGCTCGCGGAGCGAGGCCAGCCCGTTCCCCCGCTGCTTCGCGGGCGAGAAGCCGATGCCGTCGTCCCGCACCACGGCCCGCGCCTCGTGCGCGCCGACCTCCACGTCGATGGTCACGCGGGAGGCGGACGCGTGGGCCAGCGCGTTGCGCAGGCACTCGCGCACCATGATGAACAGGTCGTCGCAGAGCGCGGCCGGCAGCAGGTCGCCGGGGTCGGCCACCTGGATGTCCACCGAGGGCACTTCGACCGCCATCGCGGTCACGAAGGCGGAGAGCGCGACCTGGAGGGACCGGGTGGAGTCGCTGCGGGTGCGGAGCTCGGTGACGATGTCCCGGGTCGTGTACAGCGTCTCCAGGATGGCCTGCTTGAGGCTGCTCAGCCGGACGTCCGCCGGCGACGAGGAGTTCTGGGTGAGCTCGTAGAGCTCCAGCTGGCGCAGGGCCAGGCTGGCCGAGCTGCCGATCCGGTCGTGGATCTCGCGGGCCATTCCGTGCCGGCCCTGCTGGGCGGCGTCGCGTACGACGTCCAGCAGGAACAGTTCCTGACCGGTGGAACCCTCCTCCAGCCGCCGGGTGATGGCGGTCTGAAGGGCGGGAAGCGCCTTCATCAGGTAGTGCTCGGAACCCGGGCTGCCTTCGAGGAGCCGCCCCAGGAAGTCCAGCGTGAGGTTGAAGAACAGAGACCCCGCACGCACGGAATATACCGGCGTGACCCCCTGGGATATCCGAGCCCCGCCCAGCTTGCGGGTTTTGCTGGCCAGTTGGGGATTGAGCGGTGCGGAATTTCCGTGCCGCAGTGCGTGGGCGCATTCCGCGAGAATGTGACGGCCCTGCTCACTGCAGGAGAGCCAGATCTCGGCATGCATTCCCAGCGGGTTCTTCTGTTCGATCAGAAGTTGCCGGTAGGCGTCGAGGATTTCGGGTTCGAGTGCCAGCAATTGCGCGGCAAGCCTCGAACCCTCCGGATCTATCTGATCGTTCAACGCATCCTGGCATGGCGCGCTACTCACACCTGTCCCCCCCGATCGACACCCGACGCCGCTCTTCGCACATCTCGACGACGCTGTCAAGGGGAAAGGGGCTCGGGGATCGTTTGGATGATGCCGCGCGTTCCGTCGGGTTGTCAAGTGACGGAATGCTGTTGTTCATTCATCAACTTGAGCCGGTTTCAAGGGTACTCGGCAATGGGCCGACACCGGGAACAGGCTTGCCGCGTGCCGCCCCTCGGTCAATTGCGCTGCGTCGGCTCTCCCCGCTCCGCGAGATTTGAGAAATGTTCATGAATAAGCCTGCGCAGCGCGGACAGCGCGACATCGCCCAGCACGGAGGAGGTCACCATGCCGGCCGCGGCACTGTCCGGGGCCGGCCGCGACCTCAGCAGCGCCACCTCCGCCTCGCCGATCCGCTCCAGCGCGTCGGCGTAGGTGTCCAGCAGCCGCAGCACGTCGCGCTGCTCCAGCCACTCGCACGCGACCAGCACCTGGGTGAGCGTCAGCCACGCCGGGTTCTCCTTGTTCACCTGCCAGTTGCGCGCCTCGGCCAGCCGGGCCGTGTGCTGCCGGGCCCGGGCCCACTCCTCCTGCTTCTCTTCCTCCTGGGAGGCGGTTCCACGTACGGGCAGGGCGTACAGCACGGTCTCGAGCACCTCGTGCAGCGACGGCGGGGAGGAGTCGATGCGGCGCAGGATCTCCCGTACCGCGGCGTACGGGACGCCACCGACGTCCAGCAGCGTCCTGATCAACGTGACCCGGCGGACGTGCCGTTCGTCGTACACCGGCTCGGCGCGCAGCAGGTCCATGTCGAGGTACATCTGGAGCGCCCGGACGGGGACGCCTGTCTGGCGGCTCAGCTCTGAAAGCGGCACACCTCACCACCTTCGGGATCTGGTCGGGGTTGCCGGGACCCTATGCGGGCCGCGGACCCCCCTACAAGCCCGTGAACCCGACTCCGTCCCCCACTGCCTCGAAAGACACAGCGCCCCTCACCCCACGGGTACAGGGAAGGTGTTCAGTTCAGACGGGCCCGTGCCGCCCGCGCCTCGCCGCGGAGGGTCTTCGCCGCCGCCGGGTCCACCACCGCCACCACCTCCGCGTACGCCTCCATCTCCGCCGCCCCGCCCAGGAAGTCGCCGCGCCGCACCAGCAGCTGCGCCCGCTCGAACCTCAGCCGGGCCGCGTGCGACGGCAGCAGCAGGGACAGTTCCACCGCCCACAGCTGGACGTCCGTACGCTCCGGGCGGGCCGCCGCCCACGCCCGGATGTTGTTCAGGATCCGCGCCACGATCGCCGGCGGATCCGCCGGGGCCTGCGCCGAAGGACCGAGCGGCTCCCCCGTCGCCCCCGCCACCAGCAGCTCCGCGTCCGCCTCCGTCAGCAGCCGCCCGGCGCCGAAGGGGTCCACGAGGACCCGCTCCTCCCCGGACCCGAAGCCCACGACGAAGTGGCCGGGCAGGGCGACCCCGTACACCGGCGCCCCCGCCCGCCGGGCGACCTCGATCCACACCACGGACAGCAGGATCGGCAGCCCGCACCGCCGCCGCAGCACCTCGTGCAGCAGCGAGGACTCCAGCCGCCGGTAGTCCCCGGGCGATCCCCCGAACCCGCAGCGCCCACCCAGCAGGCCGGACACGGCCGAGGCCCACCCCCGCGCCCCGCCGGGACGGAACGGCAGCAGGCCCGCCAGCCGGTCGAGTTCCATCTCGGCCGCTTCCATCCCGGCCTCGTCCAGCGACGCGTCCGCCTCCGCGGCCACCAGCAGGCACAGCAGCGCGAGGTCCGGCCGCTCGGAGCGGGCCTCCTCGGCGAACCGCTGCCGCCGTTCGTGTTCGGTCGGTCGTCCCATACGCCCCTCGTACCCGTCCACGTCCGTATCCGCCTGTATGCCCGTATCCGGTTCCGTCCGTACCCGTCTATGCCGGCCGGAAGTGGTGGTAGCTGTGGTGGGTGGCGAAACCCATGCCGTCGTACAGCGCCCGCGCGCCCTCGTTGCCGGCCTCGACCTGGAGCCACGCGGCCGACGCGCCCTCCTCCAGCGCCCGCCGCGCCAGCGCCGTCATCACGGCGCCGGCGAGCCCCTGCCGCCGGTACGCCGGGTCGACCTCGACCGCCAGGAACCCGGCCCACCGCCCGTCGACGACGCACCGCCCTATCGCGAGGGGCGCCTCCCCCTCGCCGGGGACGGAGGCGAACCACACCGAAGGCCCGCTCTCCAGGACCTTCGTCACGTGCGGCCCCGGCTCCCCGAACCGCTGGTAGCGCGCGAGCCAGGCCGCGTCGCACGCCCGCTCCAGCCGGACCCGCGACACGTCCGCGTCCCGGTCCCCGATCGGTGCGAGCGCGGCGATCCGCACCTCGGCGCTGACTTCGCGCGTCCACCCGAGCCGCCCCAGTTCGGCGGCGAGGCGTTCCTGCGTGCCCTCGGCCCCGGTGGAGACCTGGACGTACGCGGGAAGTCCCCGCGCCGCGTACCACTCCCGTGCCCGCTCCAGCGCCGCACCGACGGGCATCCCGGGGTCCCCGAGCGGCAGCACCGAGTTGGCGCGCCGGGTGAAACCGCCGGCGGCGCGCAGCCGCCACTCGCCGAGCGGCTCGCTCTCGACGGGCTGCCACGCGCGTGCGCCCACGCGCGCCAGCTCCTCGAAAGTCGCCGCGGGGCCGCGCCGCCGGGCCGGGGCGGAGGGCACGACCTTGCCCGCGACCAGGGAGGATTCGGAAATACGGACCGATTCGCCGCCGCGCCGTGTGACCGACAGCACCCCGTCGTCCCAGGATGTGAGAACGCCGACCGTGTCGGTGAACTTCGCTCCCGGCGCCCCGGCCTCGTCGAGGCGTCTGACTGATACCCGTTTGCCCACGTCATCGGGTGAAATGCGAACCTCGAGTCGTCCGCCGGCAGTGAATTCCACAGCTCTGTCCGCCCCTCCTGTTCGGATCGTGCCCGGGAACGGAGATACTAGAGGCGGGCATCGACGACGCCGCGCTCCCGCGCGCCACGTGGACGGAGCCGCAGATCGGCCCGCCGCGCCCTATCGAGGAGGAACGACAGCGTGACCTACGTCATCGCGCAGCCTTGTGTCGACGTCAAGGACAAGGCGTGCATCGAGGAGTGCCCGGTCGACTGCATCTACGAGGGCTCCCGGTCCTTGTACATCCACCCGGACGAATGCGTCGACTGTGGTGCCTGTGAGCCGGTCTGCCCGGTCGAGGCCATCTTCTACGAGGACGACACCCCCGAGGAGTGGAAGGACTACTACAAGGCGAACGTCGAGTTCTTCGACGAGCTCGGCTCGCCCGGTGGTGCTTCCAAGCTCGGCCTGATCGAGCGCGACCACCCCTTCGTCGCCGCGCTCCCGCCGCAGAACCAGTAAGCGGCGAGGCAAGTGCGCCGCCCCGGTCCCGTACGGCCTGCCCGCCGTACGGGACCGGGGCGTTTCCAGAGCCGGAGCCCGAGCCCGCGCCCGTCCGAGCACGAGAAAGCGATCCACCGTGTCCGCAGTCACTGACCGCCTGCCCACCTTCCCCTGGGACAAGCTGGAGCCGTACAAGGCGACCGCGGCCGCCCACCCGGACGGCATCGTGGACCTGTCCGTCGGCACGCCCGTCGACCCGGTCCCCGAACTGATCCGGCGGGCCCTCGTCGCGGCCGCGGACTCCCCGGGCTATCCGACGGTGTGGGGCACGGCCGCGCTGCGGGACGCGCTCACGGGGTGGGTGGAGCGGCGCCTGGGCGCGCGCGGTGTGGCGCACGCCAACGTCCTGCCGGTCGTCGGCTCGAAGGAGCTGGTGGCCTGGCTGCCGACGCAGCTCGGACTGGGCGCCGGCGACCAGGTGGCGTACCCCCGGCTCGCGTACCCGACGTACGAGGTGGGCGCGCGGCTGGCGGGCGCGGAGCCGGTCGTGTACGACGACCCGGTGGCGGACCTCGATCCCGCCCGCCTCAAGCTCCTCTGGCTCAACTCGCCCTCCAATCCGACCGGCCGCGTCCTGGCCAAGGACGAGCTGACCCGGATCGTCGCGTGGGCGCGCGAGCACGGCGTGCTGGTCTTCAGCGACGAGTGCTACCTGGAGCTGGGCTGGGAGGCCGAGCCCGTCTCCGTACTGCACCCGGACGTCTGCGGCGGTACGTACGAGGGCATCGTCGCCGTGCACTCGCTCTCCAAGCGTTCCAACCTGGCCGGCTACCGCGCGGCCTTCGTCGCGGGCGACGCGGCCGTCCTCGGCGACCTGCTCCAGATCCGCAAGCACGGCGGCATGATGACGCCGGCGCCGGTGCAGGCGGCGACGGTCGCGGCGCTCGGCGACGACGCGCACGTGGCGGAGCAGCGGGAGCGGTACGCGGACCGGCGCGCGGCGCTGCGGACCGCCCTGGAGGCGCACGGCTTCCGGATCGAGCACAGCGAGGCGAGCCTGTACCTGTGGGCGACGCGTGACGAGCCGTGCTGGGAGACGGTGGCCCGCCTGGCGGAGCTGGGGATCCTGGTGGCCCCCGGTGACTTCTACGGGCCCGCGGGGGGCCGTTTCGTACGGGTGGCGTTCACGGCCACCGACGAGCGCGTCGCGGCGGCGGTCGAGCGCCTCGGCGGCTGACGGCCCACGCGCGCACAGCGCGCGAAGGGGCCCCGGGGAGTTCGCGCTCCCCGGGGCCCCTTCCGCTTGCCTCTGTTCTGCCTGCTCCTGCTTCCGCGTACGGACTAGCCGAGCGGGAGCTTGGTGGGCAGCTGGTCGGCCGGCAGGTCGCCGCCGGCGGGCAGGCCCCCGTCGGTCGCGGTCGACGTGGTGTCGCCGACCACCTCACCGGCGGAGCCCGCGACGTCACCGGCCGCCTTCTGCGCGGCCGGGGTGGCCGTCTTGCCGGTCTTGCCGACGGTCTTGCCCGCGGCCGGGACGGCCTTCTTGACGGCCTTGCTGCCGGTGTCACCCGCCGCCTTGGTGCTGTTCTGCGCCGCTCCGTCGACGGTGTCGCCGAGGCCGGCGCCGTCCAGGGCGGTCAGGCCGCCCAGCTCCGGGGCGGGAAGGCCGGCGGCGCTCGCGGAGCCGGCAGCACCGACCACGGGGGCTGCGCCGGCCGCGATGATCAGTGCGGCGCGGGCGATCCGACGGGTCAGGGGGAGAGACATGGTGCTCCTTAGACGGGAGAGACGTTGAGTCGGGACGGTCGGTCCGACGATCAGACGCCCTGACAACCGCTCGCAGGGCGGGAGAGGTTGCGGTGCACCAAGGTAAAGAGTTTGTAATGCGTCGCATTATCGGCTGGGGATGAACCCGGGCAAATGATCTGCGGGGGAAGGGAGCGCCGGAGGGCTTCCGGAAGGCTGCTTCCCTTTGTTGCCCGGGGAATCGGAGAAGGGAGGGGCAGGGCCCGCCGGTGTGCGCGTACCCGGGATCCCGCGCGATCCGCTTACCCCTTCCGGGCGACCGTTCGCACTATTGCGCGGTGGTGATCCGGACCTCTCCGGAGCCCTTTCCCGTGTTCTCCCGCTGCCATTTCTTCCCGGAGTCCCCGGTGGTCCACACGCGGCCCGCGTAGGAGACCTGTTCGATGTGCAGCTCGGAGGAGTGGGCGACGGCCCAGTGCGCGATCTCCCAGCCGCGCCGGTCCCCACCGGCCCTGCCGCCGCCCGCCGCCTGCGCGGGCACCGGCACGCTCACCGTCGCCGCGGAGGCGCTGCCGGGCTTCGCGTCCGCGCCCGCGGAGTCGCCCGCACCGGCCGGTGCGCCGGTGGTCCGCGCCGGGTCCGGGGGCCCCGCCGCCCGGGCCCCGGGCAGTACGCCGGACCCGAAATCCCGTACCAGCGCGGCCCGTACGTCGGCCGGCTCGCCCCGCTGCGCGTCCAGGGGCGCCGAGCAGCTCAGCGAAGCGGGCGCGCGCCCGGTGAGCGCGGCGGCCAGCAGCGCCGCGTCCGGCTCGTGCTTCGCGTACGCCTGCGGGAAGCCGCTGCGCTGGACGCGCTGGGCGGCGACGGTCAGCGGCAGCCGGGAGTAGCCGGGGACCTTCTCCAGGTGCTCGTAGAACTTCCCCGCCGAGTACCCGGGGTCGAGGATCTGCTTCTCGGTGCCCCACCCCTGCGAGGGGCGCTGCTGGAAGAGCCCCAGCGAGTCCCGGTCGCCGTGCTCGATGTTGCGCAGCGCCGACTCCTGGAGCGCGGTCGCGAGCGCGATCGTCACCGCCCGCTCCGGCAGCCCGCGCGAGGTGCCGACGGCGGAGATCGTCGCGGCGTTGACCGCCTGCTCCGGACTGATCTCGTACGTCGCCCCGTCGCCCTCCGCGGAGCGCACGACACAGCGCGGCGCGCCTCCTCCGCCGGTCACGTACTGCGCCACCAGGTACCCGGCCAGCGCCAGCAGCACGGCGACACCCGCCACGATGCGCAGGGTGCGGCCGCGAGTGAGGGAAGAGGTGGACTCAGGCACGCTGCCAAAGGTACTGGAGGCGGCCGCGGGCCCCGTGGGGTCCTCGCGCTTCCGTCCGCCCGCCTCCTCCCCGGCCCGGGCCGTTAGGCTCGGGGCATGGCCGAAACCATGCTTGACCTCGCCCTGGACGCCCCCGCGCTGACCGCCCGGCTCGTCGACTTCCCGTCGGAGAGCGGCAACGAGAAGGCACTCGCCGACGCCGTCGAGGAGGCGCTGCGCGCGCTGCCGCACCTGACCGTCGACCGGCACGGCAACAACGTGGTGGCCCGGACGAACCTGGGGCGCGCCGAGCGGGTCGTCCTGGCCGGGCACATCGACACCGTGCCGATCGCCGGCAACGTGCCGTCCAGGCTCGACGAGAACGGCGTCCTGTGGGGCTGCGGTACGAGCGACATGAAGTCCGGCGTCGCCGTCCAGCTGCGTATCGCCGCGACCGTCCCCGCGCCCAACCGGGACCTGACCTTCGTCTTCTACGACAACGAAGAGGTCGCCGCGCACCTGAACGGCCTCGGGCACGTCGCCGACGCGCACCCCGACTGGCTCGTGGGCGACTTCGCCGTACTCCTCGAACCGTCCGACGCGCAGGTCGAGGGCGGCTGCCAGGGCACGCTGCGGGTCCTGCTGCGCACCGCGGGGGAGCGGGCGCACTCGGCGCGGGGCTGGATGGGGTCCAACGCGATCCACTCGACGGCGCCGATCCTGGCCAGGCTGGCGGCGTACGAGCCGAGGCGGCCCGTGATCGACGGACTGGAGTACCGCGAGGGCCTCAACGCCGTCGCGATCGAGGGCGGCGTGGCGGGCAACGTCATCCCCGACGCGTGCACGGTGACGGTCAACTTCCGTTACGCGCCCGACCGCAGCGAGGAGGAGGCGATCGCGCACGTGCGGGAGGTCTTCCAGGACAGCGGCGTCGCGGAGTTCGTCGTGGACGACCACTCGGGGGCGGCCCTGCCCGGCCTCTCGCACCCGGCCGCCGCGGCGTTCATGGCGGCGGTGGGCGGCAGCGCGCGGCCCAAGTTCGGCTGGACCGACGTCGCGCGCTTCAGCTCGCTCGGCGTGCCCGCGGTCAACTACGGGCCCGGGGACGCGCTTTTCGCGCACAAGCGGGACGAGCACGTCGCCGTCGAGCGGATCACGCACTGCGAAGAACGGCTGCGCGCCTGGCTGACTGCCTGAATTTCACTGTTCGTCACGTCTGTGGATCTACCCTGACCGGACAATGTTCGGCAGCGGAGGGAGTACGGCATGACGATTCCTGAAGAGGAGCGGGTACCGGAAGAGCAGCGTCTGGGCCCTGTGGTACGCCGTGGCGACCAGATCCAGCCGGGCACGACCGACCAGCGGCTGCTGGACTCCGACGGCGACACCGGCTGGGTGCACACGGACCCCTGGCGGGTCATGCGGATGCAGGCGGAGCTGGTGGACGGCTTCGGCGCCCTCGCCGAACTGCCCCCCGCCATCAGCGTCTTCGGTTCGGCGCGCACACGGCCCGGTACGCCCGACTACGAAGCGGGCGTGGAGCTCGGCAGGGGGCTGGCCGAAGCGGGGTTCGCCGTCATCACGGGCGGTGGTCCCGGGGCGATGGAGGCGGCGAACAAGGGGGCCCGGGACGCCAAGGGCATCTCGGTCGGCCTCGGGATCGAGCTGCCCTTCGAGCAGGGCATCAACGCGCACGTCGACATCGGCGTGAACTTCCGCTACTTCTTCGTCCGCAAGATCATGTTCGTGAAGTACGCGCACGGCTTCGTGGTCCTGCCGGGCGGCCTCGGCACCCTGGACGAGCTCTTCGAGGCCCTCACTCTCGTCCAGACCCGCAAGGTCACCCGCTTCCCGATCGTGCTCTTCGGCACGGCGTACTGGGGCGGCCTGGTCGACTGGCTGCGCGACACGGTGATCGCCGAGGGCAAGGCGTCCGAGAAGGACCTGCTGCTGTTCCACGTGACGGACAGCGTGGAGGAAGCGGTGGCGCTGGTGTCGAAGGAGTCGGAGCGGTAGCGGCCGGCGGACGCCCGAGGGGCCGAGGGCCGCGGCGGTGCGGCGGCCCTCGGCCCCTCGGGGCCCCGGGGCGAAGTCCGGGGGAGGGCGAGGAGCGGGGGCCCGAGGGGCGCCCCGCTCAGGCCAGCCCCCGCCGGGCGGCCGCCGGCGCCCGGTGCCCCGCGATGGACGCCACCATGTCCAGTACCTGCCGCGTCTCCGCCACCTCGTGCACGCGATAGACCTGCGCCCCCAGCCACGCCGACACCGCCGTCGTCGCCAGCGTCCCGACGAGCCGCTCCTTCACCGGTTTGTCGAGCGTCTCGCCGACGAAGTCCTTGTTGGACAGCGAGACCAGCACAGGCCGCCCCGTCTCCACCATCTCGCCCAGCCTGCGGGTCGCTTCCAGGCTGTGCCGGGTGTTCTTGCCGAAGTCGTGCCCCGGGTCGATCAGGATCGCGTCACGCCGTACGCCCAGGCCCTCCGCGCGCTCCGCCAGGCCGAGCGTGACACCGAGGATGTCCGCCATCACGTCGTCGTACGCGATCCGGTGCGGCCGGGTCCGCGGCTGCGCGCCGCCCGCGTGCGTGCACACCAGGCCCACGTCGTAACGGGCCGCCACCTCGGCCAGCCGGGGGTCGGCACCGCCCCACGCGTCGTTCAGCAGGTCCGCCCCCGCCTCGCAGACCGCCTCGCCCACCTCGTGCCGCCAGGTGTCGACGCTGATCACCACGTCCGGGTGGCGCCTGCGCACCTCGGCCACGAAACCGACCGTGCGCCGCGCCTCCTCGGCCGCGCTCACCTCTTCGCCGGGACCGGCCTTCACGCCGCCGATGTCGATGATGGCGGCGCCCTCCGACACCGCCTGCTCGACGCGGGCGAGCGCGGGCTCGTCGCGGAAGGTCGCACCCTGGTCGTAAAAGGAATCAGGGGTCCGGTTCACGATTGCCATGATCACCGGCTCATGCGCTCCGAACTCGCGTTGTCCCAGCCTGAGCACCGTTTCTCCTCCTCGCGTCGGTCGCCTGCGACCTTAACTGCCGGTGCCGCATGGCACGATCGGGACTGGACGGTTTCGGTAGGTGCGCGTGGCCCGGGGAGACACTCGTGTTCTTGTTCTTGGTGGTGGCGATGGTCGTCGTGGTCGCCGCGGTCACCCTCGTCGTGGTCGGCGGAGGCGACGGCGCCGGCGGGGCCCTGCCCGAAGCGGCGCCCGAGCAGCTCGTGGACCCGCTGCCCGTGACGCGGCCGGTGGGCCGCGCCGACCTCGAGGCGCTGCGCCTTCCGATGGCTCTCCGGGGCTACCGGATGGGTGCCGTCGACGACGTGCTCGGCCGTCTCGGCGCCGAGCTCGCCGAGCGGGACGCGCGGATCGCCGAGCTGGAGGCCGCGCTGGCCGGTGTCCAGGCCGGCACGGTCGGCGGCGCGGGCCTCTTCGGGGACGCCGCCTTCGAGGACGCCCCTGCCTCCGACGCCTCCGACGACGGGCCCCGGTCATGACGGGGGCGGGCGGCGCCGCGCCGGGCCCCGACGGCAGGCTCCGCTGCCCGTGGGGCCTGGCCACCGCGGAGTACGTCGCGTACCACGACGGCGAGTGGGGCCGGCCGGTCCACGGCGACGACGCGCTGTACGAGCGCCTCTGCCTGGAGGCGTTCCAGTCCGGCCTGTCCTGGCTGACGATCCTGCGCCGGCGGGAGGGCTTCCGTACCGCCTTCGCCGGTTTCGAGATCGCGTCGGTGGCCGCCTTCACCGACGAGGACGCCGCGCGCCTGCTCGCCGATCCCGGGATCATCCGCAACCGCGCCAAGATCGAGGCGACCCTCGCCAACGCCAGGACGCTCGCCGGCTGGCGCGCCGGCGAGCTGGACGCCCTGATCTGGTCGTACGCCCCGGACCCCGCGACGCGCCCGGCCCCGCGGACGGTCGCGGACGTCCCCGCGATCACCCCGGAGTCCGTCGCGCTCTCCCGGGCGCTCAAGAAGCGCGGCATACGGTTCGTCGGCCCCACCACGGCGTACGCGCTGATGCAGGCGTGCGGTCTGGTCGACGACCATCTCGCCCCGTGCGTGGCGCGCGGCGGAGCGGCACGGACGTAGACGTGGCGGACCCGGCAGACCTGGCGGACCGGCGGTCCTAACGGCCGAGGTACTGCGGCTTCTCCTTGGCGATGAACGCCTGCACCGCGATGGCGTGGTCCTCCGACGCGCCCGCCCTCGTCTGGAGTTCGTCCTCCTTTTCGAGGGTCTCGTCCAGGCTGTGGTCCGCGCCGTACGCCAGGGACTCCTTGAGCGCGGCGTACGCCAGGGTCGGGCCCGCGGCCAGGGCACGGGCGACGGCCTCGGCCTCGGCGGCCAGGTCGGCGGCGGGCACGATCTTGTTGGCGATGCCCAGCTCGAACGCCTCCTGCGCGGGGACCGAGCGCGGGAAGAGCAGCAGGTCGGCGGCGCGGCTCCGGCCGATCAGGCGCGGCAGGGTCCACGAGACGCCCGAGTCGGCGGTCAGCGCGACCCCCGCGAAGGACGTGTTGAAGGCGGCCGTGTCGGCGACGACCCGGTAGTCGGCGGCGAACGCGAAGCCCGCGCCCGCGCCGGCGGCGACGCCGTTGACCCCGGCGACGACGGGCTTCGGCATCCCGGTCAGGGCCCGCACGATGGGGTTGTAGTGCTCGCGCACCGTGTTCATGGTCCGGCCGGTGCCCGCCTCGCGGTCGGCGGCGAGCGAGGAGATGTGCTCCTTGAGGTCCTGGCCGACGCAGAACGCCCGGCCGGCGGCGGTGAGCAGGACCGCCCGTACCGCCGGATCGGCGGCCGCGGCCCGCACCGCGTCCCGCAGGGCGACCTTGGCCTCGGTGTTCATGGCGTTCATGGCCTCGGGACGATTGATCGTGATCGTCGCGAGTCCGTCGGTCACCTCGTAGAGCACGGTGTCGGCCATCGGTGGGTCCCCTTTTGCAGCTCGGCAGGCATGTCCTCGCCCAGCATGGCGGAGATCACCGGAGCTGCACATGTGACCTGCGTCTAACGAAGTGAGGCCCCCAGGTGCCCAGTGGCGGCGAAGTATCGCAGGCGGAACGCCGAATTGAGTGGTTTTGAGAGAGCGCGTTGCGCAAGCGATGCCGAACGATGTTGGTCATTGGGTCCTGTGATGCGGGATAATGGCCTGGAAGCAATATGTTCGATGCCGGTGACACCTGGGTTGTCGGCTGCGATGAGCTGGTTTCAGGAAGGGGAACGAGCATGGCGGCCATGAAGCCGCGAACGGGCGACGGCCCGCTCGAGGTGACCAAGGAGGGGCGGGGCATCGTCATGCGCGTTCCGCTCGAAGGCGGCGGACGACTTGTCGTCGAGCTGACTCCGGATGAGGCCGATGCGCTCGGCGACGCTCTGAAGAAGGTCGTCGGCTAACGCGGAAGCACCGAACTTTCCACTGCCCCGGCACGCCACTGGCGTGCCGGGGCAGTGGCGTGCCCGGCCCCGGATTCCCCGCGCGGGGCTGCCCCGGATTCCCCGCGGGGCCGCACCCGGGTCAGCCGCGGCGTACCGCGCAGAGGAGGCCGTCGCCGACCGGGAGCAGTGTCGGGAGGAGGCTGCGGCTCTCGCGCACCTCGCGCAGCAGTTCGCGCAGGCGCTGGACCTCCGCCGCCTGCGCCGAGGAGTCGACCGTACGGCCGTCCGCGAAGACGCCTTCGAACACGACGATTCCGCCGGGCCGCAGCAGGCGCAACGATTCAGCGAGATAGTCCATGCACTCGTGCAGGTCGCCGTCGCAGAAGACGAGGTCGTACCCGCCGTCGGCGAGGCGCGGGAGCACGTCCAGGGCGTGCCCGGGAATGAAGCGCGCGCGGTTCCCGGCGAAGCCGGCCGCACGGAACGCCTCGCGGGCGAACTGCTGCCGCTCCGGCTCCGGGTCCACGGTGGTGAGTACGCCGTCGGGCCGCATCCCGTTCAGCAGGTAGATGCCGGAAACGCCGGTGCCCGTACCGATTTCCGCCACCGCCTTGGCGTCCGCGGTGGCGGCGAGAAGGCGCAGCGCGGCGCCGGTGCCGGGTGACACCGAGCGCAGTCCTGCCTCCTCGGCCCGGTCACGCGCCCAGCGCAGGGCTTCGTCCTCGGCGACATAGGCGTCGGCGAACGCCCAGTTCGTCTGCCGGTTGGCGGTAATGGCCCTCTCCTGTCCCCGTAGTTGGCGCAACCGTGACTGTATCCGCTGGCGTCGGGAACCCGCAGATGGGACCGGGCGTTAGGAGAGGGCGGGGAGACATGGATCAGGACCGCATGCGAGTTCCAAATTCTCGTAAAGATGCTTATCCGGAGCTAACGGGCGAGGTGGCTATGGTAGGGGCTCCACTGGACACCACCAGAGCCGATAGGGGAGGTGCGGCTGCGCCTGTGGATCGGGGAGGAGTGCTGCGGCGCTTTCTCAGGTCGGCGGGTGAGCCGAAATCCGTGACCGACATTGCTGACCGCGCACGTCCCACGCACTCCGCACAGACCGCGACCTTCGCCTCGGATGCGGAATCCCAGGCGTGGACGCCTCCCACCTGGGAGGAGATCGTCAGCACGCACAGTGGTCGCGTCTACCGTCTCGCCTACCGCCTGACAGGAAATCAGCACGATGCCGAGGACCTCACGCAGGAGGTCTTCGTCCGCGTCTTCCGTTCGCTGTCGACGTACACGCCCGGCACCTTCGAGGGCTGGCTGCACCGCATCACGACCAACCTGTTCCTGGACATGGTCCGCCGCAAGCAGCGCATCCGCTTCGACGCGCTCGGCGACGACGCCGCGGAGCGGCTGCCGAGCCGTGAGCCGTCCCCGCAGCAGGTCTTCAACGACACCCACTTCGACGCGGACGTGCAGCAGGCGCTGGACACCCTCGCGCCCGAGTTCCGGGCGGCGGTCGTGCTCTGTGACATCGAGGGCCTGTCGTACGAGGAGATCGCCGCGACCCTGGGCGTCAAGCTCGGGACCGTACGCAGCCGCATCCACCGCGGCCGCTCCCACCTGCGCAAGGCTCTGAAGCACCGGTCTCCCGAAGCGCGCGCCGGGCAGCGCTCGCTCGCGACCGTGGGCCCCGGTGTCCCCGTGGTGGGCGGAGAGGGCGGAGCCGAGTGAGTGGCACCCGACCGACCTCTGCCGAGCAGCACCTGGGGGACCGGCTGGCCGCCCTGGTGGACGGCGAGCTGAGCCACGACGTCCGCGAGCGTGTCCTGTCGCACCTGGCGACCTGCGCCAAGTGCAAGGCCGAGGCCGACGCCCAGCGCCGCCTGAAGAACGTCTTCTCCACCACCGCACCGCCCCCGCCCTCCGAGGGGCTGCTCGCCCGGCTCCAGGGGCTGCCCGGCGGCGGGTCCGACGGTGAGGACGGCGACGGCACCAGGCCGTTCGGACGGGGAAGCTTCGGGCACGGAGTCTTCGACGGCGACGCCCCGGGGGCGAGACCCGGCAGACCCGGCGGCACCTTCGGCTTCCACTACGTGCCGGCCGCCGGGCACGGCGGTGCGCTCCCCGGCGCCGCGTCCGGCCGTGGTTTCCGCATCCATGACGTGGGCCGCGCGGAGGCGGAGCGTTCCGGCGGGCGCGGGAGGCGGCTGGCCTTCGCGGCGGCGAGCGCCGTCTCGCTCGCCGCGTTCGCGCTCGGCGGCGCCATGCCCGTCGGATCCGCGGGCGAGCCCAGTGCCAGAAGCGGCGGATCGGGCAACAACGTCACTCCGCCGCGTGCGGCGAGCCCGAGCGGCGGCGCCACGGAGAACACCCGCCGC
Organism: Streptomyces enissocaesilis; assembly: GCF_039533765.1. Lineage (NCBI taxonomy): Bacteria > Bacillati > Actinomycetota > Actinomycetes > Kitasatosporales > Streptomycetaceae > Streptomyces > Streptomyces enissocaesilis. The sequence goes on along the minus strand of NZ_BAAAUD010000041.1, from coordinate 140,511 downwards.
CGCCTCACGGGGAGCGGCCTCCTCGCCGCGTCCACCGCGCGGCCCGCCCCCGCTGCCACGGTGGCCCCGGTCGCCGCCGGGGCCCGGAGCGTCTCGCTGACACAGCCTTTCTCGGCGCCCGCGCTCGCCGGCCAGCTCCCGCTGCCGCTGATACGTCCGCCGGCCGCTGTCCTGTCGCCGGGGCCCGTCCCCGGCCGGAGCCTGCTGCTGACCGCACCGCCGTCGCCGCTCCGCCTGGCCGCTCCGCCCCAGTCCGGACTGCCCGTTTCCCCCTGAGACTGGTTGAATCCTGGGAGGCGTGCCCCCACGGGGGCGCGGACAGCGAAGTGGCACTGCCCTACGGGCGTGCTCGTGGGGTTGCGGGGAGAACATGGACGAGGGCATGCCCACCGGGCCGAAGGCGAAGTGGTGGAGCCGTCCCGCTCCGGTCCACCAGGGACCGGAGCCGACACCGATACCGGTACCACTACCCCCGGAGCCCGCCCCCGTGACGTCGCGGGGCTCCGAGCCCACGCGGTCACAGCCGCAGTCACAGTCACAGCCGCGTCCGCAGCCCCTGCACGCGCCCGACCCGTACGCGACACCGCCGTACGGGGACCCGGGGCCCTGGGCCCCCGCGCCGCCCGTGCAGCGGCCGGTGCCGTCCCCGCCGCAGGGCACCTTCGTACCGCCGGCAGCGCCTTCGGCGACCGGGGCCGGCGTGCCCCTGGCGCCGCACCTCCAGCCTTCCCACTGGTTGCAGTACGACCCCTGGGGCGCGCACCGGCAGCCGCTGGTCCACCCCGGTGACCCGTCGGGGGCGGACGGCGGCCGGAGGAAGAAGGGCAGCCGGGGTGCGCTGCTCGCCGGGGCGCTGATGATCGCGCTGGTCGCCGGCGGCATCGGCGGCGGCGTCGGGGCGTACGTCGAACGCAACGGCGGCGTCACCCGCGTCGAGCTCCCCCAGGCCCGGGCGGAGGACGGCAAGGGCCGCGCCCCCGACAGCGTCGCGGGCATCGCGGCCAGCGCCCTGCCGAGCGTGGTCACCCTGCACGTCACCGGGGCCGGTGAGCAGGGCACGGGCACCGGCTTCGTGCTCGACGCGAAGGGCCACATCCTCACCAACAACCACGTGGTGGCCCCGGCCGGAGCGGGCGGCACCGTCACCGTCACCTTCAGCGGCGGCCAGAGCGCCAAGGCGAAGATCGTCGGCAAGGACAGCGGCTACGACCTCGCGGTCGTCCGCGTCCTGGGGGTCGACGGGCTCAAGCCGCTGCCCCTGGGCAACTCCGAGAACGTACGGGTGGGGGACCCGGTGGTGGCCATCGGCGCGCCGTTCGACCTCGAGAACACCGTGACCTCCGGGATCATCAGCGCCAAGGAGCGCCCCATCACCGCGGGCGGCGAGAAGGGCGACGGCAGCGACATCAGCTATGTCGACGCGCTCCAGACCGACGCTCCGATAAACCCGGGCAATTCGGGTGGTCCGCTGGTGGACGCCCAGGCCCGCGTCATCGGCATCAACAGCGCCATACGGGCGGCCGACAGCGGTACGGGCCTGGAGGGCAGCCAGGGCGGCAGTATCGGCCTGGGTTTCGCGATCCCCATCAACCAGGGCAAGCGGGTCGCCGAGGAGCTGATCAACACCGGCCGGGCGACGCACCCGGTGATCGGCGTCACCCTGGACATGAAGTACACGGGCGACGGCGCCCGCGTCGGTGCCAAGGGCGCGGAAGGACCGGCGGTGACGCCCGACGGCCCCGGCGCCCGGGCCGGGATCGAGCCGCGCGACATCATCACCGAGGTCGACGGCCGGAAGGTGCACAACGGGCAGGAGCTGATCGTCAGGATCCGCGCCCACCGCCCCGGCGACCGCCTCGAACTGACCGTGGTGCGCGCCGGCCGGGAACGGACCGTCACCGTGACGCTCGGCTCGGCGGACGGCAAGTGAGCGGCAGCATGCGGCGGAGGCGCGCGAGCGACGGAACGCGGGGGGAGGCACGCGAACGACGACACGTGAGCGACGACACAGGCGTCCATATGAGTGTTGCGTGAAGGTACCGTCCGGACAGATGGGGCGGGTACCGTTGACCGGGCCCGGACCGGTCCTCTGCCTGCGGCGGGGAGACCCACCCGACCTGCGGGCGCGGAGAACCCAAGGAGCAACAAGGTGTTCAGTGACATAGGCGCACTCGAGCTGGTGACGCTCGTGGTCCTTGCCGTGCTCGTCTTCGGGCCGGAGAAGCTGCCGAAGCTCATCCAGGACGTCACGGGGATGATCCGCAAGCTCCGTGAGTTCTCCGAGAGCGCGAAGCAGGACATCCGCTCCGAACTCGGTCCGGAATTCAAGGACTTCGACTTCGAGGACCTGAACCCGAAGACCTTCGTCCGCAAGCAGCTGATGGAGAACGACGACCTCGGGCTCAGGGAGATCCGCAGCAGCTTCGACCTCAAGAGCGAGATGGCCGAGGTCGCGGACGCCGTGCACGGGCGCGACAGCGGTTCGCCGGCGGGTTCCCCCAACGGATCCGCCGGCAGGGCGAACCTGTCGAAGGAACCGGCCGGCGCCCCGGACCCGCTCAAGAAGCGCGAAACGCCCGCCCGGGGCGAGCGCCCGCCCTTCGACGCAGACGCCACCTGAGGCCCGCCCTTCCGGCCGAGTCGCGTCAAGGTGGCTATCCTCCATCTGTCCGGATGCGAGGACGCCCGAGGGGGGCGGGCCGCGCCGGACGCCACGGATCAAGGAGGCGGCCGGATAGATGGAGACCACGAGTCGGGTCGGAGCGCAGGGAGCACCCCTGCCGCCCAGCGCGTCCACAGCGGAGGGGGTGCCAGCAGCCCGGCGTACGGTCGACGGCTATCTGCGCGCACCTTTCCCCTGGTACGGGCTGGATGAGGCGTTCACCGGGCCCCGCTGGCTGATGCAGGTCGGCATGGCGGCGGACGGCACGGTGCAGCACGGTTCCACGGGCCACGGCGAAGAGCCGCCGATACGGCCCGTCACCGACGACGCCCAGGAGAAGGAGAGCTTCGTGGTGGTCGTCACCGTCGCCAGCAGCCCCGTTCGGCGCAGCAGTGACGGTACGGGTGTACTGGAGGCCACGTCGGTCTCCTCCGCCGCCCTGCTGGCCGGTTCCGGCCTGCTCTCCTCCACCTGGCCCGCGCAGCTCGACCACTCGCTGCGCGACGACTGGCTGGACCAGCAGACCGAGGCGGCCTTCGAGCTGGCCGACGATCTGTCGGGGCCCGCCTGGTCGGCGCTGTCACTGCCGGTGGACGGCGTGGCGAGGCCCTTCCACTACCGCGAGACGGAGTTCGGCTGGGTACTGGCGGGGGTCGGCGGGGACGGCGTGCTCCTGGGGGCGTACGGACGCGGAATCAGCGCGTACGGACTGGGCTTCTCGGTGATCAAGGACATCTCGGCGTACGCCCACGACTAGGCGGAGCCGGGACCGGAGGTACGACGAAGGGGGTGCCGCCCACGCGGGGCGGCACCCCCTTCGTCGTACCCGGGCCGTACCCGGGCCGGGTCAGAACTTGTTGCGGGGGGTGATGCCCAGCGACATGCCCGACAGGCCGCGCGCGCGGCCGCCCAGCTTGCCCGCGATCGCCCGCAGCGCGGCGCCGGCCGGGGAGCCCGGGTCGGTCAGCACGACGGGCTTGCCCTCGTCGCCGCCCTCCCGCAGCCGTACGTCGATGGGGATGGAGCCCAGCACCGGCACGTTCGCGCCGGTCGTCTTCGTCAGCCCCTCGGCGACCTTCTGGCCGCCGCCGGTGCCGAAGACGTCGACCATCTCGTCGCAGTGCGGGCACGGCAGACCCGACATGTTCTCGACGACGCCGACGATCTTCTGGTGGGTCTGCACGGCGATGGAGCCGGCCCGCTCGGCCACCTCGGCCGCGGCCTGCTGAGGCGTCGTCACGACGAGGATCTCGGCGTTCGGTACGAGCTGCGCCACCGAGATGGCGATGTCGCCGGTGCCCGGCGGCAGGTCGAGCAGCAGCACGTCCAGGTCGCCCCAGTACACGTCCGCGAGGAACTGCTGGAGCGCGCGGTGCAGCATCGGCCCGCGCCACACCACCGGCGCGTTGCCGGGGGTGAACATGCCGATCGAGATGACCTTCACGCCGTGCGCCGACGGCGGCATGATCATGTTCTCGACCTGGGTGGGCCTGCCGTCCACGCCCAGCATGCGCGGCACGCTGTGACCGTAGATGTCCGCGTCGACGACGCCGACCTTCAGCCCGTCCGCCGCCATCGCCGCGGCCAGGTTGACCGTCACCGAGGACTTGCCGACGCCGCCCTTGCCGGACGCCACCGCGTAGACCCGGGTCAGCGAGCCGGGCTGGGCGAAGGGCACCTCGCGCTCGGCGGTGCCGCCGCGCAGCGCGCCCGCGAGTTCCTTGCGCTGTTCGTCGCTCATCACGTCGAGCTCGACGGAGACGCTTGTCACACCCTCGACGCGCTCGACCGCCTCCCGCACGTTGCTGGTGATGGTCTCGCGCATCGGGCAGCCGGAGACGGTGAGGTAGACCGCGACAACGACCGCACCGTCTGCCCCGATCTCAACCGATTTGACCATGCCGAGTTCAGTGATCGGTCGGTGGATCTCGGGGTCGTTCACCGTCGCCAGTGCTTCGCGCACCGCGTCTTCCATAGCCATACCGTGATGGTACGGCGCGCACCGCCGCCCCGGGGAAGCCCGTCAGCGGTCGCCTTCGTCACTCCCGGGCGCGGGTTCGGGCGGGAAGGGGGAGCGCCGCTCCTCCATCTCCTTGATCAGGTCCACGAACTCCGAGCGGATCCAGTCCCGGGTGGCGACCTCGCCGAGCCCCATCCGCAGCGCCGCGATCTCCCGCGTGAGGTACTCGGTGTCCGCGATGGACCGCTCGTTCTGCTTGCGGTCCTGCTCGTGGGTGACCCGGTCCCGGTCGTCCTGGCGGTTCTGCGCGAGGAGGATCAGCGGGGCGGCGTACGACGCCTGGAGGGACAGCATCAGCGTCAGGAAGATGAACGGGTACTCGTCCCAGCGCAGGGCCGGGGGCGCGAAGATGTTCCAGAGGACCCACAGGGCGATGGTCAGGGTCATCCAGACGAGGAAGCGCCCGGTGCCCAGGAACCGCGCGATCCGCTCCGAGAACCGGCCGAACGCCTCCGGGTCGTACTCCGGCAGCAGCCGCTTGCGCGCGGGCCTCGGCTGGTCCAGGCGCACCCGGGACGCGCGCGGCAGCGCGCTCGCACCCGTCGCCGTCCGGCCGCGCTCCCGCGCCTCCGTGCTCCTGTCAGCGCCCACGGACGGCCTCCCCGCGCGCGGTCCCCGGTGCCTGCGGCGGCTCGTGGAACTCCGTCTCGCGCCAGTCGTCGGGCAGCAGGTGGTCGAGTACGTCGTCGACCGTCACCGCGCCGAGCAGCGAGCCGCTCGCGTCCACGACCGGCGCGGAGACCATGTTGTACGCCGCCAGGTAGCTCGTCACGGCCGGCAGCGGCGTGCCCGGCGACAGCGGCGGCAGGTCGGACTCCACGACCGAGCTGACCAGGGTGAACGGCGGTTCGCGCAGCAGCCGCTGGAAGTGCACCGTCCCGAGGTACTTGCCCGTGGGGGTCTCGTCCGGCGGGCGGCAGACGTACACCTGCGCGGCCAGCGCGGGGGAGAGGTCCTGCTGGCGTACGCGCGCGAGCGCGTCCGCGACCGTCGCGTCGGGCCGCAGCACGATCGGCTCGGTCGTCATCAGACCGCCGGCCGTCCGCTCCTCGTACGCCAGGAGCCGCCGTACGTCGGCCGCGTCGTCCGGCTTCATCAGCATCAGCAGCCGCTCCTTGTCCTCCTCGGGCAGCTCGGACAGCAGGTCGGCGGCGTCGTCCGGATCCATCGCCTCCAGGACGTCGGCCGCGCGCTCCTCCTTGAGCTTGCCGAGGATCTCCACCTGGTCGTCGTCGGGCAGCTCTTCGAGTACGTCGGCGAGCCGGTCGTCGTCGAGCGCGGCGGCCACCTCGGCGCGCCGCTTGGGCGTCAGATGGTGCAGGGCGTTCGCGAGGTCGGCGGGGCGCAGCTGCTCGAAGGTGGCCAGCAGGCTCTCCGCGCCCTGTCCGTGCTCCTCCAGCGAGAAGCCGCTCACCGCCGACCACTCCACGGTCAGCGTCTCCCCACGGCGCCGCAGTGCCCCGCCCTTGCCCTTGCGTACGAAGACCTTGTCGATCTCCCAGTCGCGGCGGGCGGGCAGCTGCACGATCGACACGTCGAGGACCGTGACCTCCTCGCCGGTGTCCACCAGGCTCACCCGGCGGTCGAGGAGTTCGCCGAGGACCAGGCGCTCGGTCGGGCGCTGCTCGAAGCGGCGCATGTTGACCACGCCCGTCGTGATGACCTGGCCCGACTCGACACCCGTCACGCGGGTCATGGGCAGGAAGATCCGGCGCCGGCTCACCACCTCGACGACCAGGCCGAGCAGGCGCGGCGGCCGGTTGCCCACGCGCAGCATCGCCACGAGGTCACGGACCCGGCCGACCTGGTCGCCGTTCGGGTCGAACACGGCGATGCCCGCGAGGTGCGAGACGAAGATCCGGGGAGCGCCTGATGCCATCCGATGCGCCTCCCTATGTCGGTAAATAGAGGCCGATAACGGGTTCAGGCTAGCCCGTGCAGATCCGCCCCGCTCCCAAGAGCCGTCCGGACGGCTCCCTTCCGGACAGCGTAGACGGCACGGGTACGCTGCCTGCTGCCACCCCGGACACCCGTATGAGAGGCAGTGCGCTTGTGACTGCATTTCCCCCGGCCGCCCGAGCCCGCCGGGCTGCCCTGCTCGGCGCCGTGTGCGTCGGGCTGACCGCGGCGCTCACCGCCTGCGGTGAGGAACCGAAACCGGACCCGGACAAGGGGACGAACGGGGTGGGCAGACTTTCGGCCTCGGCCATCGAGGCCAAGGCGCGGAACGCGGCGCGCGACGCGGAATCGGTACGGCTCTCGGGCACCGTCGTCAGCAAGGAACGCTCGTACACGCTCGACATGCGGCTCAAGGAGGACGGCGGCACGGGCTCCGTGACCTCCGAGGACAGCACGTTCGAGCTGCTGCGCATCGAGGACGAGCTCTTCATGAAGGCCGGCGCCGACTTCTGGGACCACGGGGCGCAGCGGTCCCCCGAGTCCTCGGCGTCCGACGAGGCGGCCGCGGGCAAGCTGGAGGACAAGTACGTGAAGGTCCCGGACGGCGACCCGGCGTACGACCAGCTGCGCGGCTTCACGGACAAGGACGTCCTGCTCGACGGCCTGCTCGGACTGCACGGCAAGCTGGCCAAGGGCGACCGCCGCAAGGTCGGCGGCGTCCGCACGATCGAGGTCACCGGCGGCAGGGGCGCGGGGGGCAGCCTCGCCGTGTCGCTGATCGGCACGCCGTACCCGCTGAAGCTGGAACGGGCGGGCGGCGCGGGCGTGGTCAGGCTCGCCGACTGGGACGAGGAGTTCGCGCTGGAAGCTCCGGACAAGGACGAGACCGTCGACTACGGCGGCCGGCTCCCCAAGACCTCGGACGGCGCTTCCTAGCCGGCGCTAGCGCTTCCCGCGCTTGAGCAGGAGGCGCGGGAGCGCTGCCGGCGCGGGCCGCCGCGTCGTCGCGTCCGTCGGCAGCGGGGCGGCCGAGAGCGAACCGTCCGGCAGGCCGGTGTGCACGCTCCGCGGCTCCAGGCGCAGTACGCGGCACTCGCGGGCCCAGCGCTCGGTCATCTGCTCGGCGTCGGGCGCGTTCAGACGCTTGCCCTTGAGCTCGGCGACCGCCGTCTCCCACGCCTCGGACCCGGCCGGGTGCTCGGTGACCGCGGCCGTCCAGGCGACGATCCGGCCGCCCTTGTCCTTGCTGCGTACGGTCACTTCGGCGCTTTCGCCGTCGGCCAGACCGGGCAGCGGCTGCTCGCCGGGGCCGTCGCCGACGACGTACGCGGCGCCGTCGTGCCACACGTGCCACAGGGAGCGGGCGGGGCCGGTGCCCCGCACCCAGATGAGCCCGGACTTCTTGGTGGCCTCCTCGACGAGGGCCCGGTCGAGCAACGTCTGCGTCATGGGCGCAAGCCTAGGCCCCGTGCGCGGCGGGGCTCTCCCCTGCCCGCCCCTTCCCGCACCCGGGCTCCGCCCCGGACGGGTGCGGTGGGGCCGGACAGTCCTGTTACCGGGCCATGCCCCTTACCGCTTACCGTGATCCCGTGCCCGCAACAGCCCGCCGCACCGACGGCCCCACCACCGCGCCCAATCCGCAGCACCCCGGACTCCACGCCGCCCCCCGCACCGACCTCGTGCTGCTCGGTGTCGCCGTCGCCGCCGTGTCGTTCTCCGCGCCGCTCATCGCGGCGACCGCCGCCCCCGCGCTCGCCATCGCGTTCTGGCGCAACGCCATGGCGGTCGGGGTACTGGGCCCGGTGGTGCTGCTGAAGCACCGTGCCGAGCTGCGCCGCATCGGGCGCAGGCCACTGCTGCTCGCCGTAGCTGCCGGTGCCCTGCTCGCCCTGCACTTCGGACTCTGGCTGCCCAGCCTCCGGATGACCTCCGTGGCGTCCTCGACCGCGCTCTGCACCACCACGCCCATCTGGACGACCATCCTGCTGCGGATGCGCGGCCACCGGCCGCCCCGCATGGTGTGGGCCGGGACCCTGCTCGCCGTCGTGGGCGTCGTCGTCCTGACCGGTGTCGACCTGACGCTGTCCCCCCGGGCCCTCGCCGGCGACGCCCTCGCGCTCGGCGGTGGCATCGCGGCCGCCGGGTACGTCCTGCTCGGGGCCGAGGTGCGGCGGACGGTGAGCACGACGGCGTACACCTCCATCTGCTACTCGACGACCGCCCTGATCCTGCTGGCGGTCTGTCTCGTCTCGGGCGCCGGCCTCGGCGGGTACGACGCCACCACCTGGCTCCAGCTCGCCGCCCTCACCGCCGCCGCCCAGCTCCTGGGCCACTCGCTCCTCAACCGCGTCGTGAGCACCCTGGGCCCCTCCGTCACCTCGACGGCGATCCTCCTGGAGACCCCGGGCGCCGCCCTGATCGCCGCCCTCTGGTTGGGGCAGCAGCCGCCGGTGGCCGCCTACCCCGCCCTGCTGGTGATCCTGGCCGGGCTCGCGCTCGTGGTCAGAGCCAGCCGTTCCGCTTGAGCGTGCGGTGGATGGACACACAGACCACCACGATCGAGCCCAGCACCAGCGGATAGCCGTACCGCCAGTGCAGCTCCGGCATGTGGTCGAAGTTCATGCCGTAGACACCGCAGATCATCGTCGGTACGGCGACGATGGCCGCCCAGGACGTGATCTTGCGCATGTCCTCGTTCTGGGCGACGGTCGCCTGGGCGAGGTTGGCCTGGAGGATCGAGTTCAGCAACTCGTCGAAGCCGACGACCTCTTCGTGCACGCGCGCGAGGTGGTCGGCGACGTCACGGAAGTACTTCTGGATGTCCGGATCGACGAGCCGCATCGGCCGCTCGCTGAGCTGCTGCATCGGCCGCAGCAGCGGCGCCACGGCCCGCTTGAACTCCAGCACTTCCCGCTTGAGCTGGTAGATCCGGCCGGCGTCCGAGCCGCGCGTACTGCCTTTGGCCGGCTCCGAGAAGACGTCGATCTCGACCTCGTCGATGTCGTCCTGCACGGCCGCCGCGACCGCGATGTACCCGTCGACGACGTGGTCGGCGATCGAGTGCAGCACCGCCGAGGGCCCCTTGGCGAGCAGCTCCGGGTCGTCCTGGAGCCGGTGGCGCAGCGCCCGCAGCGACCCCTTGCCGCCGTGCCGCACGGTGATGACGAAGTCCTTGCCGGTGAAGCACATGACCTCACCGGTCTCCACGACCTCGCTGGTCGCGGTGAGTTCGGCGTGGTCGACGTAGTGGATCGTCTTGAAGACGGTGAAGAGGGTGTCGTCGTACCGCTCCAGCTTGGGCCGCTGATGCGCGTGCACGGCGTCCTCGACGGCCAGCGGGTGCAGTCCGAACTCGGCCGCGATACCGGCGAATTCGGCCTCGGTCGGCTCGTGCAGACCGATCCAGGCGAAGCCGCCGCCCTCCCGGACGCGGATCATCGCCTCGTGCGGAGTGAGGCACTCCGCGTCCTTCACCCGGCGCCCGTCGCGGTAGACCGCGCAGTCGACGACCGCGCTGCTCGCGGACGGGTCACGGGTGGTGTCGTAACTGCTGTACACGGTGCTGCTCTTGCGCAGGGACGGACGGACCGCTGCGCGCAGGTCACGGATCATCGACATGGCGGGCTCCTTCACGGAGAAGCCGTCAGCGAGGCATGGCACTGCCCGGAATGGAGACGTGCGGGCCACGGCATCGGGGCGCCGTACGTCGGCAAAGCGGGCGGCACCGCAGGGACGCGGTGACGGCGTTCGCTCAGACACGGATCAGGCAAAAACGAAGTGCTCTTCCGTCGCGCGAAATGCCGTGGGCCCCGTAGGTTTCACCGGTTGGCGGCCGGGTACGAAGGGCTTCAGGCCCCGGGGAACACTGGCGGTGCGGAAGAGCGGTTGGTACTGCCTGGTCGACTTCGATCCACCGCAGCCCCACCTCCTCCGGCCGGTCCCCCTTGGGGGATGACGTGATGCCGGGACTCGAAAGCCACGCTTCTGCGTGCTGCCCCGACCAGCGGCCAAGACTATCAGTCCACTGTTGTGTCAAGACCTTTCTTCACCGCTTCCCTACGCGCCTATGCTCACGGGCATGGGAGATGTTCTTGCGCTGGTGGAAGCCCGGTTGCGTACGGCGCTGGGTGAACCGGACGCGCGCGCCGCCGTCACGTTCCTCGGTACGGACCGTACGGAGGTGCTGCGTTTCGTGGACGGCGACGTCGTCCGTTACGCCACCCTCGGCATGTCGGCCCAGCCGATGGCCGACCCGACCGCGGTCCTCGCCGACCCGGTGAAGGGCCCGCGCGCCGAACTGGTCCTGTCGGTGCGGGCCGGTCTCGCCGACACCGACAAGGTGCTGCGCCCGCTCGCGGTCCTCGCGGCGTCGCCGCAGGTGGAGGGTGTGATCGTGGCCCCGGGGGCCTCGCTGGACCTCGGGGAGCCGCTGTGGCCCGGGGCGCCGTTCAGCTCCGTACTCGTCGCGGAGGCCGGCGGCCTGGTGGAGGACCTGGAGCTGGACGCCCCGATGGACCCGGTGCGCTTTCTGCCCCTGCTGCCCATGACGCCGAACGAGGCGGCGTGGAAGCGGGTCAAGGGCGCGCAGGAACTCCAGGAGCGCTGGCTGACGCACGGCACGGACCTGCGCGATCCGCTGCGTGCGCCGGTGCCGCTCGACTGATTGTTCGATCCTTCCTCGGAGCTCCCGCCCCGGGACCTCTCGCGAGCCGCGCAATCGGGTCCGGACGGGTGATCGTCCTTGACGCGGGGACGGCCGGGGAGGACCGTTGGGCCCTATGAGGGGCGAACCCAGTTGCCCGAAGTGCGGTGGCCGGGTCAGGGCGCCCGGTCTCTTCTCCGACTCCTGGCAGTGCGATGTGCACGGGACGGTGCATCCACAGCAGCCCGTGGTCCCGCCCAGCGTGGAGGCCCTCACCGTCGCGGTGAAGCGCGCCAGGGTTCCGGTGTGGATGCCGTGGCCGCTGCCCGTCGGGTGGCTGTTCACCGGGGTGTCCTGCGCGGGTGACGACCGCAGTGGCTCCCGTGCCACCGTCGTCGCCTGCTCCGGGCCCGGACCGCTCGGCGGACCCGGTGAGCTGCTGCTGGTGGCCGAGGAGCTCGGGGTCGGTCTCGGCGCGCGCTACGCGGGTGTGGACGGGCCCGATCCCGGGGCGTACATCGACATGAGGAAACCGCCGCAGGCCAAGGTCCTCGCGGCCGGCCGGCCGACCCCGCTGTGGCACGTCTCCGGCACCCCCGACGACCGCGCGGTCTTCGCGGGCGAGGCGTGCGGACTGTGGGTGTGGGCGATCGCCTGGCCGGAGCAGGCGGGCCTGCTGATGTACGACGAACTGATACTGACCGATCTGCGCGACGCGGGCGCGGAAGTGGACCTGGTGCCGTGCGGGGCGCTGTCGCCGCGTCTCCTCTCCTGACAGGACAGGGGACTGTTCGATTCCCGGCTATCCTGGAGCGGTCCCCCGTCCCGCCGAGCCCCGGAGTCACGCGTCGTGCGCATCGACCTGCACACCCACTCCACCGCGTCGGACGGCACGGACACCCCCGCGGAACTGGTGCGTAACGCCGCCGCGGCCGGGCTCGACGTCGTGGCGCTCACCGACCACGACTCGACGCGCGGCCACGCCGAGGCGACCGCCGCGCTCCCGGCCGGGCTGACGCTGGTCACCGGCGCCGAGCTCTCCTGCCGCCTCGACGGCGTCGGGCTGCACATGCTGGCGTACCTCTTCGACCCCGACGAGCCCGAGCTGGCGCGCGAGCGCGAGCTGGTGCGGGACGACCGGGTGCCCCGCGCGCGGGCCATGGTCGGCAAGCTCCAGGAACTGGGCGTCGCGATCGAGTGGGACCGGGTGGCCCGTATCGCCGGGGACGGTTCGGTCGGCCGTCCGCACATCGCGTCCGCGCTGATGGAGCTCGGCGTCGTCGAGAGCGTCTCCGACGCCTTCACGTCCGACTGGCTGGCCGACGACGGCCGGGCGTACGTCGAGAAGCACGAGCTCGACCCCTTCGACGCGATCCGCCTCGTCAAGGCGGCCGGCGGAGTCACCGTCTTCGCGCACCCCGGCGCCGCCAAGCGCGGCGAAACCGTTCCGGAGAGCGCGCTCGCGAAGCTGGCCGCCGCCGGCCTCGACGGGATCGAGGTCGACCACATGGACCACGACGGGCCCACCCGTGCACGGCTGCGCGGCCTCGCCGCCGAGCTGGGGCTGCTGACGACCGGGTCCAGCGACTACCACGGCAGCCGCAAGACCGTACAGCTCGGTGAGTTCACGACGGACCCCGAGATCTACGGCGAGATCACGCGACGCGCGACCGGCGCCTTCCCGGTGCCCGGCGCGGGCGGAAGCCCCCGCCCGTAACGCCGTACCCCGGCGCTCTCCCCCCTGCACCTCCCCCTCGTACGACCCTCTTCTCGCAAGGCATCACTGTGCTCGACTTCGCTGTTTTCGGATCCCTTTTTCTCACGCTTTTTGTGATTATGGACCCCCCGGGGATCACCCCGATCTTCCTCGCCCTGACCTCGGGCCGGCCCGCCAAGGTGCAGCGCAGGATGGCCTGGCAGGCCGTCGCCGTCGCCTTCGGCGTGATCGCCGTCTTCGGCGTCCTCGGCCAGCAGATCCTCGACTACCTGCACGTGTCCGTGCCGGCGCTGATGATCGCGGGCGGCCTGCTGCTCCTCCTGATCGCGCTCGACCTGCTGACCGGCAAGACCGACGAGCCGACGCAGACCAAGGACGTCAACGTCGCGCTCGTGCCGCTGGGGATGCCGCTGCTGGCGGGCCCCGGCGCGATCGTCTCGGTGATCCTCGCCGTACAGCACGCGGACAGCGTCACGGCGCAGGTCTCGGTCTGGGCGGCGATCGGCGCGATGCACGTGGTCCTGTGGCTGGCCATGCGCTACTCGCTGCTGATCATCCGTGTGATCAGGGACGGCGGCGTGGTCCTGGTGACGCGTCTCGCGGGCATGATGCTGTCCGCGATCGCCGTGCAGCAGATCATCAACGGCGTCACCCAGGTGATCCGGGGCGGCTGACACGCACGAGCGCCCCCGTACGCGACGTACGGGGGCGCTTACCTCAACAAACCACTACGGCGTTATGAAGCCGAGGTCTCGGCCGGGCGGATGTAGATGCGCTGGCCGACGGAGGCGGCCTGCTGCACGATCCGGTTGACGGAGGCGGCGTCCACGACGGTGCTGTCGACGGCGGAACCGTCGACGTCGTCCAGGCGCATGATTTCGAAGCGCAAGGCTTCTCCCTTCGTCTGATCCTCCTGCTGGAGAACTGTGGGTGGGAACGCGAGACTAGGCGTCGCACGTTCTCCGAGGGTTACAACCGTGTACCCGCCGCAGTCATTCCCTACGCTAAAGAAAATTTTTGGCTCTCTAAATACCCACGGGTGGCGGGACCGGTTGTGCCCGCTCGCTCACGCCACGGACAATGAGATCCGTATGGACGACGCACAGCCTTCGGGCCCCACTGAACCCGCCGGGATCGCCTCCCGCCTGGAGCGCACCAACGAGCTGCTCCAGCGCATGCTCGCCGAGGTGGCGAAGACCCCTTCCACCCACGCGATCTTCGTCGACGCCGGATACGTCTACGCGGCGGCCGGGCTGCTCGTGACCGGGACCGAGGACCGCAGGTCCTTCGACCTGGACGCGGAGGGGATGATCGAGGCGTTCATCGACAAGGCCCGGACGATCTTCGCGGACAGCAGGCTGCTGCGGGTGTACTGGTACGACGGGGCCAGGCGCCGCATCCACACCACCGAGCAGCAGTCGATCGCCGAGCTGCCCGACGTCAAGGTCCGCCTCGGCAACCTCAACGCCAACAACCAGCAGAAGGGCGTCGACTCCCTGATCCGTACGGACCTGGAGTCACTGGCCAGGCACCGCGCCATCAGCGACGCGGCCCTGGTGGGCGGTGACGAGGACCTGGTCTCCGCGGTCGAGGCCGCGCAGGGCTACGGCGCGCGGGTCCACCTGTGGGGCATCGAGGCGGGTGAGGGCCGCAACCAGGCCGAACCGCTCCTGTGGGAGGTCGACAGCCAGCGCACGTTCGACCTCGACTTCTGCAAGCCGTACGTCACGCGGCGCCCCGTCACGACGTACGAGAACGAGGGCGCCCCGCGGCCGTCCCGCGAGGACGTCCGCTTCATCGGCGCGCAGATCGCGGCGGCGTGGCTGGGGGCGCGGGGCCGGGAATCGCTGGCCGACCTGCTGCCCGGCCACCCCTACCTGCCGGGCTCGGTGGACCAGGAGCTCCTGGTGGAGGCGGAACGGCTGCTCCAGCGGTCCCTGCGCGGCCACGCGGACCTCCGCCGGGCGCTGCGGGACGGCTTCTGGCACCACCTCCAGGCCCAGTACTAGCCCTGGCCCCTTGCCGGCCGGCCCGGCTGCGAAGGGCTACTGCCCGGCCCGGTCCGAGAGGGCGTCCCAGAACCCCGCCAGCGCCTTCGCGGTCTCCTCGGGCCGGTCGGTGTTCGGGGAGTGCCCGGCGCCTCCGACGACCGTCCGGTACGCGCCCAGCCGTTCGGCCATCCCGTCGATCAGCGGCACCGGCCAGGTGTCGTCCGTGGACCCCGACACCACGTGCGTCGCGAGTCCCAGCGCGGCGAGCTCGGCCACGCGGTCCGGCTCGCCCGTCAGCTGCCTGCCGGTGGCGACGAGCTGGGCGGGGCTGTGCCGGAGCCAGCGCGCGCGCAGGGCGGCGCCGTCGAGGTCGGCGTCCTCCGGGGGGTCGAGCGCCTTCATGCTCTCCCACACCTCGGCCATGGTCATGAAGCCGAGGGCCTGCGTCAGCAGTGCGATCTTCTGCTGCTGCGCGGGTGAGACCTCGGCCGGGCCCGACGACATGAGGGTCAGCGACGCGAACGGCGCCGCGTCGAGCAGTGCGGCCGCGCGGGCGATCTGGCCGCCGAGGGAGTGCCCGACGAGGTGCACCGGCGTACCGCAGGCAGCCGCCTGCGCATGCACGTCGCGGGCCAACTCGCCCTGTGTGTAAGCCTCTTCACTGTCGGGCCCCTCGGATTCGTACTGCCCGCGCCCGTCGACCGAGACGACCCGGTACCCGGCCCCGGCGAGCGGTACCAGCATCGCGATGAAGTCTTCCTTGCTCCCGGTGTAGCCGGGAAGCAGCAGCGCGGTGCCTCTGGGCTCCGCGCGTCGCGGCCGTGCTTCGAGCGCGGCGAACACACCGCGCGACGTGTGCAGGGGGAGGGCGCGGGAGCCGGGGGGCGGGGCGAAAGTGGGCGGCCTGCTCATGCGACGAGGCTAACGGCTGCACGACGCGGCGTACGGGCTGTATGCACCGCACGGGCCGCACCTTTCGTGGCGGCGGGAAGCCGTGTCCCCGCCTCGGTACGCCGCTGGCCCGGCCCCCCTGAAGGGGAACCGGGCCGCCGGGGCGTGCTGGATCAGCTCTCGGGCTGCGCCGCGGCGGCGGCGCGCGTGCGGCGGCGAGGTGCCTTCACCGGAGCCGGAGCCGACGCCTCGGCGGACGCGGGAGCCTCGGCGGCGGCCTCGGCCGGCTTCGCGGCGCGCGTACGGCGACGGGGCTTCTTCGGAGCCTCGGACTCCTCCGCGGGAGCGGGGATCTGGGCCTCCGCCGTCTCCGTCACGGCCTCCGCGGTGTCCACCGCGTTCGCCGGGTTCGCCGCGCGGGTGCGGCGGCGGCGGCGCGGGGTGCGCGGCTCGGCAGGGGCCTCGGCGGCCTCGGTCGCCGCCTCCGGCGCCGCGGTGGCTTCGGCGGAGACCGCCGTCGCCTCGTCCGCCCCGACCGCCGTCACCGGCGCGCCGTTGCGCGTACGGCGGCGCTGACGCGGCGTGCGCGGGGCGCGCTCCTCGACGACGGCCGGCGCGGCAGCGGCCGCCGCGGACTTGCGCCCACGGCCGCCCGTCTCGCCGAGGTCCTCGACCTGCTCCGCGCCCAGACCCGCGCGGGTCCGGTCGGCCCGGGGCAGTACGCCCTTCGTGCCGGCCGGGATGCTCAGGATCTCGTACAGGTGAGCGGACGTGGAGTACGTCTCCTCGGGCTCGTCGAACGGCAGGTCCAGCGCCTTGTTGATGAGCTTCCAGCGCGGGATGTCGTCCCAGTCGACCAGTGTGACGGCGATGCCCTTCGCGCCCGCGCGGCCGGTGCGGCCGACGCGGTGCAGGTACGTCTTCTCGTCCTCGGGCGACTGGTAGTTGATGACGTGCGTCACACCCTCGACGTCGATGCCGCGCGCGGCGACGTCGGTGCAGACCAGCACGTCGACCTTGCCGTTGCGGAACGCGCGCAGCGCCTGCTCGCGCGCGCCCTGGCCGAGGTCGCCGTGGACCGCGCCGGAGGCGAAGCCGCGCTTCTCCAGCTGCTCGGCGATGTCGGCGGCGGTCCGCTTCGTACGGCAGAAGATCATCGCGAGCCCGCGGCCGTCGGCCTGGAGGATGCGGGAGACGAGCTCCGGCTTGTCCATGTTGTGGGCGCGGAAGACGTGCTGCGTGATGTTCGCGACGGTCGCGCCCTCGTCGTCGGGCGACGTGGCGCTGATGTGCGTCGGCTGCGACATGTACTTGCGGGCGAGGCCGATGACGGCGCCCGGCATGGTCGCCGAGAACAGCATCGTCTGGCGCTTCGGCGGCAGCATCTTCATGATCTTCTCGACGTCGGGCAGGAAGCCCAGGTCGAGCATCTCGTCGGCCTCGTCGAGCACGAGCGAACGCACGTGGGAGAGGTCGAGCTTCTTCTGGCCGGCCAGGTCGAGCAGGCGCCCGGGCGTGCCCACGACGATGTCGACCCCCTTCTTGAGCGCCTCGACCTGGGGCTCGTACGCCCGGCCGCCGTAAATGGCGAGCACGCGGACGTTGCGGACCTTGCCGGCCGTCAGCAGGTCGTTGGTGACCTGCTGGCACAGCTCACGGGTGGGGACGACGACGAGCGCCTGCGGGGCCTCGGTCAGCTTCGCGGGCTCGGCCCGGCCCGCCTCGACGTCCGCGGGGACGGTGACGCGCTCCAGCAGCGGGAGGCCGAAGCCGAGCGTCTTGCCGGTGCCGGTCTTGGCCTGGCCGATGACGTCGCTGCCGGAGAGCGCGACGGGGAGCGTCATCTCCTGGATGGGGAAGGGGGACAGAATGCCGACGGCTTCAAGGGCTTCGGCGGTCTCGGAGAGAATCCCGAGGTCTCGGAACGTAGTCAGGGTGCTGCCTCTTCTGTGAGACGCGGCATGACGCGAACGAAGGGGGTCGTACCGTGCCGGTTTCTCGTCCGGCCGCTGATGGGCCGGGTGGCGCGGGACCACGTGCCGTCGCTCAAGCGCTCGTGCCGCTGAGGGGGCCCCTCATCTTGCGGTCGTACGCCTTGGTACGCACCGCGTGGAGGGCTGTCGGGTCGGAGCCGATCGGGCCACCGACCGGGCATCCTCATTCAATTGCGCCGCGAAATACCCTGGGTACTCTGCAGGCGCTTTACCACTGTACCCCGGATTCGCGCAGGTGTGTCGGAACGATTTCCCGGATCGGTGTGGCGGGAGTGGCTGACCAGGCCCTTACCTACCGTGCGGAGCGGGCTATTGTGCGGTTCATGGAGACGCCTGACAACGCCATCGCACCCGACGAGACACCCCGGACCGGTATCGCAGCCCAGGACTGGGCGACGGCGTCCGTCGAGCCGCACTACCGCGCCGCGGTCGTGGACCTGCTGGGCGCGCTCGCGTACGGAGAGCTGGCGGCCTTCGAGCGCCTCGCCGAGGACGCCAAGCTCGCGCCGACACTCGCCGACAAGGCGGAGCTCGCGAAGATGGCGTCGGCGGAGTTCCACCACTTCGAGCGTTTGCGGGGCCGGCTGACCGCGATCGACGAGGAGCCGACGGCGGCGATGGAGCCCTTCGCGAAGGCGCTGGACGACTTCCACCGCCAGACCGCGCCGTCGGACTGGCTGGAGGGCCTGGTCAAGGCGTACGTCGGAGACTCGATCGCCAGTGACTTCTACCGCGAGGTCGCGGAGCGGCTCGACTCGGACACCCGGGGGCTGGTGCTCGCCGTGCTCGACGACACCGGTCACGGGAACTTCGCGGTGGAGAAGGTGCGTGCCGCGATCGAGGCGGACCCGCGCTGCGGCGGCCGGCTCGCGCTGTGGGCGCGCAGGCTGATGGGTGAGGCGCTCTCGCAGGCCCAGCGGGTCGTGGCGGACCGCGACGCGCTCTCCACGATGCTCGTGGGCGGTGTCGCCGACGGCTTCGACCTGGCGGAGGTGGGGCGGATGTTCTCGCGGATCACCGAGGCGCACACGAAGCGGATGGCCGCGCTGGGGCTGGCGGCGTAACGCCGCAGAGGGACGTTACGCCGCCGCCGAACGGCGGACGCGGCCCCTGGGGCGGATGAGGAGCGACAGCAGGACCGCTCCCACCGCCACCGCGCCGGCCAGTGTCGCGACGACGTGGCCGGGGCCGAGGGCGGAATGGGTGACGTACGCGCCGAACAGGGCGCCGAGCGGGCCCGCGGCCAGGACCAGGTGCCGTGCGGGCAGTCGGTCCCCGAGCCGGTGGCCGGCCGCCCAGGCAAGGGCGAAGCCGAGGGCGATGGAGCCGAGCGCTTCCAGGATCACGTGGTTTCCTCCCGTGCAGCCGGGTGCGAATGGGTCGTAGCCCGTACTACCCCCGCCTTGCGGAAGACAACCCTCCTCGGGCCGGTGGAGAGGGCCTGCGGAGGGGACTCGCGGAGGGGCCCGGCGTGCAGGCCGGGCGCGCAGGCCGCGCGTACAGACAGACGGAACCGGCCCGGTGGGACATCCCACCGGGCCGGTTCCGTCTGTGATGCTGCTGTGCCGTCGACGCCTACAGCGCGCCGAAGCCCACCCTGCGCGTCATCGGCTCGCCGATCTCCACGTAGGCGATCCGGTCAGCGGGAACGAGGACCGTGCGGCCCTTCTCGTCCTTGAGGCTGAGCAGCTGCGCCTTGCCGGCCAGCGCGTCGGATACCGCGCGCTCGACCTCCTCGGCGGACTGCCCGCTCTCCAGAACGATCTCCCGGGGCGCGTGCTGCACGCCGATCTTGACCTCCACGGCTATGTCCCTCCGACGGTCGGTGCTGCGGTGCGCGGTCAGCCGCGCTGTACGCAGCACACATTAGCCCGGTGAGGGGACACGGAATGCTCCGACGCCGCACGCCGGAAGCGAACACGGACCGGGAACACGCTCCCGGGACGATCCGGAAGGCGTTCCGGGGCACACCGCGGGGAACGCTCCGGAGTGCGTTCCGGAGCGTTCCCCGGAACACCCCGGAACGCGCCGTGTCAGTGCTCCGTGCCGTGTAGCGGGAAGCCCGCGATGCCGCGCCAGGCGAGCGACGTCAGCAGCTGCACCGCCGTGTCGCGCGGGATGGTGCTGCCGCTGGAGAGCCAGTAGCGGGCGACCACCTGGGAGACACCGCCGAGCCCGACGGCCAGCAGCATCGACTCGTCCTTGGACAGGCCGGTGTCCTCGGCGATGACCTCGCTGATCGCCTCGGCGCACTGGAGCGACACCCGGTCGACGCGCTCGCGCACGGCGGGCTCGTTCGTCAGGTCCGACTCGAAGACCAGGCGGAACGCGCCGCCCTCCTCCTGGACGTACGCGAAATAGGCGTCCATCGTCGCGGCCACGCGCAGCTTGTTCTCCGTGGTCGACGCGAGGGCGGTGCGTACCGCCTGGAGCAGCGACTCGCAGTGCTGGTCGAGAAGGGCCAGGTAGAGCTCCAGCTTGCCCGGGAAGTGCTGGTACAGGACCGGCTTGCTCACCCCGGCCCGCTCCGCGATGTCGTCCATCGCCGCCGCGTGGTACCCCTGCGCGACAAAGACCTCCTGCGCCGCGCCCAGGAGTTGATTGCGTCGGGCTCGGCGGGGCAGGCGCGTGCCTCGTGGGCGTGCCGCCTCTGTCTGCTCGGTGGCTGTCACGCCGCCTCCCATGTCTTTCGGTGTCGCGGCCTTTCAACAGCACGGCCGTTCCGTGCGCCGTGTGCGCCACGCCCGCCATCGTACTTTTGGGTAACCCGCCTGTGCGCGGTGCGGACGCAGAATTTCACGGACCGGACAACCGCGGAAGGCCGATCAGGCGCTGATCAGGAGCTGATCAGCGGTAGTCGTCCTCGTCGAGGGCGACGACGCGGGCCTGTTCCGCGGCGTCCGCCTCGTTCGCGGAGCCCGGGTCGACGCCGGTCAGCGGAGCGTCATGGTTCTCCAGCCACTCCGTGTGCTGTTCCGCGGCGTCCGCCTCGGAGACGTCGTCGTCGAGTACGCCCGGCGCGTCGAGGGACTCCTCTTCCACTTCCACGAAGGTGTCCGGGTCGGTGGGATCGACAGTCATGCGTGGCTTCCTTCCGGGGAGGAGACAGGGGGCGACGCGTACCCCCTTGCTCCGAGGGTAGATCTGTGACGGCGAACACACGATTCAGTACGTGATCGTCTCGTAACATTGCCGCATGTCTTCGACCGAGCTGCCCGGATCCAGCCTCGCCGCCACCGCGGTACCACGGGTCGGTGCCGTGCGGATCGCCGAGGGTGAGAAGCTGCGCTCCGTCACCCTGCCCGGGCTGACGCTGAACGTACGCACGCGGCCCGCGACGCGCGCCGGCCTCCCGCCCGCGCTGTACGTGCACGGGCTCGGCGGTTCCTCGCAGAACTGGTCGGCGCTGATGCCGCTGCTCGCCGACCACGTGGACGGCGAGGCCGTCGACCTGCCAGGCTTCGGGGACTCCCCGCCGCCGGACGACGGCAACTACTCGCTCAGCGGGCAGGCGCGTGCGTGCATCCGGCTGCTCGACGCGAGCGGGCGTGGGCCGGTGCACCTCTTCGGCAACTCGCTGGGCGGCGCGGTCGCCACGCGTATCGCGGCCGTCAGGCCCGATCTGGTGCGCACGCTCACGCTCGTCTCGCCCGCCCTCCCCGAACTCCGGGTGCAGCGCACGGCGGTGCCGACCGGGCTGCTCGCGGTGCCGGGTGTCGCCTCGCTGTTCGCCCGGCTCAGCAAGGACTGGACGGCGGAGCAGCGCACGCGCGGTGTGATGGCGCTCTGCTACGGCGATCCCGAGGCGGTCGAGCCCGAGGCATTCCAGCACGCCGTGCAGGAGATGGAACGGCGGCTGCAACTGCCGTACTTCTGGGACGCGATGACACGTTCGGCGCGGGGCATAGTCGACGCGTACACACTGGGCGGACAGCACGGCCTGTGGCGACAGGCGGAGCGGGTGCTCGCGCCGACGCTGCTGGTGTACGGAGGGCGGGACCAGCTCGTGTCGTACCGTATGGCGCGCAGGGCGGCAGCGGCTTTCCGCGATGCGAGGCTGCTGACACTGCCCGACGCCGGGCACGTGGCGATGATGGAATATCCGGAGGCGGTCGCCAGCGCTGTCCGGGAACTGATCGATGACTGCGGTAGGAGCTGATCCGGCGCGTGGGACGTCATAGTCGCCGAGGCCCTGCCCCCCGGGGGGCAGCCGAGAACCCCGCCATATCCGGTACCGGCGAGGAAGCCGCGGCGGGGCGGGGCGCGGGAAGCGGACGACGCAGGCGCGGGGAAGAGGCGGGGTACGACGCTCCGCCGGCGCCCGGGTACCGGCAAGGGCCGCCGCTGCCACCGCAGCCACAACAACAGCAGTCACAGCAGCGTCAGCAGTACGGCGGCACTCCGGCTCGCGGGGTGCCGCACGTGCGCGGTGGGCACCCCGAGCGGCGTGAGTCCGGCGGTGGCTGGAGCGCCGCACAGGGCGGCGGCCGGTACGGCGACTTGCAGGGTGCGCCTCGCGCGCCGCAGGGGTCGCATGAGGCGCAGGGGTCGCATGAGACGCAGGGGGCCCAGGGACCGCAAGGGTCGCAGGGACCGCGGTCGGACTCGACCGGTCCTCAGCCCCAGGTGCGGTTCGCGGCCGGGGCCCGGATACCGGGCCCGCGGCAGGATTTCCTCCAGGCCTTCGACGCCCCGCCCCGGATTCCGTCCGCCCCGCGCGCCCCTTCCGATTCCACTCCCACGGCAACCGGCCCGGACCGCACGGAAGCGGGACGCGAAGCCGCTGCTGATGCCCCTGCCGCTGCCGGTGGTCGTCCTGATGGCCGCGACGGGCACGACGGGCACGACGGTGGTTTCGGCGAGACGGGTGAGGCGGACGAGGCGGAAGAGACGGGTGACGCGCCGGCCAGGGGCGGCAGGGGCCGGACCTTCACCGGGATCGCCGCGGCCGCGGTGACCACCGTGCTCGCCGTCGTGGTGGCCGGGCAGGTCGCCCAGGGCGAGAAGGAGTCCGCCGCGGCTCCGGCCGCCGGGGGCCGGAGCACCAAGGCGAGCGACGCCTCCCGTTCGGACGCCCGGCCGACGCCGTCCCGGGAAGCGGACGCCGCCCCGGCGACGTACGAGCAGCAGATGGCCAGGACGTACCCGATCGACCCGAGGCTGACCGGGGGCGGTGACTTCGAGGCGATCGGCGGTTTCGACAAGGCGCCCGGCAAGGGACAGAAGTTCTCCTACCGGGTGGACGTCGAGAAGGGGCTCGGACTCGACGGTGCCCTCTTCGCCCGCGCCGTACAGGAGACGCTCAACGACGACCGGAGCTGGGCGCACGACGGTGCCATGACGTTCGAGCGGATCTCCTCCGGCCGGCCGGACTTCGTCATCACGCTCGCGAGCCCGGGCACCACGGGTGTGTGGTGTGCGAAGTCGGGTCTCGACACGCTCTCCGGCAACGTCTCGTGCGACTCGGCGGCGACCGAGCGCGTCATGATCAATGCGTACCGGTGGGCGCAGGGGGCGAAGACGTTCGGCAAGGGCAAGATGTTCGAATACCGCCAGATGCTGATCAACCATGAGATCGGCCACCGGCTCGGGCACGGTCACAAGAACTGCGAGACGCCCGGCGAGCTCGCGCCGATCATGCAGCAGCAGACGAAGTCGCTGAGGATCGGCGGCATCACGTGCAAGCCCAACGCCTGGGTGTATCCGGGCAATTGAGGCCGTTGCGTGCTGGCCGCAGCCTGACCCTCCGTAACCGCAGGGCCCCTTAGCGCGACAGAACGCTATCGCGGGGCGAAAGTTACGCGTGTTCACCCCTTTTGGTGGCGCGACGGACAACCGTCCGTCGCGTCACCGGCATGTCCGCATACGGTCGTCCCGCTGCGAGCCGCCGGACCAACGGCGGCCGCCCGCAAGGGAGATCGGAGGTGCGCCCGTGCGGATCGGACTGCTTACGGAGGGTGGCTATCCGTATGCCACAGGTGAGTCCAGGCTCTGGTGCGACCGGCTCGTGCGCGGGCTCGCGCAGCACGAATTCGACATCTACGCCCTGAGCCGCAGTGCCCGCCAGGAGGCACGGGGCCGGGTCCGGCTGCCGCCCCAGGTGCGGAGCGTGCGCACCGCACCGCTGTGGGCGCCGGAGGACGACGGCAGGACGTACGGCCGACGCGAACGGCGCCGCTTCACCGAGCACTTCGGCGAACTGGCCGGGGCGATCTGCGTGCCGGGCGGAGGGCCGGACGGTGGACCGGGCGAAGGGCCGGGCGGAGAGCCTGACGGACGAGGCGCGGGCGACCGCTTCGCCGACGGTCTCTACGGGCTCGCGGAACTGGCCGCGGAGCGCGGCGGACTCCCCACCGCCCTGCGTTCCGAAACCGCCGTACGCACCCTCGAAGCCGCCTGCCGCGCCCCCGGCACCCACCGCGCGGCGCACGCCGCGAAGGTCTCCGACCACCTCGAAGCCGTCGGCCTGCTGGAGCGCGCGCTGCGGCCGCTGTCCCTGGACTGGTACGACGCCCAGAGCCTCGGCGCCGTCGACCTGTGCCACGCGGCTTCCGGCGGGTCCGCCGCTCTGCCGGGGCTGCTGGCCAAAAACTTCTTCGGCGTCCCGCTGCTGGTCACCGAGTACGGCGTACAGCTGCGCGCGCACTACCTCGCGGCCGGCGGCACGGCCCGGAGCATGCCGGTACGGACGCTCCTGGCCGCTTTCCACGGCAGGCTCGCCGCCGAGGTGTACGCCCGGGCCGCCCTCATCACGCCGGGCAATACGCACGTCAGGCGGTGGCAGGAGCGGTGCGGCGCCGACCGCGCCAAACTGCGTACCGTCCACCCCGGCATGGAGTCCGGCCGTTTCGCGGCGGTGGGGGAGGGGGGCGACGGCGGGGACCCCCGCACGCTGGTCTGGGTCGGCCGCGTCGAGCCCGCCAAGGACCTCGTCTCGCTGCTCCATGCCTTCGCCGAGGTGCGCAAGGAGGAGCCGCAGGCCCGGTTGCGCATCGTCCACAGCAGGCACGGGCAGGGCGGCGAGGCCGCCGCCTATCTCGCGCACTGCCGGGCACTCGCCGCCCAGCTCTTCCCCGACGAGGCGACCGACGCGCACGCCGTCGGCGACAACCCCGTCTCCTTCGAGGACATCGGCGGTCCCGAGGCGGCGGACCTGGCCGACGCGTACGCCGCGGGGAGCGTGGTGGTGCTCTCCAGCGTCGTCGAAGGCTTCCCGGTCAGCCTGGTCGAGGCGATGTTCTGCGGACGCGCCACGGTCTCGACGGACGTCGGCGCGGTCGTCGAAGTCATCGGCGGCACCGGCCTGGTGGTCCCGCCGCGCAATCCCCGCGCACTGGCCGACGCCTGTGTGGCGCTGCTCCGTGATCCGCGGCGGCGCGAACGGCTGGGTGCGGCGGCGCGCGCACGCGCGCTCGAACTCTTCACGGTCGAGCAGAACATCGAGGCATTTCGCGGCATCTACCTGGAGCTGATCTCGCACTGCCCGGTGCGTCGCGAAGCGCTCGGGACGGACGGTGGGCCCCTGCTCTTCGCCAACCCGGCGGAAGAGCATGTGCCGGGCCGCTGGGCGGGAGACGGCGCGGGCGGTCCGGGCGGCGGGACGCCGGGGCCGCGCTGGGCGGAGGGCATCGGTGCGGCCCGGCCGGTGGGCGCGGGTGCGGGCGCCGGGCCGGGGGAGCGCGATGTCTGAGCGGCCAGGCCGGCAGGACCCGGCGAGATGCCCCGCAACCGCAACTACGACCGCAACCGCAACTACGACCGCAACCGCAACTACGACCTCGGCCGCAGCCCCGACCGTCAGCGCAGGAGGTACGCCGATGAGCGCATCCCGTACGCCGGCCGCCCCCGGCGGGTGGGGCGGCGACTCGTGGGCACCGGCGGCCGTGGCCGTACCGGAAGCGGCACTCGCCGCCCCCGGTCGCGGCAGGGGCTCCGGGACCCCCTCGCCGCGCCGCGGGCCCGCCGACCCCGTACGGACGCTCATGCACCGGCACCGGGAGCTCTGTGAGCGGGCCGTCGATCCACTGGAGATCGCCGCCGGCCTCGAAGCGCACGGGGTGACCGACAGGGCCGCCGCGCGCTTCCGCCACCGGGACGTCTTCGCGCTCGCCGAGGAGCTGTACGCACGCGTGCCGCGCACCGGTGACAGCGTCCGGCGCCCCCCGGAACCCGATACACCCGCGCGCGCCGGCTGGACCGCTTACGCGCTGCTGCCCGGCGTCGCCTGCGCCCTCACCGCTGTCGGGGTCGAACTCACCTCCGGTCAGCCGCAGTTGGCGGTCGGCGCGACGGGGGCCCTGGTCGCCGCCGTCACACTCGCCCTGTCCCTGCGCCACGGGCCCCTGCGCGCCGAGGGGCGCACGGCGCCCGCCGCGCGCCTGTGGGTGTGCTGGCTGCTCGGATACACCGTCTTCGGCGACGGGCTGCTCGGCCGGCTCGTCACGGGCGGCCCCGGTCCCGGCACCGTTCCTGGTCCTGGTCCCGGTCTCGAAGGGCCCTGGCCGACGGCGACGGCGACGCTGGTGGCCCTCGCCGCGGCGTTGGCCCCCGCAGCCTGGTGCGCACACCTCATCGCCGTCCAGGCGCGGCGCAAACTCGTCGCGAGCCGTGGCACCGAGGAGTTCGCGGCGGCGGCCCGGCCCCTCGTGCTCGGCGTCACCGGACTGTTCGTGGGCGTGCTCCTCTGCCTCCGCATCGGGGCGGGAAGCGTGTCCGGTGACAGCGGGTGGGCCGCTCCGGCGTCCGGCGTCACCCTCGGCGCGCTCCTCTTCCTCGCCCGACTGCTCACCGTCCACGGCTTCTCCAGGACCGCATCCGCCGGGCTCGCCGCCGCGTCCGCCGTGCAGATCGCCGCGCTTTCCGCCGTGCTCGCCGCCCGCCTGCCCGGCTGCGGTTTCCTCGCCCGGCCCGTCGAGGTGCTCGTGGAGGCCGGCGGCGCGGGCGCCGTCCCGGCCGCCGCCTGCACCCTGGCCGCGCTCGCCCTGCTCGTCCACGCCACGGTGGCGCTCTCCCGCGCCTCCGCCCACGCGCCCGGACCCGGCACGCCCGACGCATCCGGCACATCCGGCCCGCAGGGCCCGCACTGACCCCACAGATCCGCCACAGCCACCGCGACCGCCGCCGTCACAGCCACCGCCTCCCGCGGAACCGGCGTCGCGGGCGTACACCGCAGCACTCACCGAAACATCCCCGAAGGAGAACGTGATCATGACCCCCCAACCCCCAGCAACAGCCGGTCGGCACCGAGGGGACGCGCGATGAGGGTCCTGCTGCTGGGTGCCAACGGATATCTCGGCCGCTTCGTCGCCGACCGGCTGCTCGCCGACCCGGCCGTGCAGCTCACCGCCCTCGGACGGGGCGACGACGCCGACGTACGGTTCGACCTCGCCACCGGCAGCCCCGGTGCGCTGACCCGCTTCCTGAACGCCGTCCACCCCGGAGTCGTCATCAACTGCGCGGGTGCCACCCGCGGCGGCGCCCGTGACCTGACCCGGCACAACACCGTCGCCGTCGCCACCGTCTGCGAGGCCCTGCGCCGCAGCGGCTGCGGGGCACGCCTCGTCCAGCTGGGATGCGCCGCCGAGTACGGGCCCTCGCAGCCGGGGTCGTCCACCGCCGAGGACGCCGTACCCCGCCCCGGCGGCCCGTACGGCGTGAGCAAGCTCGCCGCCACCGAGCTGGTCCTCGGCTCCGGGCTCGACGCCGTCGTGCTCCGGGTCTTCTCGCCGGTCGGGCCCGGCACGCCCGCCGGCTCACCGCTGGGCCGGCTCGCCGAGGCGATGCGCCGCGCGATGCAGTCCGGGGACGGCGAGCTGAAGCTCGGCGGGCTCGGCGTACAGCGCGACTTCGTCGACGTGCGCGACGTGGCGCGCGCCGTGCACGCCGCCTCCCTCTCCGCCGCGCAGGGCGCCATCAACATCGGCACCGGCCGCGCGGTCCGGCTGCGGGACGCCGCCGCGGTCCTGGCCAGGGTCGCGGGCTACGGCGGCGCCCTGCACGAACTCGACGCCCCTCCCGGTTACGCCGCGGGCAGCGCGTCGGCGGCGGCGCGCAACGGGGGGGTGGGCAGCGTGCTCGCCTCGGTGGGCGCACCGCGCGGCGAGATGGCCCCGGAGCACCTGGGAGCCCCGTACCCGTACCCGGACGGCTGCGGCAGCTGGCAGCAGGCCGACGTGCGCACCGCGCGCGACCGGCTCGGCTGGCGTCCCCGGATCAACCTGGAGGAGTCGCTCGCCGACATCTGGATGGAGGCCGCGTGCCGCATCTGACCACGCCCCGGCCGCACCAGGCCGCGACCGCCGCCGACCGCATGGGCTTCGGGGTCCCCGGCTACGCCCACCCGCTCGTCGCCCCGGTCGAATGGGCCGAACTCACCCGTCCGGGGGCCCCCTTGCACTGGGTGGTCCTCAACGTCTCCAACGGCCCGGGCTCCCGCCCCGACCCGCACTGCCTGGAGGCGGCGGGCCGCATCCGCAACGCCGGTGTCAGGGTGCTGGGCCGGCTCGATGCGGCGTACGGAGCGAGATCCTTCGGCGAACTCGTCTCCGACGCGCACCGGTTCCGCGACTGGTACCGGGTCGACGGCTTCTATCTGGACCGCTGTCCCACCGGCCGGACAGAGCTCCCCGGGGTGCGGCGCCTCGGCGCCGCGTTGTCCGGGCCGGCCGACGGCGGCGGCCATCTGGTCCTCGGTCACGGCACGCACCCGTATCCGGGCTACGCGGAGACCGCCGACCAGCTGGTGACGTTCTCGGGGTCGTGGGCGGACTACCGCTGGTCACAGGTGGCGGAATGGACCGCGGACCACCCGCCCGAGCGCTTCTGCCACCTGGTGCACGGCCTGCCGCGCACACATCTGGAGGAGGCCGTGCGGATCGCCCGCTGGCAGGGCGCGGGGACGGTCTTCCTGACCGACCGCGGTGACCAAGACGGACAAAACGATCCATTCGAGACACTGCCCGGTTACTGGGACGAAATCGTCTCGCGGATCGGACCGGGTGTCTCGGAATGAGGAGGGGCGTGGCAGTGTTACGCGGAGAACAACCGTACTGATTGACCGACCTACGGAGTCCCCGTGTCGCTGCCACCCCTGGTCGAGCCCGCTGCCGAGCTCACTGTCGACGAGGTTCGCCGGTACTCCCGCCACCTGATCATCCCGGATGTCGGGATGGACGGGCAGAAGCGGCTGAAGAACGCCAAGGTGCTCGCCGTGGGCGCCGGTGGCCTGGGTTCGCCCGCGCTGATGTACCTCGCCGCCGCCGGCGTGGGAACGCTCGGCATCGTGGAGTTCGACGAGGTCGACGAGTCGAACCTGCAGCGCCAGATCATCCACAGCCAGGCCGACATCGGCCGCTCGAAGGCCGAGTCCGCCCGCGACTCGGTCCTCGGCATCAACCCCTACGTGAACGTGGTCCTTCACGAAGAGCGGCTCGAAGCCGAGAACGTGATGGAGATCTTCTCCCAGTACGACCTGATCGTCGACGGCACCGACAACTTCGCGACCCGTTACCTGGTCAACGACGCGTGCGTGCTCCTGGACAAGCCGTACGTCTGGGGCTCGATCTACCGCTTCGACGGCCAGGCGTCCGTGTTCTGGTCCGAGCACGGCCCCTGCTACCGCTGCCTCTACCCGGAGCCCCCGCCGCCGGGCATGGTCCCGTCCTGCGCCGAGGGCGGCGTGCTGGGCGTGCTCTGCGCGTCCATCGGCTCCATCCAGGTCACCGAGGCGATCAAGCTGCTGGCCGGCGTGGGCGACCCGCTGGTCGGCCGGCTGATGATCTACGACGCCCTGGAGATGCAGTACCGCCAGGTCAAGGTCCGCAAGGACCCGAACTGCGCGGTCTGCGGCGAGAACCCGACCGTCACCGAGCTCATCGACTACGAGGCCTTCTGCGGCGTCGTGTCCGAGGAGGCGCAGGAGGCGGCGCTCGGCTCCACGATCACTCCCAAGCAGCTCAAGGAGTGGATCGACGCCGACGAGAAGATCGAGATCATCGACGTCCGCGAGCCGAACGAGTACGAGATCGTCTCCATCCCGGGCGCGCGGCTGATCCCGAAGAACGAGTTCCTGATGGGCGCCGCCCTCCAGGACATGCCGCAGGACAAGCGCATCGTCCTGCACTGCAAGACGGGCGTCCGCAGTGCGGAGGTCCTCGCGGTGCTCAAGTCCGCGGGTTTCGCGGACGCGGTGCATGTCGGTGGCGGCGTCATCGGCTGGGTCAACCAGATNGCCCCCCCCCCTTCCTCCGGCTCCCCGGTTCTCCGGCGCGGTCCGGGACCGTTGCGTACGCACCGGGGCCGGCGCTTCGCGCGGCTGTCGGTCACGCGGCGCAGGTGGTGCCGTTGGCCGGGACCTCGCCGTCCAGGAAGTACGGGTCGACGGTGCGCGCTATGCATGCGTTGGCCGTCAGGTACGCGCCGTGGCCCTCGCCCTCGTACGTGATCTGTACGCCGACGCCCTTGCCGAGCTCCTCGGCCATCCGCAGCGAACCCTCGTACGGCGTGGCCGGGTCGCCCTTGCCCCCGATGACGAGGACGGGAGCCGCGCCCTCCGCGCCGGCCTCGGGGGTCTCGTGCTCCCCGTCGACCGGCCAGGAGGCACACCAGCCGGCCAGGTCCCAGGCGAGGTACGGGCCGAAGACGGGGGAGACCTTCCGGAAGTCGCCCAGGTGGACCGCCCTGACCCGCTCGCCGCTCACACGCCCCTTGGCGTCGGCGCAGGAGATGGCGCGCTGGGCGTGGTGCGCCGTGCCGTAACGCCCTTCCTGGTCGCGGTCGTTGTACGACTCGGCGAGCGTCAGCAGCGCCGTGCCGTCGCCGTTCTCGGCTTCGCGCAGGGCCTTGGTCAGCGCCGGCCAGCCGTCCTCGCCGTACAGCGGGGCGATGATGCCGGTGACCGCGAGGCTCTGCGTCAGCGGACGGCCGGTGCTGGTCGTCAGCTGCTTCTTGTCGAGCCGGTCGAGCAGGCGCACCACGCGCGCGGTACCCGCCTCTGCCGTGGTGCCGGTGCTCCTGAAGTAGTTCTCCAGCGCGCGCTGGAAGCCCAGGGCCTGGTTGTGGGCGTGGCGGACGAAGTCCGCGGACGGGTCGACGACCGCGTCCAGCGCCATGCGGCCGACGTTCTCCGGGAACAGGTGGGCGTAGGCGCCGCCCAGCTCCGTGCCGTAGGAGAAGCCGAAGTAGTTCAGCTTCTTGTCGCCGAGGACGTGGCGGATCAGGTCCATGTCGCGGGCGGCGCTGCTCGTACCGACGTACGGCAGGACCTTTCCGGAACGCCTGGCGCAGCCCGCGCCGAAGGCGGCCGAGTCGTCGAGGTAGGCCTTCTCCTCGGCGGGGGTGTCGGGGGTGGAGTCCAGCCGGAAGGAGGCCTCGGCCTGCTCGTCGTCCTGGCAGACGACGGCGGAGCTCTCCGCGACGCCGCGCGGGTCGAAGCTGACCAGGTCGTAGCGGGCGTGCAGGGTGTCGAACGCCGGTGCCGCGCCGGGCAGCCCCGCCACGCCGGAGCCGCCGGGCCCGCCGAAGTTGAACAGGAGCGAACCGATGCGCCGGTCGCCGTCGGTGGCCTCGGAGCGGATCAGCGCGATGCCGATCGTGTCGCCGTCCGGCTTGCGGTAGTCCAGCGGTGCGGTGAGGGTGGCGCACCGCCAGTCCCCGCCGGGAGCCCGGGCGGCGCTGCCGTCCGCCTTGCGGGGCGCGGCGCACCGCTTCCAGTCGAGCTGCTGGCCGGTGAGCGCGGCGGGGAGGGCGGGGGGCTGCTCACCGTCGTCGTGGCCGCCCCGCGGGGCGGTGGAGGTGGGCGTCGCGGACGTGGGGGACCTGTCCCCGCCGCCCGTGGAGCCGCTGCCGCAGCCGGTGGCGGCCCCCGCCGTGAGCAGCGCAGCGGCCGTCAGGGCGACTGTCCGTACAAGATTCGCCATTGCGGCCCCACAGACACCGGCATTCGAAAACGGATTCGTCATCCTAGGCGGAGCCACTGACAGGACCAGTGACAGGGCCGCGGGCGGGCTCACGGGCAGACGGTCCCGGCGGCCGGGACCCTGCCCCTCAGCAGATACGCGTCCACGGCTCTCTGCACGCACTGGTCGCCGTTGTTGTACGCGCCGTGGCCCTCGCCCCTGTACGTCAGCTCGATGCCGACGCCTTTGCCCAGCTCGCCGGCCATCCTCTTCGCCCCTTCGTAGGGTGTCGCCGGGTCACCGGTGGTGCCGATGACGACGATGGGGGCCGATCCGGGCGCGCTCACGTCGGGGGTGTCCCACGTGCCGGGCACCGGCCATTCGGAGCAGCCCATCAGGCCCCAGCCCAGAGGGCCACCGAAGACGGGCGAGACCTTGCGGAACGCGGGGAGCTTCGCCTTGGCCTGCGCCATGTCGTAACGCTCCTTGGTGTCCACACAGCCGATGGCGGCGTTGGCGGCGCCGATGTTGCTGTACGCACCGTCGGGGCTGCGGCCGTTCATGGAGTCGGAGAGGCTGAGCAGAAGCTCGCCGCTGCCGCTGTCCGCCTCGTCGAGGCCCTGCTCCAGGTACTTCCAGTACTCCTTGGAGTAGAGGGTCTGGATGATTCCGTTGGTGGCGTGGCTCTGCGTCAGCTCGCGGTCGCCGATGCCCTTGACGGGCTTCTTGTCGAGCCTCTGGAGGAGGTCGGCGACGAAGTCCTCGATCTCCTCAACGGAACCGCCGGGCAGCGCGCACTCGTCGCCGCGTTCGACGCAGTCCTCGGCGAAGTTCTCCAGGGCGAGCTGGAACCCCTTGGCCTGGCCGAGCGAACTCTCCTCGGAGGACCGGGTGGGGTCGACGACGGCGTCGAAGACCGCCCTGCCGACGTTCTGGGGGAACAGGTGCGCGTAGACGCCGCCCAGTTCGGTGCCGTACGAGAAGCCGAAGTAGTGCAGCTTGTCGTCGCCGAGGACCTGCCGCATCAGGTCCATGTCACGAGCGGCGTCGGTGGTGCCGACGTACGGGAGCTCGTCGCCCGAGTTCTCCTCGCAGGCGGAGGCGTACGACGCGAGGCTGTCGGTGAAGGTCTTCTCCTCGGCGGCGTCGTCCGGGGTGCCGTCCTGGGCGTAGAGCTCGTCGAGCTCCTTGTCGTCCTGGCACTGGATGCCCACGCTGCGGCCGACGCCGCGCGGGTCGAAGCTGACGAGGTCGTAACGGGAGCGCAGCCGCTCGTAGTTCGCGGCCAGGGAGGGCAGGCCGGTCACGCCCGAAGCGCCGGGGCCGCCGAAGTTGAAGACGAGGGAGCCGATGCGGTTGTCCGTGTCACGGGCCTTCGCGCGGACGAGCGCGATCTCGATCGTCTCGCCACCGGGCTTCGCGTAGTCGCGCGGGGCCTCCATGAAGGCGCACTGCCAGGCGTCGCCGCCGGGGAGGGGTGCCGGGGAAGCGCCGCCGCCCTCCGCGACGGACGGGGCGGGACAGTCCGCCCAGTCCAGCTTCTGGGTGGCGAAATCCCTGTTCCCGGTCCCGTCCTCACCCTGGCCGCCGTTGCCGGAACAGCCGGCGAGGGACACGAGAACGGCGGTGGTGGCGAGAACGGCCGTGGCACGCAGGGCGGCGGAAGTCGGCATGGATCCATCGTGCGACGGGGCGCGGGAGCGTGCGCTCCGGGAGCGCCATTCGGGACGGCGCGGGCAGCCGTGCCGTCCGTGCGCTCCGGGGTACGGCTCAGAGCGCGACCAGGGTGACCTCCGTCGCCTTCACGCTCACCCATACCCGCACGCCCTCCGCGAGTCCCAGTTCCGCGGCCGCCGCCGGAGTGACTTCCGCGACGACCCCGGGGGCCGCGTCGATCAGGACGCGCAGACGGCTCCCGTGCGCCGTCAGCTCGCGGACCGTTCCCGGCCAGTTGTTGCGCGGACTCCCCGTGGGCCGGTTCCGGTGCACGGACACGGCCTCGGGGCCCACGACGGCGAGGCCCGGGGCGCCACCGGGGAGCGGCTCCGCGGCGACCAGGTGCGCGCCGCCGCGCAGCTCCAGGCCGTCGGCCGTCGTCGTGCCGGGCCAGGCGTTGCGGCCGAGCATCCGGGCCACCCAGGGTGAACGCGGATGCCGGGCGATCTCCGCCGGAGGGGCGTACTGCACGGACTCGCCCTCCTCCAGTACGAGGACGTGGTCCGCCAGCGAAACGGCCTCGACCGGATCGTGCGTGACGATCAGGCAGACACCGGGGAAGCCCGCGAGGTGGTCGCGCAGGGCGTGCCGGACGTGGGCCCGGGTCGTCTGGTCCAGTGCGGCGAGCGGCTCGTCGAGGAGGAGGAGCCGGGGGCGTGCGGCGAGGGCGCGGGCGAGGGCGACGCGCTGGGCCTGGCCCCCCGAGAGCTGGCCGGGCCTGCGGTGCGCGAGGTGGCCGACGCCGAGCCGGTCGAGCCACTCCTGGGCCTCCACGCGCGCGCGTGCCGTGGAGGCGCCCTGGGAGGTTCTCCCGTACGCCGTGTTGGCGAGTGCGGTCATGTGCGGGAACAGCGCGCCGTCCTGCGGCACCCAGGCGATGCCGCGCCGGTGCGGCGGGAGCGCAGCGACGTCCTGTTCACCGAGCCGGAGGGAGAGCGCGGTGGCCCGGTCGGTGAGTCCGAGGAGGGCGCGCAGGAGGGTGGTCTTGCCCGCCCCGTTGGGTCCGACGACGGCGACCGTACGGCCGCCCGCGACCTCGAGCCCCACGCGCGCGTGCCCGTCGACCCGGGCGGCCAGCGGCCACCGGGGAACGTCACCGGACCGTTCACCGGACCGGTCACCGGCATCACCGGCGGAGGGCGCGTTCCCGGGAACGGAGCCCGGTCCCCCGGACGGGGCGCCCGGGAGCAGCACGTCGTCCTCGGAGGCCGACGCGGGCGCCGTCACCGGCGCGCCGCGGCCCGTGCCCCGCGGGCCCAGCCAGCGGCCCCGCAGAGCGATCAGTACCGCTGTCGCCACCGCGAGCAGCAGCAGGGACACCGCCACGGCGCCGTCCGGGTCGTTCTGCAGCAGCAGGTAGACCTGGAGCGGCAGGGTCTGTGTGGTGCCCGGCAGATTGCCGGCGAAGGTGATCGTCGCCCCGAACTCGCCCAGTGCCCGCGCCCAGCACAGCGCCGCACCCGCGAGCAGTCCCGGAGCGACCATCGGAACGGTCACCGTGAAGAACGTGCGCAGCGGTGACGCGCCGAGCGAGACAGCCGTCTCCTCGTACCGGGGGTGCAGCCCGGCCAGGGCGCCCTCCAGGCTGATCACCAGGAACGGCATCGAGACGAACGCGGACGCGACGACCGCCCCCGCCGTCGAGAACGGCAGGGTCACCCCGAACCAGTCCGACAGCTGCCCGCCGATCAGTCCGCGCCGCCCGTACCCCTGAAGGAGCGCCACACCGGCGACCGTCGGCGGCAGCACCATCGGCAGCATCACCAGAACGCGCACCAGGGCCTTGCCGCGGAAGGAGACCCGCGCCAGCAGCCACGCCAGCGGCACCCCGAGTACGAGCGACAGGAGCAGCGCCCACCCGGAGACCACCAGCGACAGGCCGAGCGCCTCGGTCACGGCGGGCGCGGACAGCCGCCGTGGCAGCGAGGACCACGGCGCGCCGGTGAGCACCCCCGCCAGCGGGAGCAGCAGGAAGGCGACAGCCAGCCCCGCCGGAAGCGTGAGCGTGAGCGGCGCACGCCCCTTCAGCCCCTTCACCGGGCTCACGGTGCCTGGAATCCCGCGTCACGCAGCAGCTTCTGCGCCTTGGGGGAGGCGAGCCACCGCACGAAGTCCGAGGCCTCCTCGCTGTGCTCCGAGCCGTCGAGGACCGCGGCCGGGTACGACGCGACCGCGTTCTGTGCGTCGGGTACGGCGACCGTGGTGACCTTGCCCCCGGCCGCCGCGGCGTCCGTCACGTACACCAGGCCCGCGTCGGCCTCGCCCAGCTCCACCTTGCTCAGCACCGCGCGCACGTTCGGCTCCTGGGAGACGGGCTTCACCTTCACCCCCGCCCCGTCCAGAATCTTCTGGCTGTAACGGCCGACCGGCACCTCGGGCGCGGCGAGAACCACCTTCAGGCCGTCCCTGGAGAGGTCCTCCAGGCCGCCGATCCTCTCCGGATTGCCCTTCGAGGTGGCGACGGTGAGGCGGTTCCTGGCGATGACGACCGGGTCACCGGTGTTCTCCCTCAGCCCGTCCATGGTCTTGGTGTCGGCGGTGACCAGCGCGTCGGCGGGCACCCCCTGGCGCACCTGGGAGGCGAGTTCCTGCGAACCGTTGAAGGAGAAGGCGACCTCCGTGCCGGGGTGTTCCTTCTCGTACGCCGCCCCGGCCGCCTCGAAGACATCGGTGAGCGAGGCCGCGGCCAGCACGGTGATCTCGGTGGTCCCCGTCTTCCTGCCGGCCTGCGGGCCCCCGTCGCCGTCCTCGGCGCCACAGGCGGCGAGCAGCGGGACGAGCAGCGAGGCGGCGATGACGGGCAGGACAGTACGGCGCACGGAAACCCCTGGGGTGTCGGTCACGGTCGGCGGGCACACGGACGGTTCACGCATGCTTCACGCACGGTCGATGTGGACATTGGTCGACTTCACGCGGGCCACCGCCTCCATCCCCACCTCCAGGCCGAGTTCCTCGACGGCCTCCCGGGTCAGCAGGGAGACCAGCCGGTGCGGGCCCGCCTGTATCTCGACCTGGGCGGCGACATCGCCGAGCTTCACCGCGGTGATGATCCCGGCGAAGGCGTTGCGCGCGGTCGTGTACGGGACCTCGCCGTGCTCGTCGGCCTGCTGGGCCAGCTCCACGGCGTACGCCGCGAGAACGGGCCCGTCGATCAGCCGCCGGCCGGTCTCGTCCCTGCGCGTGGTG
Source organism: Streptomyces enissocaesilis (assembly GCF_039533765.1). Classification (NCBI taxonomy): domain Bacteria; kingdom Bacillati; phylum Actinomycetota; class Actinomycetes; order Kitasatosporales; family Streptomycetaceae; genus Streptomyces; species Streptomyces enissocaesilis. Next base: position 103,898 of record NZ_BAAAUD010000041.1, on the reverse strand, counting down.
ATCCGGCCGGCGTCGGCCCAGCGGCGGACGGTGTCGGGGCTGACGCCGAGGAGCCGCGCCGCCTGCTGAGTGGTGTAGGACCGCATGTGCGGCAATCTAAGGCCGTCGGGGTCGCACCTGCAAGGAAGATCGGTCGATGCTCCTGGCGGATGCGGTACGGCTCGTACGAAGCGACTAGAGCTGTTCCCTGCGGGTCAGGTGGTTGAAGAACAGCCAGCCCGGCAGCACCGGCAGCCAGAAGGTCAGCAGCCGGTACAGCAGCACCGCCGGCGTCGCGACCGCGTAGGGCAGGCCCGCGAACGACAGCGCCGTGATGAGCGCGCCCTCGACCGCGCCGATACCGCCGGGCGTCGGCACCGCGGAGCCGAGCGCGTTGGCGGTCAGGAAGACGACAGCGACGGTGGCGTAGCTCAGGTGGACGTCGCTGCCGAAGGCGCGGATCGAGGCGTCCAGGCACATCACGAACGCCGCGGTCAGCAGGAGCATCCCGCCGATACCGGTGATCAGCTTCTGCGGCCGCTGGAGGACGTCGAGCATGCGCGGCACCACACCCGCGAACAACGACCGCACCCGCGTCACCACGAACCTGCGCAGGATCGGCACGGCCGTCACCACCAGCGCCAGCACCGCCGCCGTCAGCAGCCCCGCGATCACCGTCCGGGACGGGGAGAGCGTGGGGGTGTGTTCGGTGCCCGTCACATAGCCGAAGACCATCAGCAGCGTGATGTGGCTCGCGAGGCCGAAGAGCTGCGAGGCGCCGACACTCGCCACGGCGAGCCCCGGGCGTACGCCGGCACGCTGGAGGAAACGGGTGTTGAGCGCCACGCCGCCGATCGCCGCAGGCGCGACCAGCTTCACGAAGGACCCGGCCACCTGTGCTTTGACCGTTCGCCAGAAGGCGACCTTTTCGGGAACGAAGCCGAGCAGGCTCATCGCCGCGGCCGGATAGCTCAGCGCCGAGAACAGCAGGGCCACCGCGGCCCAGCGCCAGTCCGCCTTCGCGATCGCCTCGCCCATGTCGTTGGCCATCAGCGTCGAGATCAGGAAGTAGGCGGCGAACGCGCCGGCGACGACGCTGACGAGCGTACGGAGTCTGATGCGTTCGAGGCGGGCCGGCTCGACCAGCGCCTGCGGCCGGATGAGCAGCACCTGGTGACGGATCTGCGTCAGCAGGTCCTCTTCGCGCGCCTCCTCCAGGGCCTCCTCTATGGCGCCCTTCTCGGCCTTCTTCCCCGCGCGTACGGACTTGCGGCCACCGGTCCCCGCGGCTTCGCCGGCGCCGGGCTCCCCGGTTTCGGCCGCCTTGGTGACGTGCGACGCGTCGAGCACCGCCTCGCGCTCGCGCTGCGACCGTTCGCGCGCCAGCTTGCGCAGCGTCGCGCGCGTGGAGCGGCTGAGCGCGATCGGCTGGAGCAGCGGCAGGCTGTCGGCGACCGCGTCGGGCCCCAGCACCGCCACGGCGGCGGCCACGGCGCGCTCGGCGCCCGCGCGCAGCCCCAGCGTCGTCAGGAGCTGCGCGACGTCCATGCGCAGGACGACGTCGCCCGCGGCGATCTCACCGCCGCGCAGATCGGTCAGGATGACCCTGCCGGAACGATCCACCAGGATCGCGTCGCCGACGAGTCTGCGGTGCGCGATACGGCGCGACTGGAGGGCCTTCACCTGACGCCAGGCACCGCGCAGCAACTCGTCGGTGATCTCCTCGTCGGGCAGCGAGTCCAGGGAACGGCCGCCCAGGTGCTCGTACACGAGCATCACGGCGTCGGGGCCGAGCTCGGACGTGGCGATCAGCTTCGGCGCGTTGGCCCCGGCCGCGATGGCGGCGTACGCGATCAGCGCCTCCTGCTCCAGGGCCTGGCGCAGGGACTGGATGGAGCGGCGCTGGGTGATGCTGCGCAGGGTCACCTGGCGCCACACCCGGTAGAAGAACCCCTGCGCCTGCTGCTCGCGGTCGACGACGGTGACGTCGAGGGGCGGCCCGTCCTCCAGGGTGACGAGGTAGCGCCGCCCGCGGTCGCCCGGTTCGGCCGAGTCGGGCACGTCCTCGGCGCGCATCGCCGTCACGGGGCGGAAGCCGACGCGCCGCAGGCCCGCGAGGAGGGTCTGTCCGGTGGGCCGTACGTTCGGGGATCCGACGGCGTAGAGCGTCCCGTACGCGACGGTCCAGCCGATCAGCACGGTGACGATGATCGAGAACGGGGTGGTCTGGCGGCCGACCAGGACGGCGAACGAGTTGAGCAGCAGCACCGCCCACAGCGCCACGCGCCAGCGCGGCCTGCGGGCCATGCCGACGGCCGTCATGTAGGCGATGACGGGCGCGAGATAACCGTGCACGGGATCGGTCAGTTCGCCGTTCTCCGCGGCCTGTGTGAGCGCTTCCCTGATCGCGTCCGGGGCGGCCTCGGAGACCCACAGGTCGGTGGCGAGCGCGACACCGTGCGCGAGCACGGCCGCCAGAACGCCGTCCGCGATCCGCAGCCCGTCCCGTTTGACCAGCCGCTCGATCGCGAAGGCGACCGGGAGGATCAGTACGGCGATGCTGGAGATGAGGCCGGCCAGCTTGATGAAGACGTCCGGGGTCTGGCCCGTGCCCTTGCTGATGTCCTGTTCGAGCCCGGACGCCGTGCCGTGCGCGAAGGCCGCGATGGCCAGTACGCAGACGATGCCCAGTACGCCGACGAGCAGCCGTACCAGGTCGGAGGGGCGGTGCACGCGCGCGGAGAGCAGCGGTTCGTCGCCGGACACTCGGTCGATGTGGCTTCCTCCGGGCCCGTTGTCCATGTTCTTCGTGGGCCTCTCGGGAGCGTTCTCGGGAGCGTCAGGGTGCGACTCGGCGCCAGGGGTGCTCGCCACCGGGGGAGGCTGCACGCCCTGCTCCTTCGTCACGTCTTCTCGATCTCGTATCACCTGTCACCGCCCGGATGATGGTGGCATGACCGGATGACAGAGGGGGGCATCAGGGTGCATTGCGGGGGCGTGCGGTGTTTTGGCCACGCCCCATGGAGCAGCGTGCACGGTCGGTGCGGTGGTGCAGGATGGGCCGGATGAACGACGAACCGGAAGCCCCCGCACTCCCCGAGTACGCCGAACGCGTGCTGGAGGTGGCGGAGATGATTCCGCCCGGACGTGTGATGACGTACGGGGACGTCGCCGAGTGGCTCGAGGAGGGCGGCCCCCGTCAGGTGGGGCGGGTGATGGCGCTCTACGGCGGCGGCGCGCCCTGGTGGCGCGTGGTGCGTTCCGACGGCGTGCTGCTGCCCGGCCACGAACTGCGCGCACTGGGGCACTACCGCGCGGAGGGCACCCCGCTGCGCACGGCCACCCGCCAGTCCGGGGACCACCTGCCGCGCCTGGACATGAAGCGGGCGCGGTGGGACGGCGCCGCGGCCGGCGGTCCGGTCGTCGGTCCGGCCGGTGGAAGTGGACAAACTCACACGGCTCACACCTGACAGCCTCCAGCATGCGGCGGCGCGGCGGGCGGTACCAGGAGCGTGCGCCGCGCGGCGAAGGACACGGGCCGGGTCACCGGACGGGGTACGGGGCGGAGTCGCTGCGTCCCCGGTGCCCACTGGCGTAGCGTCCTCAGGACGCGGCGCGCGCAGAGCGCTCGTCCCGCACCCACCGCGCCCCGCGCGCGGCGGACAAGTCAACCCGTACACCCACCAGGACCGGCGATCCACGTGAGCTCCTCCACTTCCACAGGTTCCGCCTGGAATCCCCCGCACCGTCAGGCGCGGCAGCGGACCCCGAGCGCGTACCGACTGGTGCGTACCCCGCCGGGCCCGGTGGATCCCCCTCTCCTGGACGCACGGCAGCGCGCTGTGGTTGACCACCCGGGCGGTCCGTTGCTGGTCCTCGCGGGCCCGGGCACCGGCAAGACGACGACCCTGGTGGAGGCCGTCGCCGCGCGCGTCGCCAAGGGGGCCGACCCGGCGCGCGTCCTGGTGCTCACCTTCAGCCGCAAGGCGGCGGTGGAACTGCGCGACCGGATGGCGCTGCGGCTCGGCGGCGCGTACGGGCCGCAGGCGACCACGTTCCACTCCTTCTGCTACGCCCTGGTCCGCGCCCATCAGGACAGCGACCTCTTCAGCGAACCCCTGCGCCTGCTGTCCGGCCCCGAGCAGGACGTGGCCGTACGCGACCTGCTCGCCGGCCACGTCGAGCTGGAGCGCACCGGCCTGCCCTCCCCCGTCCGGTGGCCGGACGAACTGCGCGCCTGTCTCACCACGCGCGGCTTCGCCGACGAGGTCCGCGCGGTGCTGGCGCGCAGCCGGGAACTGGGACTCGGCCCCGACGCCCTCGGAGCCTTCGCGGCGCGTACGGGACGGCCCGACTGGAAGGCCGCGGCGGCCTTCCTGGCCGAGTATCTCGACGTACTCGACATGCAGGGCGTCCTGGACTACGCGGAACTGGTCCACCGCGCGGTGCTGCTCGCCGAGCGGGCGGAGTCCACGGGGCGGCTCAGCGCGCGGTACGACGCGGTCTTCGTGGACGAGTACCAGGACACGGACCCCGCGCAGGTCCGCCTCCTCCACGCCCTGGCCGGCTCAGGCCGCACCCTGGTGGCCTTCGGCGACCCGGACCAGTCGATCTACGCGTTCCGTGGCGCGGACGTCGGCGGCATCCTCGACTTCCCGGACAGGTTCCGGGGAACGGACGGCGCCCCTTCCCCGGTGGAGGTGCTGACGACCTCGCGCCGCTCGGGAGCCGGCCTCCTGGCGGCCACCCGCCTGCTCACCCGCCGGATGCCGCTGACGCGCCTGCCGGCCGAGAAGGTACGGGCCCACCGCGACCTGGCTCCGGTACGCGATGGGGGCCGCGTGGAGGTCTTCACGTACCCGACGGCGGGCACGGAGCTCGACAACATCGCGGACATCCTGCGCCGCGCCCACCTGGAGGAGGGCGTGCCGTGGAACGAGATGGCGGTGCTGGTACGCGCCGGCGGCCGCACGATCCCCGCCGTACGCAGGGCCCTCACGTCGGCGGGCGTTCCCCTGGAGATCGACGGCGACGACCTCGCCCTGCGCCACGAGCCCGCGGTGGCTCCCCTGCTGACGGCCCTGAGGGCAGTGGCCGAGGCGGCGGCCGCTCCGTCCGCCGCCGTGTCCCGGGAATCCGGCCCCGGCACCCCGGACACGTCCGCCGTGCGTCACGACACCGACGCCGCCGGAGAGGCCGGGGAGCCCGGCCCACGGCCCGAGGAACCCGAGGAAGAGCAGGAGCGGCAGGAGGAGGACACGGACCGGACAGACCCCACCCCGCCCGCTGCCGCCACCACCTGGCTCAGCACGGAAGCCGCCGCCGAACTGCTCGCCTCGCCGCTCGCCGGCATGGACACCGCGGACCTCCGCCGCCTCGGCCGCGCCCTGCGCGACGAGGAGCGTGCCGCAGGCAACCGGCTCCCGCCGCCCTCCGACGAACTGCTCGCCCGCGCTCTCGCCGAACCCGAGCGCCTGGCCGCGCACGATCCGGCGTACGCCCGTGGCGCCCAGCGCCTCGGCACGCTGCTGCGCAAGGCCCGCACCCTCCTCGAAACCGGCGGCACCGCCGAAGAGGCCCTCTGGGAACTGTGGAACGGCACCCCCTGGCCAGGACGCCTGGAGCGCGCCGCCCTGCGCGGCGGACCGGCCGGCCGCAACGCCGACCGCGACCTCGACGCCGTGTGCGCGCTGTTCGACACCGCCGCCCGCGCCGAGGAACGCTCCGGCGGCCGCGGCGCCCTGAACTTCCTGGAAGAGCTCGACGCCCAGGACATCGCCGCCGACACCCTCAGCAAGCGGGCCGTACGTCCCGACGCCCTACGCCTGATGACCGCGCACCGCTCGAAAGGACTGGAGTGGCGCCTGGTCGTCGTGGCGGGCGTACAGGAGGGCCTGTGGCCGGACCTGCGCCGCCGCGGTTCGCTCCTCGAAGCGGACCGGATCGGCCGCGACGGCCTCGCCGAGCCCCTCACCCCCGGCGCCCTCCTCGCCGAGGAACGCCGCCTCTTCTACGTCGCCGCGACCCGCGCGCGCGAGCGCCTCGTCGTCACCGCCGTCAGGGCCCCCGCCGACGACGGCGACCAGCCCTCCCGCTTCCTCACCGAACTCGGCGTCGAACCGAAGGACGTCACCGGCCGCCCCCGCCGCCCCCTCGCCGTGGCCGCCCTCGTCGCCGAACTGCGCGCCACCACCGTCGACCCGGCGGCGACCCCCGCCCTGCGCGACGCCGCCGCCCGCAGGCTGGCCCGCCTCGCCGCCCTCGCCGACGAGGACGGCCAGCCGCTGGTCCCCTCCGCGCACCCGTACCGCTGGTGGGGCCTGTACGACCCGACGCACAGCGCCATCCCCCTGCGCGACCGCGACCAGCCCGTGGCGCTCTCGGGAAGCGCCCTGGACCAGCTCGCGAACACCTGCTCCCTGCAATGGTTCCTGGGACGCGAGGTGAAAGCCGACGCGCCCGCGACCGCCGCGCAGGGCTTCGGCAACGTCGTGCACGTCCTGGCCGACGAGGTCGCGTCCGGCCGTACGCCCGCCGATCTCGCCGTACTCATGGAACGCCTCGACTCCGTCTGGGACGCCCTCGCCTTCGACGCCCCCTGGAAGTCCGTGCAGGAGAAGGAACACGCGCGCGTGGCGCTCGAACGCTTCCTCCAGTGGCACGTCATGGACCGCGGCGGCCGCACCCCGGTGGCCACCGAGCACGACTTCGACGTGACCCTGGAGGCGGGCGGCGAGTACGAGGTGCGCATCCGCGGTTCCATGGACCGCGTCGAGGCGGACGCCGAGGGACGGGCGTACGTCGTCGACTTCAAGACCGGAAAAGCGGCCCCCACGCGCGAGGAGGTCGCCCACCACCCCCAGCTCGCCGTCTACCAGCTCGCGGTACGGGAAGGCGCGGTGGACGACGTCTTCGGCGGGACGCGCCCCGGGCCGGGCGGCGCCGAACTCGTACAGCTGCGGCAGCCGGCCGCCAAGAGGGACGGCGGGGAGGCCCTCCCCAGGATCCAGGCGCAGGAGCCGCTCGCCGGGGAGTGGGTCGGCGATCTGCTCGCCACCGCCGCGGGCCGCGTACTCGACGAACGCTTCAGTCCGGCCACCGGCCAGCACTGCACGCACTGCGCGTTCCGCGCCGCGTGCAGCGCGCAGCCGGAGGGCCGGCACATCGTCGAGTAGCGCCGGCGTCACGGAACGTCGCTGTCAGCGGGGCCGGATAGCCTCTCTCGGGTGTCAGCTCGAATCACCGACCCCGAGGAGCTCAAAGAGCTCCTCGGCATCCCGTTCACCCCGGAGCAGATGGCGTGCATCACCGCACCGCCCGCCCCGCAGGTCATCGTGGCCGGAGCCGGTTCGGGCAAGACGACGGTCATGGCCGCGCGCGTGGTGTGGCTGGTCGGCACCGGGCAGGTCGCCCCCGAGCAGGTGCTGGGCCTGACCTTCACCAACAAGGCGGCCGGCGAGCTCGCCGAGCGCGTGCGCAAGGCGCTGGTGCGCGCCGGGGTGACCGACCCCGACGTCATCGACCCCGACCACCCTCCCGGCGAGCCCCGGATCTCGACGTACCACGCCTTCGCCGGGCAGCTCCTCACCGACCACGGCCTGCGCATCGGCCTCGAACCCACTGCCCGCCTCCTCGCCGACGCCACCCGCCACCAGCTCGCCGCCCGCGTGCTGCGCGAGGCGCCCGGCCCGTACCCCGCACTGACCAGGTCGTTCCCGTCCCTGGTCAGCGACCTGCTGGCGCTGGACGCCGAGCTGGCCGAGCACCTCGTGAAGCCGGCCCGCCTCGCGGCGTACGACACCGGACTGCTGAGCACCCTCGCGTCCGTCAAGCTCTCCAACGCCGACCTGCGCAAGGTCCCCGAGGCGGCCGCCGCCCGCCTCGAACTGCTCGACCTCACCACCCGCTACCGCGAGGCCAAGCGCAGCCGCGACCTCCTCGACTTCGGCGACCAGATCGCGCTCTCCGCCGAGCTCGCGCTCACCAGCGAGGAGACCGGCCGGGCCCTGCGCGACGAGTTCCGGGTGGTCCTGCTCGACGAGTACCAGGACACGTCGGTCGCGCAGCGCCTGCTCCTCTCCGGCCTGTTCGGCGGCGGCACCGGGCACGCCGTGACGGCGGTCGGCGACCCCTGCCAGGCGATCTACGGCTGGCGCGGTGCCTCCGTCGCCAACCTCGACGACTTCCCCGCCCACTTCCCGTACGCCGACGGAAGTCCGGCCACCCGGTTCTCGCTCAGCGAGAACCGCCGCAGCGGCGGCCGCCTCCTCGACCTCGCCAACGGCCTGGCCGCCGGGCTGCGCGCCATGCACGAGGGCGTGGAGGCGCTGCGCCCGGCCCCCGGCGCGGAGCGCGACGGCATCGTCCGCTGCGCCCTCCTGCCCACCCACGCGGAGGAGATCGCGTGGCTGGCCGACTCGATCGCCCACCTCGTCCGTACGGGCAAGGAGCCGGGCGAGATCGCCGTCCTGTGCCGGACGGCGGGGGACTTCGCCGAGATCCAGGGCGCGCTGGTGGCCCGCGACGTACCGGTCGAGGTCGTCGGCCTCTCCGGGCTGCTCCACCTCCCCGAGGTGGCCGACCTCGTCGCGGTCTGCGAGGTCCTCCAGGACCCGGGCGCCAACGCCTCGCTCGTCCGCATCCTCACCGGTCCGCGCTGGCGCATCGGCCCGCGCGACCTGGCGCTGCTGGGACGCCGGGCACGCCTGCTCGTGCACCGCGCGCCGGCCGCCGACCCGGACGCCGACCCCGACGGGAGGCTGACCGAGGCCGTCGAGGGCGTGGACCCTGCGGAGGTCGTCTCCCTCGCCGACGCGCTCGACACCTTCCTGGAGTCCGGCGGCGGTACGGACGACGGCCTGCCCTTCTCGGCGGACGCCCGGGTCCGTTTCGCCCGTCTCGCGGCCGAGCTGCGCGACCTGCGCCGCTCGCTCGCCGACCCGCTCATGGACGTACTGCACCGGGTGCTCGCCACGACGGGCCTCGAAGTGGAACTGTCCGCCTCACCGCACGCCCTGGCCGCCCGCCGGCGCGAGACGCTGAGCAACTTCCTCGACACGGCGGCGGGGTTCGCGGCGCTCGACGGAGAGGCGAACCTGCTGGCCTTCCTCGGCTTCCTGCGGACCGCCGCCCAGTACGAGAAGGGCCTGGACAACGCCCTGCCCGGCGGCGAGAACACCGTCAAGGTGCTCACCGCGCACAAGTCCAAGGGCCTGGAGTGGGACGTCGTGGCGGTGCCGGGCCTGGTCACGGGCCACTTCCCGAGCGAGCAGTCCCGCGACTCCTGGACGTCCCAGGCCAAGGTGCTGCCGCACGCGCTGCGCGGTGACGCGGCGACCCTGCCGGACGTGGGGGAGTGGGACAGCAAGGGCATCAAGGCGTTCAAGGACGACATGAAGGCCCACCAGCACACCGAGGAGCTCCGCCTCGGGTACGTCACCTTCACGCGCCCGCGTTCGCTGCTGCTCGGCTCGGGCCACTGGTGGGGCCCGACCCAGAAGAAGCCGCGCGGCCCCTCCGGCTTCCTGCGGGCGCTGTACGACCACTGCGCGGCCGGCTTCGGGGAGATCGAGGCATGGGCGGACGAGCCGGCGGAGGACGAGGAGAACCCCTCCCTGCGCGAGTCGGCGGCGGACCGGGCCTGGCCCCTGCCGCTGGACCCGACGTCCATGGCCCGCCGCCGCCGGGCGGCGGAAACGGTCATGGCCCACCTGGAGAGGCTGGCCACGGCCCGGACCGACGAGGCGCCCGCCGCCTACGCGGACGAAGACACCGCCACCGGCCCGGCGGACTGGGACACCCTCCTCACGGAACGCCCCACGGCGGTCGGCCCCGACGGTCCTCCGGACGCGTTCCACGAAGGCGAGGAAGCCCCAGAAGACGCAGAAGACGCAGAAGACGCAGAAGACAACGAAGAGGGTCCCGGCCCGGCGGGCTGGGACAGCTGGTCGACCCTGCGCCCCGGCGCCATACCCGCGCCCCGGACCCCCCCGAGCCCCGAGCGCCCCGGCGCCGTACCGGAGCACGCCCACCCCGCTTCCGGCGCCCGGGACCACGACACCCCGCCCGCACGCCCCCACCCGGCGGACCCGGCGGACCCGGCGGACCCGCCCCACCCGACGGACCTGGCGCACTCGGCGGACCCGCCCCACCCGGCGAACCCGCCCCACCCGACGGACCCGGCGGATCCAACGGACCCAGCGACCCTCCCCGGGACCCGGAGGTCCGCAGGATTCGTCCCGCAGCCCCGGGAGGAGGCGGGCCGGAGCGGAAGCACCCTCACCCCCGAGGAGGCCCGCGCCGTCGCCTCCTGGGACCGTGACCTCGACGCCCTCGCCGGCGAGCTCCGCCGCGCCCGCGCCACCACCCGCGACGTCCACGTACCGCCCTCCCTCACCGCCTCCCAGCTGCTGCGGCTCGCCGCCGACCCCGACGGCTTCGCCCACGAGCTCGCCCGCCCCATGCCGCGCCCGCCCCAGCCCGCCGCCCGCCGCGGCACCCGGTTCCACGCGTGGGTGGAGTCACGTTTCGAGGAGCTGCCGCTGCCCATGCTCGGCCCCGACGAGCTGCCCGGCGGCGACGGGACCGAGGCCGAGATCGCGGACGAGCGCGACCTGGCCGCCCTCAAGGAGGCGTTCGAGCGCACCCCCTACGCCCGCCGCACCCCGTACCGCATCGAGGTGCCCTTCCACCTCACCCTCGCGGGCCGGGTGATCCGGGGCCGGATGGACGCGGTGTACCGCGACGAGGACACCGGCGCGTACGAGATCGTCGACTGGAAGACCAGCCGCGAGCGCACCGCCGACCCCCTCCAGCTCGCGGTCTACCGCCTCGCCTGGGCCGAGCGGTACGACCTGCCCCTCGACTCCGTGGCCGCCGCCTTCCTCTACGTGCGCACCGGCGAAATCGCGCGCCCCGCCCGCCTCCCCGGCCGTGCCGAACTCGAACGGATCCTGCTGGACGAGCCCCCTCCGGCGGGCGGATAGGCTCAAGGACATGAGCGACACCCCGGACAGCGTCGTCCGTACGTACATCGACACGCATCGCGCGGCCTTCCTCGGTGACCTCGCCGACTGGCTGCGCATCCCGTCCGTGTCCGCGCAGCCCGCCCACGCCGCCGACGTGCGCCGCAGCGCCGAATGGCTCTCCGCGAAGCTCCAGGAGACCGGCTTCCCGGTCACCGAGATCTGGCCCACGGCGGGCGCCCCGGCGGTCTTCGCCGAGTGGCCGAGCGGCGACCCGGCCGCCCCCACCGTCCTCGTCTACGGGCACCACGACGTGCAGCCCGCCGCCCGCGCGGACGGCTGGCACACCGACCCCTTCGAGCCGGAGATCGTCGACGGCAGGCTCTACGCCCGCGGCGCCGCCGACGACAAGGGACAGGTGTTCTTCCACACCCTCGGGGTGCGCGCCCACCTCGCCGCCACCGGCCGCACCGCCCCCGCCGTCAACCTCAAGCTCCTCGTCGAGGGCGAGGAGGAGTCCGGCTCCCCGCACTTCCGCGCCCTCGTCGAGGAGCACGCCGAGCGCCTCACCGCCGACGCCGTGATCGTCTCCGACACCGGCATGTGGTCCGAGGACACCCCGACCGTCTGCACGGGCATGCGCGGCCTGGCCGACTGCGAGATCGAGCTGTACGGCCCCGACCAGGACATCCACTCGGGGTCCTTCGGCGGCGCCGTCCCCAACCCCGCCACCGTCGCCGCCCGCCTGGTCGCCGCTCTCCACGACGAGGACGAGCGCATCACGGTCCCCGGTTTCTACGACGGGGTCGTCGAGCTCACGGACCGCGAGCGCGAGCTGTTCGCCGAGCTCCCCTTCGACGAGGCCCAGTGGCTCCGCACGGCCAAGTCCCGCGCCACCCTCGGCGAGGCGGGCCACACCACCCTGGAGCGCGTCTGGGCCCGCCCGACCGCCGAGGTCAACGGCATCGGCGGCGGCTACCAGGGCCCCGGCGGCAAGACGGTCGTCCCGTCCTCCGCCCACCTGAAGCTGTCGTTCCGCCTGGTGGCGGGCCAGGACCCGGACAAGATCGAGCGGTCCGTACGCGACTGGATCGCCACCCGCGTCCCGGTCGGCATCCGCCACGAGATCACGTTCGGCGCCGCCACCCGCCCGTGCCTCACCCCGCTGGACCACCCCGCCCTCCAGTCCGTCGTACGGGCCATGGGCCGCGCCTTCGGCCAGAAGATCCGCTTCACCCGCGAGGGCGGCTCGGGACCCGCGGCCGACCTCCAGGACGTACTCGGTGCACCGGTGCTCTTCCTGGGTATCTCCGTACCGTCCGACGGCTGGCACGCACCCGACGAGAAGGTCGAACTCGACCTGCTCCTCAAGGGCGTCGAGACCACCGCGTACCTGTGGGGCGACCTCGCGGCGCACTGGCGCGCCTCCTGAACCTGAACACCGTCCGAATCCACCAGGGGGAGTTGGAAGCACCTGTGAGCACCTCGACCGACCACACGGGCACGGGCCTGACCACGGAGACCGCGCGGACCACGGAGCGGCCGATCGGGTTCACCGCCCCGAGCGGCATCGACCGCGCCGCGCACCACCGCCTCGACGAGGCATGGCTGGCCGCGGCGTGGAGCCACCCGACGACCCGTGTCTTCGTGGTCTCCGGCGGCCAGGCTCTGATCGACGAGCCCGCAGACAGCGCCGACGGCCGCACCGAACTCGTCATGACCCCGGCCTTCGAGGCCCCGGTCACCGAGACGCACCGCTATTTCCTCGGTACCGACGAGGACGGCGTCAGCTACTTCGCGCTCCAGAAGGACTCCCTGCCCGGCCGGATGGACCAGTCCGCGCGGCCGGCGGGCCTGCGCGAAGCCGGGCTCCTGCTCTCCCCGCGCGACGCGGGCCTGATGGTCCACGCGGTGGCCCTGGAGAACTGGCAGCGGCTGCACCGGTTCTGTTCGCGCTGCGGCGAGCGCACAGTCATCGCGGCGGCCGGGCACATCCGCCGCTGCCAGGCGTGCGGCGCCGAGCACTACCCGCGTACCGACCCCGCTGTGATCATGCTGGTCACGGACGAGGAGGACCGCGCGCTGCTCGGCCGCCAGGTGCACTGGCCGGAAGGCCGGTTCTCGACGCTCGCGGGCTTCGTGGAGCCCGGCGAGTCGGTCGAGGAGTCGGTGGCCCGTGAGGTCTTCGAGGAGGCGGGCGTCACCGTCGGCAGCGTCGAGTACGTCGCCAGCCAGCCGTGGCCGTTCCCGTCCAGCCTGATGCTGGGCTTCATGGCACGCGCCACGTCGTCGGAGATCAACGTGGACGGCGAGGAGATCGAAGAGGCGCGCTGGTTCTCCAGGGACGACCTGCGGAGCGCCATCGAGTCCGGCGAGATCGTGTCCCCCTCGGGCATCTCCATCGCGGCCCGCCTGGTGGAGATCTGGTACGGCAAGCCCCTGCCGAAGCCGCTGGGCCCGTAGCCCCGCGGCATACGGAAGGGCCCCCGCGCCGCTGCCGGGGGCCCTTCCGTATGTGTTCCGCGTGCTCTGCGTACGCGGTGGTTCTGTGTACGCGGCGCTCCGCGTACGCGCGCCTCAGACCGTCAGCGCCTGCTTGACCTGGGCGAGGCTCGGGTTGGTCATGACCGTCTGCTCACCGGAGGCGGGGACCACGAGGACGGTCGGGACCGTCTGGTTTCCGCCATTCGCCTTCTCGACGAAGGCCGCCGACTCAGGGTCCAGCTCGATGTTGATCTCGGTGTACGCGATGCCCTCGCGGTCCATCTGGCTCTTGAGCCGACGGCAGTAGCCGCACCATGTGGTGCTGTACATCGTCACAGTGCCCTGCATGTCGTATGCGCTCCTCTGGTTCGCCGGGGCGTGTCCCCCGGTGAGTCGGAAATGCCAGTGTGTGAACGTACGTGACCCGACCGTCATTCCCGCATCCCGCATTAGTAGGACCGGCACCCGGCCCCTGTGGACAACGGCCGCTCCCCCCTCCCACGACCTGGCAGCATGGCGGGGTGACAGCAGCAACGCACCTCTCTCCTTTCCCGCAGGTCCCCGACTCGGCAGACGCGGTGCTCGAAGGGCTCGACCCCGAGCAGCGCGCGGTCGCCACGGCCCTGCACGGTCCGGTGTGCGTACTGGCGGGAGCGGGCACCGGCAAGACGCGCGCCATCACGCACCGCATCGCCTACGGCGTACGCGCCGGGATCCTGCAGCCCGCCAGTGTGCTTGCCGTCACGTTCACCAACCGGGCCGCCGGCGAGATGCGCGGGCGGCTCCGCCAGCTCGGCGCGGGCGGTGTCCAGGCCCGGACGTTCCACTCCGCCGCGCTGCGCCAGCTCCAGTACTTCTGGCCGAAAGCAGTCGGTGGTGACCTGCCCCGTCTCGTCGAGCGCAAGATCCAGCTGGTCGCCGAAGCCGCCGCCCGCTGCCGCGTCCGTCTGGACCGCAACGAGCTGCGGGACGTGACGGGCGAGATCGAGTGGGCGAAGGTCACGCAGACCGTCCCCGGCGACTATCCGGCCGCGGCCGCCAAGTCCGGCCGCGACGTCCCCAGGGACGCGGCGGAGATCTCGCAGGTCTACGCGATGTACGAGCAGCTCAAGCGCGACCGGGCCATGATCGACTTCGAGGACGTGCTGCTGCTCACCGTCGGCATCCTCCAGGACCGGGACGACATCGCCGACCACGTGCGCAGCCAGTACCAGCACTTCGTGGTGGACGAGTACCAGGACGTCAGCCCGCTCCAGCAGCGGCTGCTCGAACTGTGGCTCGGCGACCGGCAGAGCCTGTGCGTCGTCGGCGACGCCAGCCAGACGATCTACTCCTTCACCGGCGCCACCCCCGACCACCTGCTGAACTTCCGCACCAAGCACCCGGACGCCACCGTGGTGAAGCTGGTCCGTGACTACCGCTCGACGCCACAGGTCGTCCACCTGGCCAACGGCCTGCTGAGCCAGGCGCGGGGCCGGGCCGCCGAGCACCGCCTGGAGCTGGTCTCCCAGCGCGAGGCGGGCCCCGAGCCCGTCTACACGGAGTACGCGGACGAACCCACCGAGGCCGAGGGCACCGCCCGCCGCATCCGCGACCTCATCGCGGCGGGCGTCCCGGCCGGCGAGATCGCCGTGCTGTACCGCATCAACGCCCAGTCGGAGGTCTACGAACAGGCTCTGGCCGACGCCGGCGTGCCCTACCAGCTGCGCGGCGCGGAGCGGTTCTTCGAACGCCAGGAGGTGCGGAAGGCCATCCACGGCCTGCGCAGCGCCGCCCGGTTCGGCAACAACGACCCCCTGCTCGACGACGTCGTGGACCTCCCCTCCCAGACCCGCGCCGTCCTCAGCGGTAACGGCTGGACCACGCAGCCCCCCGCGGGCTCCGGGGCGGTACGCGACCAGTGGGAGTCACTGGCCGCTCTGGTGCGCCTCGCGGAGGACTTCGCGAAGGCCAGGCCCGCCGCGACGCTCTCCGACCTCGTCACGGAGCTCGACGAGCGCACGGCCGCCCAGCACGCGCCCACCGTCCAGGGCGTCACCCTCGCCTCGCTGCACTCGGCGAAGGGCCTGGAGTGGGACGCCGTGTTCCTGGTCGGTCTCACCGACGGCATGATGCCGATCACCTACGCCAGGACCGACGAACAGATCGAGGAGGAGCGGCGCCTGCTGTACGTCGGGGTCACGCGCGCCCGGCAGCACCTCGGCCTGTCCTGGGCCCTGTCCCGCTCGCCGGGCGGCCGGGCCTCCCGCCGTCCGAGCCGCTTCCTGAGCGGACTGCGCCCCGGCTCCGCACTCTCCGGCAGCCGTGGCGCGGGCGGCGGCGGAAGCGTCGAGCACGGCGGCAGCGGCAGCAGCAGGGGCACCGGCGGCGTGGTCCAGCGCAGGCGTCGCAGCTCGGCCCTGTGCCGGGTGTGCGGAAAGACGCTCACCGACGCGGGCGAGGTGAAGCTGATGCGCTGCGAGGACTGCCCGTCCGACATGGACGAGGCGCTGTACGAACGGCTGCACGCCTGGCGAGCCGGTCAGGCGCGGGAGCTGGGCCAGCCCGCCTACTGCGTCTTCACCGACAAGACGCTGATGGCGATCGCCGAGGCGGCGCCGGCCGAGGCGGGAGAACTGGCAGTGATCTCAGGAGTCGGCGCGCGCAAGTTGGAGCGTTTCGGAGCCGATGTGCTGGCTCTTTGCGCAGGCCAGGAGCTTGGCGGGGCCGACGAGGAGGACTGATTCAAACTCGTCGAAAAAATAGTTTGCGCATGCCCGGGGAGTCCCCATAGGTTCTTAACCACGGGAACAGCGACTTCTCTGAAGCCCTGATTCCGTGCTGTACTTATCCGAATACGTAGGGACCGGCCTCGTGCCACCAGGTCCCCGAGACGCCGAGAGGAGGCGAGCCCAGTGACCAGCTTCATGACCTTCACCAAAATGACCGATCGCTCGGTCGTCGCCTCCTGCCCGCTCGGCTCCTCGCTCCGTGGCACCGGTATGTCCGGCGGCATTGCCGCCGTCCGTCCGGCGTCCCTCGCGAGCCTCCCCGTCCTGGTCCTGGCGCGCAATGAGCGACCGACCGAGGCACCGGAAGCAGCAGTAGCAGCGGCACAGGCGAAGGCCTATGCCTTTGCGGCAGCCGGTGCCGGATTCAAGAAGCAGACGACGCAGCACCACACGATGTGGGCCTTCCGTGGGCTCGAACCCTGGAGTGATCCAGCCTGATCCAGGATCAGGCAGGCGCCTCAGGGCCGCGGAACCCCACCAGGGATCCGCGGCCCTTCTGTTTTTCCCGCAGTGGAGAGACAGAGCGAAGGGGTCTCGGGACAGCAACCGCCACCCGGCCTACCGGCCGGAACGACTCGACGAGGAAAAAACCACCGTGCAACTCGAAACGCACGCCCCGTCCGTACCGCCTTCCCAAGCGATCACCTCGCCGCCCGGTCTCACGGAGGACCCCGCCTTGACTGCCCAGACCGCCTTGACCCCCCTCACCCCCCTCACCGCGCTCACCGCGCTCGACGACGCCATCGAGAACCTCGGTACGCCCGTCCCCTGCCGCTCCTACGACCCGGAGGTCTTCTTCGCCGAGACCCCGGCCGATGTCGAGTACGCCAAGTCGCTCTGCCGGACCTGCCCGCTGGTCGAGGCATGCCTCGCAGGGGCCAAGGAGCGTCGCGAGCCCTGGGGCGTCTGGGGCGGCGAGCTCTTCGTCCAGGGGGTCGTCGTCGCCCGCAAGCGGCCGCGTGGCCGCCCGCGCAAGAACCCGGTCACCGTATGAACGCCATCGGAACCATCGACCGACCCCATACGCACGATCCCCAAAAGCAGGCCCCGATGATCTCTTCCCCCAGCGAGCCCTTCGGCACCGCCACCCACGACGTCACCATCACCGGCGCGAACGACTCGCGTCAGAACAGGAACCGCGAGATGCAACTCATCCCAGAAGCCCTGGCCCGTGCCCATATGCAAGAACGCCGGCGGGAGGCCGAGGCGGAACACCAGGCCGTGCGCTTGGTCGCCGCCCGGCGGATGCAGCGCCGCGCAGAGCGCGTGTCACTGCGCGCCCGCCGCGCCCTGGCCATGGCGGTCATGCAGTAACAGGCACTCGGCAGGCCGGCACGCGAAGGCCCTCCGCGGGGGCCGGTCCGAACGGACCGGCCCCCGCGGCGCGTCGACCGGTCACCGCACGCCGGCGGGACGCACCGCCGCAAGGGGACGCCCGGCCCGGCTACGCCCCGGCCTCCTCCTCCGCTTCGGCAGGGGCATCGGCGAGGAAACCGGGCAGCCACTCCTCCAGCTCGTGCCGCAGTCGTACGGTCGCACCCAGCTGGCAGAGCACTCCGATGGTGCTCAGGGTCACCCGGTGGATCAGCAGGTAGGACGGCGGCAGATTGAGCTGCTTGCCCAACTGATGTGCGGGGGAGCGGACATCGGCTATCCGCGCCGCCTGTCCGCGTATCCAGCCCCGGGTGAATGTGAACTCGTCTGCCTGCGCCGGCTCGATGATCGGCAGCAGGTAGTCCAGCACCGCGTCCGGGTCGAGGTCGATGGTCTCCTTCACGAAGCCTTCCTCGCGGAGCAGTTCGTACACCGCCTCGGCCTGGCCGTCGATCGTCATCCGCAGCGATTCACCGATCGTCGAGGGCAGCCCCCCGGGCAGCCGGTCCACGGTGCCGAAGTCCAGGACGCCGAGCCGCCATGGTGCGACCGCCCCGCCCTCGCCGTCTCCGCCCTCGCCGTAGAGGTCTGCACCGTCGGGGTCTGCGCCGGCACTCCCCACGGGCACCAGCCGGAAGTTGCCCGGATGCGGATCCGCGTGGAGCAGCCCTGTGCGGGCCGGCCCGGAGAAGAGGAACCGGGCCAGCAGCTGCCCCGCCCTGTCCCGCTGCTCCGCCGTACCGTCCGAGATCACATCGGCCAGCGGGATCCCGCCGATCCACTCCGTCACCAGGACTTGATCGCTCTGGTGCACCACACCGGGCACCAGCACGTCCGGATCGTCCGCGAACTCCTCCGCGTGCTCCCGCTGGGCCTGCGCCTCCAGCGCGTAGTCGAGCTCCTCCGACACCCGGTCGCGCAGCTCGGTGATGAGCGGCTTGATGTCCATCCCCGGGACGAGCGGGCCGAGCAGCCGCGCGAAGCGGCTCAGTTGGTTCAGGTCGGAGAGCAGCGCCTGCCCGGCCCCCGGGTACTGCACCTTGACGGCCACTTCACGCCCGTCGTGCCACACGGCCCGGTGCACCTGGCCGATCGAGGCCGCCGCCGAAGGCTTGTCCTCGAACTCCAGGAACAACTCGCGCCATTTCTCCCCGAGCCGCTCCTCCAGCACCGAGTGCACCGTGCGGGTCGGCATCGGCGGCGCGGCTTCCTGGAGCTTCGTCAGCGCCGCCCGGTAGGGGCCCGCGACTTCCTCGGGAAGCGCGGACTCGAAGACCGACAGGGCCTGCCCCAGCTTCATCGCGCCCCCCTTCAGCTCGCCGAGGACCTTGAACAGCTGGTCTGCCGTGCGCTGTTGGAGCTCACGGCCCACTATCTCGGCCGACTTGCCGCCGATCCGCTTGCCCAGGCCCCAGGTGGCTCGGCCGGCGAAGCCCAGTGGCAGTGCTGCCAGCTTGGCGGTACGGGTGACCGCCTTCCGGGGAAGATCAGACATGCGCCCCTCCAAATCCCAGACACCCGTGGCCGCCTACGACGGTCACCCGGCCATTGTGTCCTGTGGCTTTCCGGCGACCGAGGCGCACTCCCCCTCAGCCTGCCCACCGGCGCCGCAGGAGCAGTCGCGGTGCGGATCCATCCGTTCCTGCCGCCAGTCCAGCAGGGGCATCGAGGTCTCCCACCGGACCCCGGTGGTGGCGGGCAGCTCGCCGTCCAGGAAGGACAGGGCGTGCGCCGCCGCCAGTCCCGCCACCGCGGTCGCCAGACCGATGTCGCAGGCCGGTACGGGCCCGCCGCGGCCGGAGCGCCACTGCGCCAGCATTCGCAGCCACCCCGGATCCCGCTCCTCGCGCCCCAGCGCCATACAGCCCGCGCACGCACTGCCACCCGGCAGCACCAGTGGTCCCACCACCCCCGTCGCCTCGGCGACCCCCACGTAGAGGTGGGGCGTCCCCGAACGCAGCCAGGGCTCGGCGGTGACGGGATCGGGAGCGTACGCGGCGGATCCGTCCCGGGGCGCCACGATCACCAGCGACAACCCGGGCTCACCACCGGCCGTGGACCCGGCGGGCCCGGCCCGATCCGCGATCTCCGCCGCACGCGGAAGCCGGCCGGGCGCGGCCCGCCGCACCAGCTGCCGTGCCGCCACGTCCCGCCGGCCGCCCACCGACTCCGCGGACAGCCCGCCCGGTGCGACGTCCCAGAGCTCCGTGCACCCGCCGTCCAGGACCTCGACGCGGCCCACCCCTCCGGCGGCCAGCACCGTCGCGACCGTCGCGCCGACCCGCCCGGCGCCCCGTACCTGAACCCGTATGGCGCGCCGCGCCGCCAGGCGCCGTGCCCCGCCGCCCGGTTCGGCGTGGACCACGGAGAGCGACGCCAGATCGGGGCGCAGCCGGTCGAACACCTCGGCACGTCCCCGCAGGGCGTCCGCCCCCGCTCCGCCCGCCGTCGCGTCGTCGATCAGACCTGCCGCCGTCAGCCGGGCCACCAGGTCGTCCACCCGCCCGTCGGGCAGCCCCATCGTCCGCCCCTCCTCCCGCAGCAGTGGCAGGCCGCGGGTCCCGTCGAGCAGCCCGAGGAAACTGCCCGTCGCCGTGTCCACCGGGCCCACCGTCACCGCGTGCGCGGACGTCATGCCGAATTGCACGGTCTGCCGGTCCCGCCATGCGCGCCGCAGCGCGGGCTTCACCATCGGATGCATTGCGTCGCCCCCGTCGGTTCGTCGGTCCATCGGTCTGGCGATCCGCCGGTTCACCGGCCTGCCGGCCCGCCGGTCTGTCGCAAGATCCGCTCTCGGGTCTCAGAATGCACGGCGCGGCCGAAGAGGGCTGAAAGTTGTCCACAGGCACTGCGTATTAGTCGTATGAATCGCATCGGTCATTCGCGTGCCGCATGCCGCACGCCGCACGCCGGAGAACGGATCGCGTTCGAATCATCCGGAGGCGGGACTTCCACCACTGGCACCGGGTAACGTCGTGCCGTGCCCGCCGACCCCCTGCACAGTGCGACAAACCCGCCGCCCCACGGCTCACGGTCGAACGCCGTCGAGGTCCGCAGGAGCGCCCGCCGCAGCAGGACGGTCTCCGCGTACCGCGAGGGCGACCGCACCGTCGTGCTCATCCCCGACCGGATGTCGGAGGCCGAGGAGCAACGCTGGGTGACCGTGATGCTCGACAAGCTCGCCGCCCAGGAGAGCAAGCGCCTCTTCGGCGACGCCGAGCTCGCCGAGCGCGCCCAGCGGCTCTCCGCCCAGTACTTCGGCGGCAGGGCGCGCCCGGTCTCGGTGCGCTGGGTGACGAACCAGAACACCCGTTGGGGGTCGTGCACCCCGGCCGAAGGCAGCATCCGTCTTTCGCACCGCCTCCAGGGCATGCCGGAGTACGTCGTCGACTACGTGCTCGTCCACGAGCTCGCCCATCTCCTCGTGCCCGGGCACGGCCCCCGCTTCTGGCAGCTCCTGGAGGCGTACCCGCGCACCGAGCGGGCCCGCGGTTATCTCGAAGGAGTGGTCGCCGCCGAGCGGTTGCCGCACCCGCCGGGCGCACGCGGCGAGTGACTCCGGGCGACCCCGGGCCGCTCTGTACCGACTCTGTACCGGCTTGGCCGGATGTCGGCGTTTGCGGTTAGCCTGACGCGACGCATTCACCTCGGGATGGGGGACGGTCGTTACGCATGGCCAGGGAATTCCAACGCGGCCACAAGGCCAAAATCAGTGACCTCACAGCGGGTACGGATCTGTACGTGGGCGTACGGATCGGGGGACCCGGGCTGTCCTTCGACATCAGCTGCTTCGGGCTCGACGCCAATGAACAGCTCTCGGACGACCGGTATTTCATTTTCTTCAACCAGCCGAATTCGCCCGAGGAGTCGATCCGGCAACTCGGCGCGCAGTCGGGAGACACCGAGTCGTTCCGTGTCACGCTGGACCGCGTCCCGGCGGACATCCACCGCCTCTCCTTCACCGCGACCATCGACGGCGCGGGGCAGATGTCGCAGGTGGGACCCGGTTACATCCGGATCGTCGCGGGGGGCGAAGAAGTCGTCAGGTACGCCTTCGACGGCTCGGAGTTCACCACCGAGCGCGCAGTGATGCTGGGTGACTTCTACCTCAAGGACGTGTGGCGGTTCGCCGCCGTCGGCCAGGGGTTCGACGGCGGACTCGAGGCCCTGCTGAGGAACTTCGGCGGTGAGGTGGCCGAGGAGGAACCGGCCGTCCCGCCGCAGGCCGCGGCCCCCTCCTTCGCCCCGCCGCCGCAGCCCGCCCCGTCCTTCGCCCCGCCGCCCCAGGCGCCGCAGCCCGCCCCGTCCTTCGGCGCGCCCCCCACCCCGTCGGCTCCCCCGCCCGCTCCGGCCCCCGCGCAGGGCTTCGCCCCGCCGCCGCAGCCCGCCCCGCAGATGTACGCCGCCCCTGCCGTCGCGGCGCCGATGCCCGCGCCGCCGGCCCCTCCGTCGCCGTACGGACAGCCGGCCCAGCAGCCGCAGTTCGGCCAGGTGCCGGGCCAGATGCCGGGCCAGGTTCCCGGGCAGGCCCAGCCGCCGGGTGCGCCGGCCCCCTATGGTCAGCCGGCCCCGTACGGCCAGCCCCAGGGCGTACCGCAGGGCGGCGTGCCCCAGGGCGCCCCGCAGGGTGGCGGCCTCAAGGCCGCCCTCCAGCCGTACCGCGAGGCAGCCACCGGCCAGCGTTGGACCTCGCAGAACCAGCAGCTCATGCGGGCCGACCTCACCATGGGCGGTATGCCGATCCTGGCCCGTCAGGGCAGCATGGTGATGTACCAGGGCAAGGTCGACTTCAGCCACAAGGGCGCGGGCTTCACCGGCCGCATCGTGGGCAACGCGACCGGCCAGGAGATGCAGTTGATGCGCTGCACCGGACGCGGCCAGGTCTTCCTCGCGGAGGACGGCGCGAACCTGCATCCCATCGAACTCCAGGGCGACGGCATCTGCGTGTCGGCCGAGAACGTTCTCGCGTTCGACGAGTCGCTCCAGTACGAGGTCCGCCGCATCGAGGGCCACGGCATCCCCGGCGGCGCCCTGTTCACCATGCAGTTCCAGGGCACGGGCACCGTGGTCGTGAAGACCCACGGCATCCCGGTCGTCCTGCCGGTCACGCCCACCACGTTCGCCGACGCCAACGCCGTCGTCGCATGGTCCTCGGCGTCCCAGGTGATCCTCTCCAGCCAGGTGCGGCTGCGGCGCAACGCCTATCCGGGCCACAGCGGAGAGACCGTCAACCTGCAGTTCCGGGGAGCGCCCGGCAACTTCATCGTCGTCCAGCCCTACGAGGTCTGAGGGAGCCCGTCATGAATCAGCAACTCGCGGGCTACGCCCCGACCCCGATCGCGGCCCGCATGGAGAACCACGGGCGTTCGATGCTCAAGGTCGCCATGGCCACCGGCCGGGACCTCTACGCGCGCACCGGCTCGATGGTGGCGTACGAGGGCTTCATCCAGTACGAACCGAATCCGCCGGCGGCCCGCCAGGTCGCGTCCCAGTGGGTCACCGGCGAGGGCGCGCCGATCATGAAGTGCGCCGGCGACGGCCTGCTCTACCTCGCCGACTACGGGGCGGACGTCGTCGTCATCAACCTCGACAACGACTCGCTCTCGGTCAACGGCAGCAATGTGCTGGCCTTCGACGCGGACCTCCGGTGGAGCGTGGAGAAGGTCAAGGGCATGGCGAAGTTCGCCGGCCAGGGCCTGTGGAACGTCGAGATCGCGGGCACCGGCTGGGTCGCCGTGACCTCGCGCGGTACGCCGATCGTCGTCGAATCCGGGCGCGGCGAGGACGAGACGTACGTCGACCCCGACGCCCTGGTCGCCTGGTCCCCGAACCTCAAGGTGAAGGGCAAGCGCAGCTTCAAGGCGTCCGCCCTGGTCGGGCGGGGCAGCGGAGAGGCGTACCAGATGGCCTTCTCCGGCGAGGGAATCGTCGTCGTACAGCCGAGCGAGGACAGCACCGACCGTCTGCGGATCCGGGGCTGAGGGGGAGCGAGAACACACCATGCAGAGTCCGCTTTTCAGTCACACCGAACAGCAGTCCCAGGACCGGTACACCGTGCAGAACCCGCAGCTCCTGCGGATCTCGCTGACCGGCCACGACGACGTCCTCGCCCGCAAGGGCGCGATGGTCGCGTACCAGGGGCTGATGGATTTCGACGGCGAGTACCAGTCGAACAGCCAGCGGCGGGCCCGGGTCAACACCGGTGAGGGCCTCGAGTTGATGCGCTGCTCCGGGCAGGGCACCGTCTACCTCGCCAACCTCGCGCAGTACGTCCATCTGGTGGACGTCGACCGCGAGGGCATGACGGTCGACAGCGCCTACGTCCTCGCGCTGGACTCCTCGCTCAACACCGAGGTCATCGCCGTCGACAGCCAGTACGGCATCTCCGGCACCGGCAAGTACCAGCTCAACATCTCGGGGCAGGGCAAGGTCGCGCTGATGACCTCCGGCCAGCCGCTGATGCTCCAGGTGACGCCGGAGAAGTACGTCAACGCCGACGCCGACGCGATCGTCGCCTGGTCCAGCTCCCTGCGCGTGCAGATGCAGGCCCAGACGCACTCGTCCAACGTGCGCCGGCGGCGCGGCACCACCGGCGAGGGCTGGGAACTCAGCTTCCTCGGCCAGGGCTTCGCACTCGTGCAGCCCAGCGAGGTGATGCCGCCGCAGAACGCGCAGCTGGGGCAGGGCGTCGCCGCGCAGTTCGGCGTGGGCCAGCAGGGTGCCCGCAGCCAGAACCAGAACAACGCCTGGAACTGAGCGCGCACAGCGACAGGCACGCACGTAAGCACAGGTAAGGGGCGGGCTCCCAGGAGCCCGCCCCTTACCTGTGGCACTCACCTGTGGCACTCACCTGTGGCACTCACCTGTGGCACTCACCTGTGGCACTCACCTGTGGCACTCACCTGCGATGCGTACGCCCGTCTGCAGTGCCGCGCGCGTACGTTCCATCAGCCGTACGACCGACTGGTCGGCCACACCCGCCACCTCGTCGTACGCGAACCAGCGCAGATCCAGCGACTCCTCGCTGATCGCCTCGACCGCACCACCCGGCGCCAACGCCGCGTACTGCACGTCCAGGTGCCAGTTGCAGGGCGCCGGAATCGGATGCCGGTCCAGTCGCACCGGGCCGACGGGCAGCAGCGTCAGCCCCGGAATACCGGACTCCTCCGTGGCCTCGCGCAGCGCGGCGTCCTTGAGCGTCGCGTCGTCCGGCTCGCAGTGGCCGCCCATCTGGAGCCACATGTTCAGCTTCTTGTGCAGCGTGAGCAGCACCCGGCCGCGCTCCGGATCGACGACCAGCGCACTCGCCGTGACGTGCCCGGCCTCGCAGGCCTTCCACATCCCGTTCGGGTGCGCCGCCAGGTGATCCAGGTACGTCCGGCGCAACTCCTCCTGGTCCTCGTAGCTCTTCAGCACGAGGACCGCGTCGTCGTGCAGGCTCACTTGTCGCTGTCGCCCTTTGCGCTGCCGCCCTCCGGGGCGTCGCCCTCTGCGGCGCTGCCCCTGCCGTCGTCCTTCTTCAGGCCCGGCTTCGGAGCCGGACCCCCGCCGGCCGCCTCGCCGAGCATCTTGTCGAGCTCGGAGAAGTCCATCTGCTCGCGGTGCACGAACCCGTCCGGGTCGTCCAGGTCCTCTGCCGTCGGCAGCATGTCCGGGTGCTCCCACAGCGCGTCGCGCCCGTCCAGGCCGCGTGCGTCCGTGAGCGAGGCCCACAGCCGCGCCGCGTCCCGCAGCCGCCGCGGACGCAGCTCAAGGCCGATCAACGTCGCGAAGGTCTGCTCGGCGGGACCACCGGAGGCCCGCCGCCTGCGCAGCGTCTCGCGCAGCGCGTCCGCCGACGTGAGCCGAGGCTTGGCCGCCTCGTGCACCACGGCGTCCACCCAGCCCTCGACGAGCGCGAGCGCCGTCTCCAGACGGGCCAGCGCCGCCTTCTGCGCCGGGGTGTCCTCCGGCTGGAACATGCCCTGCTGGAGCGCTTCCTGAAGCTGCTCCGGGTGCGACGGGTCGAGCTGGCCGACCACGTCCTCCAGCTTCGAGGTGTCGACCTGGATGCCGCGCGCGTATCCCTCGACCGCGCCGAACAGGTGCGAGCGCAGCCACGGCACATGGGCGAAGAGACGCTGGTGGGCGGCCTCGCGCAGCGCCAGGTACAGCCGCACCTCGTTCTTCTCGATGCCCAGGTCCTTGCCGAACGCCTCGATGTTCAGCGGCAGCAGCGCGGCCTTGCCGGCCGGGCCCAGCGGCAGGCCGATGTCGGTCGAGCCGACCACCTCGCCCGCCAGCACGCCCACGGCCTGCCCGATCTGCTGGCCGAACATCGCACCGCCCATGGAGCGCATCATCCCGAGCAGCGGGCCCGCCATGGCCTGCATCTCCTCGGGCAGTACGTCGCCCATGGCCGCGCCGACGCGCTCGGCGACCGGGTCCACCAGCTGCTTCCACGCGGGCAGGGTCGCCTCGACCCACTCGGCGCGGCTCCACGCCACCGACGTGCTCGCGCCGGAGGGCAGCGAGGTCACGCCGTCCAGCCACAGATCGGCGAGACGCACCGCCTCCTCGACCGCGGACCGCTCACCGGGGCTCACGCTGGAGTCCTTGGAGCCGTCGGCGGTGCCCTGCGAGACCGTCTGACGCGCGATGTCCTTGGCCATGTCCCAGTTCACGGGACCGCCCTCGTAGCTGAGCATCTGCCCGAGCTGCTGGAAGGCCGCGCCCAGGTCGTTCGGGTTCAGCGAGCCGAACATCGCGGCGAACGGGTTTTCCCCGCCCGCGCCGCCCGGCAGACCGCCGAACCCGCCGAACGGGTTCGCCGGACCCTGGCCACCCTGGCCACCGCCCTCGCTGCCCTTCTTCTTGCCATCGTCGCCGTCCTCCGGCTCCTCCGGCGGAAGGCCGAATCCGAATGGGGTGTCACTCACGGGTTTCCTCGGCTCGTAAGGCCGCCGGCTCCGGCCGGCGGCGGCTGCCCGACATCACCACCCAGCGTAGACACCCGAGCCGGAGATGGGCTCGGTGCTCCGCCGACTCGTCGCCTGCGGCAGGATGGACGCCACCTGGTACGTACGCGTCACAGCGTGCACGTATTGAAGACAACCGCTGGAGATGCCCGGTGAGTTCCCCAGATCCGCAGGTTCGCGCATCACAGAGCGCTGAAGTTCGCCAGAGGCGAAACGAATCGTCCCCATCGGCCCGCGGCCCCGTGGTCGCGGTCACAGGTGCCGCCTCGGGCATCGGCGCGCTGCTCACCCGGCGCCTCGCCGAGTCCGAGCAGATCAAGAAGGTCGTCGCGATCGACGAGCGCCGCGGCGAGGCGGCCGAGGCGCAGTGGCACATCCTGGACGTGCGCGACCCCGCCATCGCGGAGAAGCTGCGGGGTGCCGACGTCGTGGTGCATCTCGCGCTCGACCTCGACCTGGAGACCGACCCCGCCGCCCGTACGGCGTACAACGTGCGGGGCACCCAGACGGTGCTCACCGCCGCCGCGGCCGCCGGTGTCCACCGCGTCGTGCTCTGCACGTCGGCCATGGTCTACGGCGCCCTGCCCGACAACGACATCCCGCTGTCCGAGGACGCGGAACTGCGCGCCACCGCCGAGGCCGCCGGCGTCGGCGACCTCCTGGAGATCGAGCGCCTCGGCCGCCGGGCGCCCCGCGCGCACCCCGGCCTCAACGTCACCGTGGTCCGCCCCGCCGTCCTGGTCGGCGGCACGGACACCGCGCTGACCCGGTACTTCGAGTCCCCGCGCCTGCTGGTCGTCGCCGGGTCCCGCCCGACCTGGCAGTTCTGCCATGTCGAGGACCTGGTCAGCGCGCTGGAGTACGCCGTGCTGGAGAAGGTCGAGGGCGAGATCGCGGTCGGCTGCGACGGCTGGCTTGAGCAGGAGGAAATCGAGGAGCTCAGCGGCATCCGCCGCATGGAGCTGCCGTCCGCGGTCGCCCTGGGCGCCGCGGCCCGGCTGCACCGGATCGGCCTCACGCCCTCTCCGGCCGGGGATCTCGCCTACACGATGCACCCCTGGGTGGTGAGCGTCAGCAGGCTCCACGAAGCGGGCTGGCGACCGCAGTGGACCAACGAGGAGGTACTGGCCGAACTGCTGGAGGAGGTCGCGGGCCGGCACACCGTCGCGGGCCGCCGCCTCGGCCGCAAGGACGCCACGGCGGCGGGCGCGGCGGGCGCCACGGTCGCCCTGCTGGGCACGGCCGCACTGGTGCGCCGCGTACGCAAGGCGCGGGGCCGCATGTAGGACCCTCCATACGCGGGTCCCGTACAGCCGGTCGAAAGCGCTATTCCGCAATGCCGGTGCGGTACGGCACGATGGGCGCCATGGCAGGTACGTACTCCCACCCGGGCGAGCAGGCGGCACAGGACCCCATCCGGCTGCTGGCGATCCGCGACACCCCGCTCTCCGTCGACGAGGTCTTCGCCGCCGTGGGCGAAGACGCCGCCGGCGGAACGGCGCTGTTCGTCGGCACCGTGCGCAACCACGACGGGGGCGCCGACGTCGACCGGCTCGGCTACTCCTGTCACCCCTCGGCCCAGGACGAGCTACGCCGGGTGGCCGAAAAGGTCGCCGCGGACTTCCCCGTGCGGGCGCTGGCGGCCGTCCACCGTGTGGGCGACCTGGAGGTCGGCGACCTCGCGGTCGTCGTGGCGGTCTCCTGCCCGCACCGGGGCGAGGCGTTCGAGGCCTGCCGCAGGCTGATCGACGACCTGAAGCACGAAGTGCCGATCTGGAAGCACCAGACGTTCTCCGACGGTACGGAGGAGTGGGTCGGAGCGTGCTGACGGATCCCCGTCGAGACCACTGAGACCGCTGGACCGCTGAGAGCGCTGAGAGCGCTGAGACGGTTGAAACCTGGGGGGCGTCCATGCGCCCCGATTTGCGTAACCGGGCCCCTGCCATGAGCGTTGGACTGACCAATGGCTAATCTGCTGATCGGCCGACAGTGGTCGGTCCCTGGGGTCGGGAGGTCGGAATGGCGGCACTCGCGTGGTTGCTGATTCCGCTGTTCGCCGCATTCGGCGCTGCGATATGGGGGACCTGGGCGACCCGTAGTCGAACAGCCGGCGACGTCTCGGAACTCGCCGGCTACGCCCGGTTCCGTGAGGCGATGGAGAAAACCCGCTCCGGTTCCGACGCCGCCTGAGGCCCCGTGAAGCGGACCCGCCCGTACGTCAGGGCCCGGAGGCCCCGTACGGACCGGCCCCAGCGGTGTACTGACATGCCTGTCCCGTACTGTCGTTCCATGCCACGCCGCACAGCGACGATGCTCGCCTCCACCCTCATCATGATCGCGCTGCTGTGCGCGGGCGTACTCATCACTCCTCCGTACTCGGAGATGTCCCCCGGCCCGACGGTGAACACTCTCGGCGAGGCCGACGGCGAGCCGGTACTGCAGATCTCCGGTCACAAGACATACCCGACGACCGGCCACCTCAACATGACCACGGTCAGAGTCACCGGCGCGGACTACCGGATGAACCTCGTCGAGGCGGTCTACGGCTGGCTGGCGCACGACAGCGTGGTGGTACCGCACGACACGCTCTATCCGGACGGCAAGACGGAGGAGCAGTCGACCCAGGAGAACGCCGAGGAGTTCAGTCAGTCCCAGGAGAGCGCCAAGACCGCGGCGCTGAGGGAACTGGGCATTCCGGTGAAGACACGGGTCGTGGTCTCCACCGTTCTCAAGGACAGCCCCGCCGAGAGCAGGCTGCACGCGGGCGACGTCATCAAGGCCGTGGACGGCACGGCCGTCGAGGCCCCCGAGGACGTCGCCGAGCTCGTCACCCGGCACAAGCCCACGGAGAAGGTCGTCTTCACGGTGGTCCCGGCCAAGGAGGCGGTCGCGGCGGAGAAGGCGGGCAAGGAGCCGATGGGCAGCGAGGACGTCGTCATCACCACGGAGAGGGCCGAGGACGACGACCGCGCGGTCGTCGGCATCCAGGCGGGCCCCGACCACACCTTCCCGTTCGACATCGACATCAAGCTGGCGGACGTCGGCGGCCCCAGCGCGGGCCTGATGTTCTCGCTCGGCATCGTCGACAAGCTCACGCCCGGCAACCTGACCGGCGGGAAGTTCGTGGCGGGCACCGGCACGATCGACGAGGACGGCAAGGTCGGCCCGATCGGCGGCATCGAGATGAAGACCGTCGGCGCGCGCAACGCGGGCGCCGAGTACTTCCTGACACCCAGCGAGAACTGCACGTCCGCCGTCGCGGACATCCCCGACGGCCTCACCCTGGTGAAGGTCGAGACGATCGACGACGCGAAGAAGTCGCTGGAGAGGATCGGCAAGGGGGACACGGCCGGCCTGCCGCAGTGCACGACGGGCTGACGGCCGCGCCCCCGGGGGGACGGCGGTGACGCTTCGCGGCGCCTACGCCTCGAAGGTCGCGGCCAGGGCCTCGGCGAGACCGGGAACGAGCATGGAGCCGGTGAGCACCTCGGTCGGGGAGTCCTTCTCCCGCAGCCGCAGCGCGGACTCGCGCGCGCCGTCGCGCAGCACGGCCACCGTCATGCGGACCTCCTGACGGTCCGGGTGCTTCGCGACCCACTTCGCCAGCTGGGCCTCGTTCAGCCCTTCGGGTACGGACGTCTCGGCGGACGGCGGCAGCATCAGCCGCTCCACCGTCAGCGCGCAGCCGGCCACCGCGTCGGGCCAGGCGATCGTGGCGAGGAACTCGTCGAGCGCGGTGCCCGACGGGATCTCTTCCTGCTCGACGGGGGTGAGCGTGGCCGTCGACCCGCCGTCGGCGAGGCCGAGCTGGGCGGCGAGGCCCGGCTCCTGGGCACGCAGCTGGGCGGTGTCGACGAGGGCGAACAGCCTGGCGGGCTGGTCCCAGCCGAGACCGGAGGTGTATTCGTCGATTTCGAGCACGGCGCGGGTGAGCGGGCTCGTGGCCATGGGGGGCCCGGAGGGAGAAACATTGGACATGCTTGACATCCTGCCTCCTTCGGACCCCGAAGCGGGAACTGAGTAAAGCTTCAGTAAGTTGCATGAGTGGGCTCTACGATCGCGGAGCCTGCTCCTACGACAGCGAACTTTCGAGGTGCGCACCTTGGCTTTCCAGATGCCGGACCGCGGCGGAGGCCCGACAGGGCCACGGATCAGAGTCGGCCGGCCCTCCCGGCGTGCCAGGACCCTGCTCATGACCTTGGGCGTCCTGGCCGTACTGGCCATGGCGTTCGTCATGTTCGCCGGGTTCTGGACGGACTGGCTCTGGTACCGCTCGGTCAGATATTCGTCCGTTTTCACCACCACCCTGTGGACCAAGATCGGGCTCTTTGCCGCCTTCGGCCTGCTGATGGCCCTGGCCGTCGGCGTGAACATCTGGCTCGCGCACCGGCTCAGGCCGCCGCTGAGCGCGATGTCGCTGGAGCAGCAGAACCTGGACCGCTACCGGATGGGCATCGCCCCGTACAAGAAGTGGGTGCTCCTCGCGGTCACCGCTCTGGTCGGGCTGATCGCCGGAGCGTCCGCGTCCGGGCAGTGGCGCACCTGGCTCATGTGGGTCAACGGTGTCCCCTTCGGCCAGAAGGACCCCCAGTTCCAGCTGGACGTGTCGTTCTTCGCGTTCGACCTCCCCTGGTACCGCTTCCTGCTCGGCTTCGGCTTCGCGGCCGCCGTGCTCTCCCTGATCGCCGCCGCGCTGGTGCACTACCTGTACGGCGGCCTGCGCATCACCAGCCCGGGAGCCAGGGCGACCGCCGCGGCGACCGGCCACCTGTCGGTGCTGCTCGGCATCTTCGTGGCGCTCAAGGCCGTCGCGTACTGGCTCGACCGGTACGGCCTGGCGGTGAAGTCCAGTGACTTCAAGGCCACGGGCAACTGGGCCGGCCTGCGGTACGTCGACGCGAACGCCTACCTGCCGGCGAAGACGATCCTCTTCTGCATCGCCGTGATCTGCGCACTGCTGTTCTTCGCGACGCTGTGGCGCCGCACCTGGCAGCTGCCCGTCATCGGCTTCGGCCTGATGGTGCTCTCGGCGATCCTCATCGGCGGGCTCTACCCGGCGATCGTGCAGAAGTTCCAGGTCCAGCCGAACGAGCAGGCCAAGGAAGCGCCGTACATCAAGAAGAACATCGACGCGACGCGTGAGGCGTACGGCATCGACGACGCGAAGGTGGACGACTACCAGGGCGTCGGCGACAGCAAGGACAACGCCAAGCTGCGCGAGGACGCCGAGACGGCGGCCAGCTACCGCCTGATCGACCCGAACGTCGTCTCGCCGACCTTCCAGCAGCTCCAGCAGGAGCGCAAGTACTACCAGTTCCCCACGACGCTGGACGTGGACCGGTACGACGGCCAGGACACGGTCGTCGGCCTGCGCGAGCTCGACGTCAAGGGCATCCCCAAGAGCAACTGGATCAACGACCACTTCACGTACACCCACGGATACGGCGTGGTCGCCGCCAAGGGCACCGCGGTCAAGCCGGACACCGAGGGCGCCCCGGACTTCGTGCAGTCCGGCCTGCCGTCCCGGGGCACGCTCGGCGAGTACGAGCAGCGGATCTACTACGGCGAGAAGACCGAGCAGTACTCGATCGTGGGCGGGCCGCAGAAGGAACTCGACTACGAGAAGAACGGCGAGCCCACCAAGACCACGAGCTACGAGGGCAAGAGCGGGGTCAACCTGTCGAGCCCGCTGAACCGCGCCGCGTACGCCGCGGCCTTCAGCGAGCCGCAGATCCTCTACTCGGGAGCCATCGGCGAGGGCTCGCGGATCCTGTACAACCGCACGCCCAAGGAGCGCGTCGAGGCGGTCGCGCCCTGGCTGTCCCTCGACGGCGACGCCTACCCGGCGGTCGTGAACGGACGCATCCAGTGGATCGTCGACGCGTACACCACCACCAACGGCTACCCCTACGCCTCGCGCACGACGCTGGGGGACACGACGGCCGACTCGCTGTCGCAGACCGACAGCCAGCGCGCGGTGATCGCCCAGCAGAACCAGGTCAACTACATCCGCAACTCGGTGAAGGCCACCGTCGACGCGTACGACGGCACGGTCAAGCTGTACCAGTGGGACACCGAGGACCCCGTCCTCAAGACCTGGATGAAGGCGTTCCCGGGCACGGTGAAGGCGAAGGGCGAGATCGCCCCCGCGCTGATGGATCACCTCCGCTACCCGCAGGACCTCTTCAAGGTGCAGCGCGAGCTGCTCACCCGCTACCACGTCGAGAGCCCGTCGCAGTTCTACAGCGGCAGTGACGCGTGGCAGGTGCCGGACGACCCGACGACCGGCGAGAAGAGCTCGGTGCCGCCGTACTACCTGAGCCTGAAGATGCCCCAGGAGCAGGAGCGGAAGTTCTCGCTGACGACGACGTTCACCCCCAACGGGCGCCCGAACCTCGGTGCGTTCATGGCGGTCGACGCCGACGCGTCGAGCAAGGACTACGGCACGATAAGGCTGTTGAGGGTCACGGGCGACGTACCGGGCCCGCAGCAGGTGCAGAACCGGCTCAACAGCAACGCCGAAGTCGCCGAGTTCGTCAGGAACCTGAAGGGCGCCAACTCGGACATCGAGTACGGCAACCTGCTGACGATCCCGCTGAACGACGGCTTCCTGTACGTCGAGCCGGTGTACGCCCAGGGCAACAACGCCTACCCGCTCCTGAAGAAGGTCGCCGTCTCGTACGGCAGGGAGACCGTCTTCAAGGACACGCTGGGCGAGGCGCTGAACGCGGTCTTCGGCGAGGAGGGCGAGACGCCTCCGCCGCCGGGTGACGGTGAGGACGACACCACCAGGCCCCCGTCCGGCGGCGACGATTCGCTCCAGGAGGCCATCGAGGACGCCCAGAAGGCGTACGACGAGGGCGAGGAGGCGCTGAAGGAGCAGGACTGGACCGCGTACGGCAAGGCGCAGGAGAAGCTCCAGGACGCGCTGCAGCGGGCCGCCGACGCCGGGGCGGAGACCGGGGCGCCGGCCAAGCCGGGCGCCGAGGCCGAGCCCGGCGGCAAACCCGGCGCCGAGGCGGAGAAGGACGAGAAGGGCGACCAGAAGGGCAGCTGAGCAGGGACGTCCCCGCGCCGTGGTACTGTTTGAACACAACGGCGCGGGGTGGAGCAGCTCGGTAGCTCGCTGGGCTCATAACCCAGAGGTCGCAGGTTCAAATCCTGTCCCCGCTACTGAAGAAGACGAGGGCCCGGATCTCGAAAGAGATCCGGGCCCTCGTCGTGTGTCCGGACATCCGTGCGCCCGTACGAACTCCCGTTCTGGCGGGGAGAGTTGGGGTCAAGGCGTTTGAAGTGTCTCTCTGTGGGCATGTCGACAAAACGCTGAAGTGACCTCACTGGCTGCGGTATACCAGGTATACGCGGGTTACGGGTGGTGCGACGATGGGTTTTATGGGGGACAGGACAACTCTGTTGGAGACAGGGCGGTTTGTGCAGCGAGACCAAGAGCACGCTGTTGACGCCGTGGACACCGCCGAGGCCGAGTACGAGGCACGGCACCGGAGCGCCGCCGAGAACGGCGACACCGAGGCCATGAGCGTGCTCGGTTCGCTGCTGCTGCGCCGCGGCGACCTCGACGGTGCCGAACCCTATCTGCGCGCCGCGACCGCCGACGGCGACCGCGCCGCCGCCAACAACCTGGGAGTCCTCCTCCACCAGCGCGGGTACGCCGAAGAGGCGGCCGGCTGGTGGCGCATCGCCGCGGTGGCCGGCTCCGCCGCCGCCGCGCACGCACTCGGCCGCCACTACCGTGAGCGCGGCGACGAGCCCGCCGCGGAGTACTGGCTGCGCCAGTCCGCCGAACAGGGGCACGCGCTGGGGGCGTACGCCCTCGCCGACCTCCTGGAACACCGCAGCGACGTGGGCGCCGAGCGCTGGCTGCGCGCCGCCGCCGAGCAGGGGCACCGCGAGGCGGCGTACCGCCTCGCCCGCACCCTGGACCGCCGCGCCGCCGCGGAGGCGCGCGCCGGCGCGGCCGACTCCGGTACGGCGCCGGGCGGCGCGGACCCGCGTACGGGCGCGGGCGGGCCGCACACGGGCGCGGCTCCCGCCACCGGCCGCACGGACCTCCGCCGGCCCGGCCCCGACACCGGGACCGGCCTGGGCACCGGCTTCCTCGACTTCGGCACCGGCACCCGGCTCCCCGGCACCGGTGCGGTGCTCGCCCCCACCGGCACCCGCGGGCCGGGCCACGGCCACCCCGGTGCGGGCACCGGTGCGGGGCAGTCCGGCACGGGCACCCGGCACGCCGGGAGCGGCGCCGGGGAGCTCGACCCCGCCGTCGAGGCCGAGCAGTGGTACCGGCAGGCCGCCGCGCGCGGGCACCGGCGTGCCGCCCTGCACCTCGGCGCCATCCTGGAGGAGCGCGGCGAGCTCAAGGAGGCCGGGCGCTGGTACCTGACCTCCGCCAAGGACGGCGAGCCCCGGGCCGCCTGCGCGTTGGGCTTCCTGCTGCGCGACGCGGGCGACGAGGACAGCGCCGCCGTGTGGTGGCTGCGCGCCGCCCAGGACGGCGACGGCAACGCCGCCAACGCGCTGGGCGCCCTGCACGCCGCCCGCGGTGAACAGCAGACCGCCGAGCGGTGGTACCGCGCCGCCCTGGACGCCGGTGACGTGAACGGGGCGTACAACCTCGGGCTGCTGTGCGCCGCCCAGGGCCGTACCGCCCAGGCCGACCAGTGGTACCGCCGCGCCGCCTACACGGGCCACCGCGAGGCCGCCAACGCGCTCGCCATCCTGCTGCTCCAGGGCGGCGACGCGGCGGGCGCCGAGCCCTGGTTCTCCAAGGCCGCCGAGGCCGGCAGCGTCGACGCGGCCTTCAACCTCGGCATCCTGTACGCGGGCCGCGACGACGACCGCACGGCCTTCGTCTGGTACGAGCGCGCGGCCGCCGCCGGGCACACGGAGGCCGCACTCCAGGTCGGCATCGCCCTGCTGCGGGACGGCGAGGAGCAGGAGGCCGAGCGCCATCTGCGCTGCGCCGCGGGCGGCGGCAGCGCCGAGGCGGCCTTCCGCCTCGCCACGCTGCTCGACTGCCGGCAGCCCCCCGCGGGCCGGCCCGTCCTCGGCGAGGCGCTGAACGAGAAGTCCGAGTGCGAGGAGTGGTACGAGCGGGCCGCCGAGCAGGGGCACCGCCGCGCCCAGGTGCGCGTCGGCATGCTCGCCGCGGGCCGCGGCGACCTGGAGGGCGCCGCGCGCTGGTACCGGGAGGCCGCCGAGGCGGGCAGCCGCAACGGCGCCTTCAAC
The DNA here is from genome assembly GCF_039533765.1 of Streptomyces enissocaesilis. Classification (NCBI taxonomy): domain Bacteria; kingdom Bacillati; phylum Actinomycetota; class Actinomycetes; order Kitasatosporales; family Streptomycetaceae; genus Streptomyces; species Streptomyces enissocaesilis. The sequence continues at coordinate 68,123 of NZ_BAAAUD010000041.1, read as the reverse complement.
CTCGGACTGCTGCTCGCCCGCGAGGGCAGCGAGCCGGAGGCCGCCCTGTGGTGGTCGCGCGCCGCGCACGCCGGCCACGGCCGCGCCGCGCTGCGCCTCGCGCTGCTGGCCGCCCGCCACGGCGAGCTGGACGAGGGCGAGCGGTGGTGCGCGCGGGCGGTGGAACTCGGGCCCCCCGAGGTCGCCGAGCGCGCGGCGCGGCTGCGCGAGGCGCTGCACCAGGAGCTCACCGCCTAGCCGGGCCCGGCCAGGCGGCCCACGGATCGTTTCGCCATCTCGCCAGGCCGGCGCGGCCACCTCGCCCGGTCGCCTCGCACGGGAACGGATTTGCGCCGGTCGGCGGGGCGACGTACAGTCGTGTTTACCGACGCGGGGTGGAGCAGCTCGGTAGCTCGCTGGGCTCATAACCCAGAGGTCGCAGGTTCAAATCCTGTCCCCGCTACTGAAGAGGTGGCCGAAGGCCCGGATCTCGCGAGAGATCCGGGCCTTCGTCGTGTGCGGACGCACCAGGGCGCGTGCGGGCGTGCACGTGAGTGGCAGAAGGGCCCGGCACCGGAATACCGGTGCCGGGCCCTTCGTGTGCCGGCGTCAGGCGGAGGCGCAGTGGGGGCAGGTGCCCCGGTAGGTGACCTCTACGTCCGAGATGGTGAAGCCGAAGCGCTCGGAGTCCGGCAGGTCCGTGAGCGGATCGCCCACCGGGTGCACGTCGCGTATGGCGCCGCACTGCGCGCACACCAGGTGCTGGTGCGGCCGGTGCGCGTTCGGGTCGTACCGCTTCGCCCGGCGGTCCGTGGAGACCTCGATCACTTCGCCGAGGGACACCATCTCGCCCAGCGTGTTGTAGACGGTCGCCCGGGAGATCTCCGGCAGCTTGGCCACAGCGCGCGCGTGCACCTCGTCGGCGGTGAGGTGGATGTGGTCCCCGTCGAGGACTTCGGCCACGACGCGCCGCTGAGCAGTCATGCGCCAGCCGCGTCCGCGCAGTCGTTCCAACAGGTCACTCATGAGGTCCAGCCTAACAGTGGTGGGACCCAGGTCCCGAACGGGTGTGACTTTGGATGTTTGCTTGACTTAGACAAAGTCCATTGTAGGATCGACAACGGCAAACACCAAGGGACAGGACTTGCAGGTATGACGCAGGAGGCGCACGTGACGCAGGGACCGCTCACTACGGAGGCCGGCGCGCCGGTAGCCGACAACCAGAACAGTGAGACCGCGGGCGCCGGAGGTCCGGTCCTGGTTCAGGACCAGGCACTGCTCGAGAAGCTCGCGCACTTCAACCGTGAGCGCATCCCGGAGCGCGTCGTGCACGCACGCGGCGCCGGTGCGTACGGCACCTTCACGGTGACCCGTGACGTCTCGCAGTGGACGCGCGCGAAGTTCCTCTCCGAGGTCGGCAAGCAGACCGAGACCTTCCTGCGCTTCTCTACGGTCGCGGGCAACCTCGGCTCCGCGGACGCCGTGCGCGACCCCCGCGGCTTCGCGCTGAAGTTCTACACGGAGGAGGGGAACTACGACCTCGTCGGGAACAACACGCCCGTCTTCTTCATCAAGGACGCCATCAAGTTCCCCGACTTCATCCACACCCAGAAGCGCGACCCGTACACCGGTTCGCAGGAAGCCGACAACGTGTGGGACTTCTGGGGCCTGAGCCCCGAGTCGACGCACCAGGTGACCTGGCTGTTCGGTGACCGCGGCATCCCGGCGACGCTGCGCCACATGAACGGGTACGGCTCGCACACGTACCAGTGGAACAACGAGGCCGGCGAGGTCTTCTGGGTCAAGTACCACTTCAAGACCGACCAGGGCATCAAGAACCTCACCACCGACGAGGCCAACCAGCTCTCCGGCATGGACCCGGACAGCCACCAGCGCGACCTGCGCGAGGCCATCGAGCGCGGTGAGTTCCCGTCCTGGACCGTGCAGGTGCAGATCATGCCGGCGGCCGACGCGGCGACGTACCGCTTCAACCCGTTCGACCTGACCAAGGTCTGGCCGCACGCGGACTACCCGCCGATCGAGATCGGCAAGCTGGAGCTCAACCGCAACCCGCAGAACATCTTCGCCGAGGTCGAGCAGTCGATCTTCAGCCCCGCGCACTTCGTGCCGGGCATCGGCCCCTCGCCCGACAAGATGCTCCAGGGCCGTCTCTTCGCGTACGGCGACGCCCACCGCTACCGCGTCGGCATCAACGCTGACCACCTGCCGGTGAACCGCCCGCACGCCACCGAGGCGCGGACGAACTCCCGTGACGGCTACCTGTACGACGGCCGCCACAACGGCACGAAGAACTACGAGCCCAACAGCTTCGGCGGCCCGTTCCAGACGGACAAGCCGCTGTGGCAGCCCCTCCCGGTCGAGGGCGCCACGGGCAACCACGAGGCTCCGCGCCACGCCGAGGACGACGACTTCGTCCAGGCGGGCAACCTCTACCGTCTGATGTCCGAGGACGAGAAGGGCCGTCTGGTCGACAACCTGGCCCAGTTCATCTCCAAGGTGTCGCGCGACGACATCGCGGAGCGCGCGATCAACAACTTCCGTCAGGCCGACGGTGACTTCGGCAAGCGGCTGGAAGCCGCGGTCCAGGCCCTGCGCGGCTAGTACGGACCGCTCGCCGTAGGCGGAGGGCCGGATTCCCCGAGGGGAGTCCGGCCTTCTCGCGTACTCAGAGCGCCAGTGCGGTCGGTTGCGGCCGGCTCCGGGCCGGTGCCCAGCAGCGGATGATGTCGCGCACGGAGACGACGCCCACGGGGCCGTCGCCGTCCAGCACGATCAGGTGCCGGAAGCCCCCGTGCGCCATGGCCTGCGCGGCTTCCTCCAGCGTCCAGGAGGGGGCGGCGAAGACGACGTCGGTGGTGGTGTGGGCTCCGGCCGTTTCGAGGTCGGGGTCCTGGTCCGACCCGACGGAGACGAGGATGTCGCGTTCGGTCAGGATGCCGAGTCCGTCGGCGTCGGTGTCGAGGACGACGGCCGCCCCGACGCGGCGCTCCGCCATCAGCCGGGCTGCCTGGCGGAGCGTGTGGGCGGGGCCGATGGTGAGGACCACCGTACTCATGGCGTCACGGACGAGCATGGAAGGAGCCACCTCCTTGGTGAAGCGAACCCACGAACTGCGAGAACTGATTCACAAGTTCACAAGTGGGGGGTTCCAGAGTGGCAGCCGGGCGGGACGGCAACAAGAGGGCGCGGGAAGGCGTGTGACGCGATCACACGCCTCCGCGCGCCGGTTTCACGAGGGCCGTGACGAACTGCGCCGGGTGCCGGACTTCCGTACGGGGAGGACGCCCTATCCGCGGAGGTGGCCCAGCATCTCCTCGTGGAGCAGGCCGTTGGACGCCGCCGCGTTGCCGCCGTGGGGTCCCGTCACACCGTCGAGGCTGGTGAAGACACCGCCGGCCTCCTGGACGATGATCGCGTTCGCGGCCATGTCCCAGAGCGAGAGCTCCGGCTCCGCGCAGATGTCCACCGCCCCCTCGGCGACCATCATGTACGGCCAGAAATCGCCGTACCCGCGCGTCCGCCAGCAGGCGCGGGTCAGGTCCAGGAAGCCGTCGAGGCGCCCCTGCTCCTCCCAGCCGCTGAGCGAGGAGTACGCGAAGGACGCGTTCTCGATCCGGTCGACCTTGGAGACACGGAGCCGCGTGGCCGAGGTGAGACTGCGCCCGGTGTACGCGCCGCCGCCCTTCGCCGCCCACCAGCGACGGCCCAGCGCGGGCGCGGACACGACGCCCATCACGGGCTGGAAGCCGTTCTCGCCGGCCTCCATGAGCGAGATCAGCGTCGCCCAGACCGGCACGCCGCGCACGTAGTTCTTGGTGCCGTCGATCGGATCGACCACCCAGCGGCGCGGGCCCGAGCCCTGCAGCCCGTACTCCTCGCCCAGGACGGCGTCGCGCGGCCTGCCGCGGTGCAGGTGGCTGCGGATCAGCTCCTCGGCGGCCTTGTCGGCCTCCGTCACCGGAGTCATGTCCGGTTTGGTCTCGACCTTGAGATCCAGAGCCTTGAAGCGCTCCATCGTCGTGGCGTCCGCGGCGTCCGCGAGGACATGGGCGAAGCGCAGATCATCGTGATAGTCGGGCATGACCGAACAGTATCGACCACGTTCTCCGCGAACCACACGGTCCCGGTGTGCGGGCGCGCTCTGCCGTCCGTACGCCGCGGATCCCGCGCACCGCTCTCAGTGGACCGAGCCCGAGAGCTGGAGCCCGATGACGCCGATGATCACCAGCGAGATCGAGACGAGCTTCAGCGTCGAGACCGCGTCACCGAGGAAGACCATCCCGTAGATCGCGGTGCCCGCGGCCCCGATGCCGGTCCACACCGCGTACGCGGGTCCCACGTCGAGCTTCTTCAGTGCGAGCGTCAGCAGCCCGAAACTGCCCAGCGCGAACGAGGCGAAGGCGACCGTGGGCCACAGCCTGGTGAAGCCGTGGGACAGCTTCAGGCACACCGCGAAGCCGGTCTCCAGGAGCCCCGCCACCACCACCAGCAGCCACGCCATGGCCGGTTCCTCCCGCGTCGGTGACTGCTTCGTCGTACGTGGTGTGAGTATGCCCTTGCCGGGAGCGGGCAGCGGTGAACGCGGCGCGGCGGGTCAGTCGCCCTCGCGCCGCTCCCGCGTCGCGAGCAGCCGCCGCAGCGAGTCCAGCCTGGCCGGGTCGGCGTGGCCGTCGGCCGCCCACTGGTCCAGCGCGCACTCCGGCTCGTCGTGGCTGCAGCCGCGCGGGCAGCCCTCCGTCCCCGGTTCGAGGTCGGGGAAGGCGAGGATGACGCGCGACGGATCCACGTGGTGCAGCCCGAAGGAGCGGACGCCGGGCGTGTCGATCACCCAGCCGTCCACCCCCGTGAGCGGCAGCGCGAGCGCCGATGTGGTGGTGTGCCGGCCGCGGCCGGTGACCGCGTTGACCACGCCGGTCGTACGCCAGCGGTCCTCCGGCACCAGTGTGTTGACCAGCGTCGTCTTCCCGACCCCCGAGTGGCCGACGAAGGCCGTGACCTTGTCCTCCAGGTGCCGCCGCACCAGCTCGGTCGCGGCCCCGTTCGCCAGGTCCTCGCGGCTGGTCACGATGTACGGGACGCCGAGGGGGCGGTAGGCGGACAGCAGCTGGTCCGCCGGCGCCAGGTCCGACTTGGTCAGTACGAGGAGAGGCTCGAGCCCGGCGTCGTACGCCGCCACCAGGCAGCGGTCGATCATGCGCGGGCGCGGCTCGGGGTCGGCCAGGGCCGTGACGATCGCCAGCTGGTCGGCGTTGGCGACGACCACCCGCTCGAACGGATCGTCGTCGTCGGCGGTACGGCGCAGCACCGAGCGGCGGGACTCGACGCGGACGATGCGGGCCAGGGTGTCCTTGTCGCCCGTCAGGTCGCCGACGATGGCGACCCGGTCGCCCACGACGACGGACTTGCGGCCCAGCTCGCGGGCCTTCATCGCGACCACCGTGCGGTCCTCGACGAGGCAGGTGATGCGGCCCCGGTCGACGGTCAGGACAAAGCCCTCGACGGCGTCCTCGTGCTTGGGGCGGGTGTGGGTGCGAGGCCGGTTGCCCTTGCGGTTGGGGCGGATCCGGATGTCGTCCTCGTCGGGGTTCTTGCCGTAGCGGCGCATGTCGTCAGGCCCCGTCAGTTTCCGTCGAGCATTCCGGTCCACATCTGCGGGAAGTCGGGCAGTGTCTTGGCGGTGGTCGCCACGTTCTCGATCAGCACGTCCTTGACCGCGAGGCCGATGATCGCGCCCGCGGTCGCCATGCGGTGGTCGTGGTATGTGTGGAAGGTCCCGCCGTGCAGGCGGCGCGGCCGGATGCGCAGGCCGTCCTCGGTCTCGGTGACGTCGCCGCCGAGCGCGTTGATCTCCCGGGTGAGGGCGGCCAGCCGGTCGGTCTCGTGCAGCCGCAGGTGCGCGACACCGCGCAGTACGGACTCGGAGTCGGCCAGGGCGGCGACCGCCGCGATACCGGGAGTCAGCTCGCCGACGTCGCCGAGGTCCACGTCGATGCCGTGCACCGTGCCGCTGCCGGTGAAGGTCAGGCCCTGCTCGGTGAGTTCGCAGGAGCCGCCCATCGCGGTGAAGATCTCACGCAGCGCGTCGCCCGGCTGGGTGGTGCGCTCGGGCCAGTCGGGGATGGTGACCCGGCCGCCGGTGATCAGGGCGGCGGCGAGGAACGGCTGCGCGTTGGAAAGGTCGGGCTCGACGGTCAGGTCGCGGCCGAGCAGGGCGCCGGGGGAGACCCGCCACACGTTGGGCTCGCCGCCGGACTCGGGGGTGTCCACCTGGGCGCCGACCGCGCGCAGCATGTCGACGGTCATCAGGATGTGCGGCATGGAGGGGAGGACGGCGCCGGTGTGGCGCACCTCCACGCCCTGGTTGAAGTGCGGGGCGGACAGCAGGAGCGCGCTGACGAACTGCGAGGACGAGGACGCGTCGATCTCGACCGGGCCGCCGTCCAGCGCGCCGCTGCCGTGCACGGTCAACGGGAGCGCGCCGCGGCCGTCGTCGTCGATACGGGCGCCGAGGGTGCGCAGCGCGTCGATGACGGCGCCGAGCGGGCGTTCGTACGAACGGGGGTCGCCGTCGAAACGGACGGGGCCGTCGGCGAGCGCCGCGACGGGCGGCAGGAAGCGCATCACGGTGCCCGCGTTGCCGACGTCGACCGTGGCCGGGCCGTGCAGCCCCGCCGGAATCACGCGCCAGGCCTCGCCGGAGCCGTCGAGCTCACCCGTGGCGGACGAGGAGGACGACACGGTCTCCTCGATGCCGACGCCCATCGCGCGCAGCGCGTCGGCCATCAGCAGGGTGTCGCGGGAGCGCAGCGGGCGGCGCAGCCAGCCGGGCTCGGCGGCGAGGGCGGCCAGGACGAGAGCGCGGTTGGTGACCGATTTCGATCCGGGCACGGTGACGGTCGCGTCGACGGCTTCGCCGGTGTGGGGTGCGGGCCAGAGGGCGGGGTGCACGGGGCTTTCGGTCATGGCCTTCACTTTAATGGCTCGCGGCGGGCCCCGATCTTGATCAAATGCCCCGAAACCGGGGCGTAACTCAATGGTGTCAGTGTGCGGACGGTGTGTGACGGCCCCGGCCGGGGCCGCTCCGGACGCCGTCACAGGCCGAGCAGCCAGCGCCCGCCGCCCAGCAGGGCGCAGACCGACACCGTGTGGAAGAAGAACAGCCACAGCGCGACCGGTACGTGCGTGAGCCGCGACAGCTGGTCGGCGTCCGAGTCGGGGGCGCCCCCGTGACGGCGCTTGGACTGGAGCTCGAAGGCGGGACGGACACCGCCGACGAGCATGAACCAGACGGCGGCGTACGCGAAGGCGGCCTGGATCTCCGGGGCCGTGAGCCAGGAGACCAGGAGGAAGGCGGCGCCGGTGACGATCACGGTCAGGGCGCCGTACGCGTTGCGGATCATCACCAGCATCGCCAGCAGCAGGGCCGTCGCCATCCAGAGGAAGAGCGTGATGCGGTCCGCGGCGAGCAGCCAGGCGCCGCCGAGGCCCAGGAGGGAGGGCGCGGGGTAGCCGGCGGCGGCCGTCAGGATCATGCCGATGCCGGTCGGCCTGCCCCGGCTCACGGTCAGGCCGCTCGTGTCGGAGTGGAGGCGGATGCCGTCGAGGCTGCGGCCCGTGAGCAGGGCGACCAGGCCGTGCCCGCCCTCGTGGGCGATGGTGACGGCGTTGCGCGACAGGCGCCACACGGGACGCGGGACGACGACGGCCAGGGCGAGGAGGGCCGCGGCCGCCACGAGCCACTGGCCCGGATCGGGCTGCGTACCGGAGAGGCGGTCCCACAGATCGCCGAGAGGTGTGCTGTCCATGGTCAGGGCGGCTCCTTGAAGTCGGGAAGTCGGGAAGTCGGGAAGTCCGGAAGTCCGGAAGTCCGGAAGTCCGGAAGTCCGGAAGTCGTGGCAGTGTGGCATCCATGTGCGGACGGTATGCAGCGAGCCGGAGTGCCGAGGAACTCGTCGGGCTCTTCGATGTGCAGAAGTGGGAGCCCGAGGAGGCACTCGCCCCGGACTGGAACGTGGCTCCGACGAAGGAGGTCTACGCGGTCCTGGAGCGTCCTGTGAAGGACGCGGGCGACGAGCGCCCGGTCCGGCAGTTGAGGAAGCTGAAATGGGGGCTCGTGCCCTCGTGGGCGAAGTCGCCCGACGGCGGGGCCCGGATGATCAACGCGCGGGCGGAGACGGTGCACGAGAAGCCGTCGTTCCGGCGGCCGTTCGTCTCCCGGCGCTGCGTCCTTCCCGCCGACGGCTACTACGAGTGGGTCACCGGCGCGGACGAGCGGCAGCTGGAGGAGCAGGGGAAGAAGAAGCGGCCGCGGAAGCAGCCGTACTTCGTGACTCCGGCGGACGGGTCGGTCATGGCGCTGGCCGGGCTGTACGAGTTCTGGCGCGACCGGACGCTGCCGGACGACCACCCGCAGGCGTGGTGGGCGACGTGCTCGGTCATCACCACCGAGGCGGAGACGACGCCGCTGGCGGTCGCGCCGGCCGACGGGCCGGGAACGCTGGCCGAGATCCACCCCCGGATGCCGCTGATGCTGACGCCGGACCGGTGGGACGCGTGGCTGGATCCGGCCCGTACGGACGCCGAGGACGTACGGTCGCTGCTGGCGCCGCCGCCGGGCGGGCTGATGCGGGCGTATCCGGTGGGCACGGCGGTGAGCAACGTGCGCAACAACGGTCCGGAGCTGCTGGAGGAACTGGCGGCTCCGGAGGAGGAAACGCTGTTCTGAGGCGGTACGGGGAGCGGGGAGGACGGTGCGTGTGACGCGGAGCGGGACGGCCGGGACGGTGGAGACGGCGGCCGGTGAGGCCCGGATCACCTGGTTCGGGGCCGAGGCGCCGTGGATCGTCCTGGCCGTGGGCCACGGCGCCGGGGGCGGCATCGAGGCGCGGGACCTCCAGGGGCTCGCGGCCGCGCTGCCCGCGCGCGGGGTGAGCGTCGCCCTGGTGGAGCAGCCCTGGCGGGTGGCCGGGAAGAAGCTCGCGCCCGCGCCCCGGACCCTGGACGCCGGGTGGCGCGGGCTGTGGCCCGCCCTGGAGAAGCCCGGACTGCCGGTCGTCTCCGGCGGGCGCAGCGCCGGGGCGCGCGTCGCGTGCCGGACCGCCGCCGAACTGGGCGCGCGCGCCGTACTCGCGCTGAGCTTTCCGCTCCACCCTCCCGGCCGCCCCGAGAAGTCCCGGGCGGAGGAACTTCTGGGCGCCGGGGTCCCCACTCTGGTCGTACAGGGCGGAAACGATCCCTTCGGGAAGCCCGGGGAGTTCCCGGACGGGACGTACGACCTGGTGGAAGTGGAGTACGCCGACCACGGGTTCGCCGTGCCGAAGAAGGCCGGCACCACCGGCGGGCAGGTGGTGGAAGTGATCACGGACGCCGTCGGGGGCTGGATCGGCGGGCTCGGGGAATGATCTGCGCGAGACCTCTGTTGTTCCGTGCGTCGACACAGACCGCACGTACGTGGAGAGGGAGTCCGTCGCATGGGATCGACCATCTGCCCGAGCCGCTCGAACACCGCTGACCTGGAGTGGACGGTGCTCACCGCGGCCCAGACCGCCCCCCGTCGGGCGGCGGCCGGGCAGGATCGTCGTCTATCCTCCGTTTCGAGCGGGTCCGCATTCGGCCCCGCCACGGCGTTGGAGGAGGTGGGTCCGGTCACTGGGACCGACACAGGGACCGACGACGGCCAGGCGGCGGAGGAGAGCACCGCCGAGCGCAACGCGCGTTTCGAGCGCGACGCGCTGGGCTTCCTCGACCAGATGTACTCGGCCGCGCTGCGCATGACGCGCAATCCGGCCGACGCGGAGGACCTGGTGCAGGAGACGTACGCCAAGGCGTACGGGTCCTTCCACCAGTTCCGTGAGGGTACGAACCTGAAGGCGTGGCTTTACCGCATTCTGACGAACACCTTCATCAACACGTACCGGAAGAAGCAGCGCGAACCGCAGCGCAGCGGCGCCGAGGAGATCGAGGACTGGCAGCTCGCGCGCGCCGAGTCGCACATGTCGACGGGCCTGCGCTCCGCCGAGTCGCAGGCGCTCGACCACCTGCCCGACTCGGACGTCAAGTCCGCGCTGCAGGCGATCCCCGAGGAGTTCCGCATCGCGGTCTACCTCGCGGATGTAGAGGGCTTTGCGTACAAGGAGATCGCGGACATCATGGGAACACCCATCGGCACGGTGATGTCCCGGCTGCACCGGGGCCGCCGTCAACTGCGCGGCATGCTCGAGGACTACGCGCGTGACCGCGGGCTCGTCCCGGCGGGTGCCGGAGAGTCGAACGACGGGAAAGGTTCGGGCTCATGAGCTGCGGAGAGCCGCACGAGACTGACTGCTCTGAGGTCCTGGACCACCTCTACGAGTTCCTCGACCACGAGATGCCGGACAGCGACTGCACCAAGTTCGAGGTGCACTTCGGGGAGTGCTCCCCGTGCCTGGAGAAGTACGGCCTGGAGCAGGCCGTCAAGAAGCTGGTGAAGCGCTGTTGCGGCAGTGACGACGTACCGGCCGATCTGCGGGCCAAGGTCATGGGGCGCATCGATCTGATCCGGTCGGGGCAGGCCGTGCCCGAGCAGGACGTGACGGCCACGACGTCCGCCGACCTGCCGGCCGCCGCCAACGAGGCGTAGCCCCGGGCTCCGCCCTGTCCCGTCCCGGCCGGGCTCCCGCGTCACGAAGCGGCCGATTATCACTCGAAGGTGCTAATCGGCCGCTTCGTCGTCTCCAGCCCCGCTCAACTCGCTAGCGTGACGCACTGATTGTGGCGGGCGGACTCGGGACAACAGGAGCGAGGCTGGTGGGAGTCCTTTCGGTGGCGGCGCGCGCGTACCTCCTGTGTGCGCTGCTGGCGGCCGCCTGGTGCGCGCTGCCCGCCCTGCGGCCCGGCGTCGGCACCCCCTGGGGCACCGCCGCACTGCTCGCCGCGCTCCACGCCGCCTGCGAGCTGCTCGGGCGCCGGCCGTTCCTCGTCAGCGCGCTGCGGGTCGGCGCGGGGTCCTTCTTCCCCGTGCTGCTCGCCGCCGTACTGCTGCTGCCGCCGCCGGCCGCCGCGCTCGTCGCCGTACCCGGGGCCCTCGTCGGCCATGTCGAGCGCCGCCCGCGCGCCGTGCGGCGGGCCTGGCGGGCGGCGCAGCTCGCGCTCGCCGCGTGGGCCGCGGCCCATGTCTGCACGCTCCTCGGCGGCGGTGCGTCGCTGGGCGGGGGCGGGGCAGCCGGGCCGGCGGCGCCCGACTTCCCGTACGTCCTGCTGCCCGCCGGGGCCGCCGTCCTCGCCTTCTGCCTGGTCCTGACCGCCCTGGACGGCGGCATCCTGGCGACGGCCGAGCGGCTGCCCGTACGGACGGCGTGGCGCGGGCTGCTGCTGCGGTCCGTCGCGCCGCACGGTGTACAGGGACTGGCGGGGCTGATGACGGCGGTGCTCTGGCGCAGCCCGTACGGCCCGGTCGCCGCGCTCTTCGTGCTGCTGCCGATGTACATCTCCTGCTGGGCCTTCGCGCAGTACCACCGCGAGCGCGCCGCCCACCAGGCCACCATCCGCGCCCTCGTGCAGGCGGTCGACATCAAGGACACGTACACGCGCGGGCACAGCGAACGCGTCGGCCGCGCGTCCGTGATGATCGCCCGCGAACTCGGCATGGAGGAGGACCGCGTCGAGGGCCTGCGCTTCGCCGGCATCCTGCACGACGTCGGCAAGCTCGGCGTCCCGACGCGGCTGCTCCGCAAGGACGGGCCGCTCACCCCCGAGGAACGCCGTGTCATCGAGCTGCATCCCGAGTACGGGCACGAGATGGTCCGCGGCATCGGCTTCCTCGGGGAGGCGCGGGCGGCGATCCTGCACCATCACGAGCGGCTCGACGGCAGCGGCTACCCCTACGGTCTCGAGGGCGGCCGGATCCCGGAGTTCGCGCGGATCGTCGCCGTCGCGGACGCCTTCGACGCGATGACGTCGACGCGTTCGTACCGGCGGGCGCGGCCGGTGGGGACCGCCCTGCGGGAACTCGACCGGTGCGCGGGCACGCAGTTCGACCCGCTGATGGTGGCTGCCCTGATCCGGGCGGTGGCCCGCCACGGCTGGCACCACCGGGTCACTTCGGACGAGCAGTCCGGCCCCGGAGGAAACGTCCCGCCACCCCTCGCGGGCGACGCGCCCCCCGCCCCTGCCCCGGACGGGGATCCGGCGGCCGCTGTCGCCGCCGCGCCCCGCCGCGACCCGGGCCGGCCCGCGTGAGCGCCGCCCCGGCCGGCGGGCCCCGCTCCTCGGACGCCGCAGGGGCCGAGATGCGCCGCAAGCGGCACTGCCGGGCCCGTACGCGCGCGGAGCGTGCCGCATGAAGCGGGGCGGAAAGGCCGCGCGGCCTGCGCTCGCCCTCGGGCTCGTGTACGGCGCCGCCGCCGTGCTCACCGTCTACGCCCTCGGCGACACCCTCTGGTACGGCGTCGCCGAACCCGGCGTCGCCCTCGCCTTCGGCGCGCTCGTCACCGTCGGGGAGCTCTCCCGCTGGGGCGTACGGGGCGGCCCCCGCGCCCTGCCCGCCGAGCGCGAACCCGCCCCGCTCGGCGCCGCCGGAGCCCTCGCCTACGCCCTGCTCGGACAGAACGCCGGACAGCCCACCGTCCACGGCGTCCTCCAGGTCGTCGCCGTCGTGGTCGCGGCCGCCCTCGCCGGCGCGGTGCCGCACGTCGCCGCAGGCCACGGGTCCGCTCTCGACCACGTCGTCCGCCGCGTCCTCACCGTCGCGTTCGCCGCCGTCTGCTTCCAGCCGCTCTACAACTGCGGCCTGTGGGAACAATGGGTCGGCCACGGCCCGTACCACGCGCTCCTCCTCCTGCTGCTCCTCGTCCTCACCGCCCTCTGCGACGCCGTCCTCGCCGCCGTCATGGCCCGCGCCCGCACCGGTTACCCGTACGGTCCGCTCCTGCGCGACGAGCTGCGGGCGCTCCTCGGGATCGGCTCGGCCGTCTGCGCCACAGGCGCCGTCATGGCGCTCGCCGTCGCCGTCACCGGGCTGTGGGCCCTGCCCGTCTTCTGCGTGCCCCTGCTGCTCACCCAGCTGTCCTTCCGCCGGTACGCCGCCGTCCGCACGACGTACCGCCAGACCATCGCCTCGCTCGCCCGCGCCACCGAGATCGCCGGCCACACCCCGCAGGGCCACGCCCACCGCGTCGCGCTGCTCAGCCGTGCGGTGGGGCGCGAGCTGGGGCTCGCCGAGCCCGACCTCACCGTCCTGGAGTACGCCGCCCTGATGCACGACATCGGACAGCTCTCCCTCCTCGACCCGGTCCCGGCCGGGGCCACCGCATCCCTCCCGCTCGCCGAACAGCGCCGCATCGCGCTCCTGGGCGGAGCCGTCGTACGCCAGACGGGGGTCCCCGCCGAGGTCGCGGTGGTCGTCGAGCGGCAGGCCGACCCGTACCGTGAGCAGCCGCTGCCTGCCCGGATCGTCCGCGCCGTCAATGCATACGACGATTTCTCGGGGGAAAGCGGAGGGGGACTGGGCGGGCCGCTCAGCGCCCTGGAACAGCTGCGTCTCGGCACCTGCCGCGACTACCAGCCCGAGGTCGTGGAATCCCTGGCGCGTGTTCTGTCCCGGGGTGGTGCGGCCCCGTCCCCACCGGGGTAACCCATGGGTAATGAGCGGCCCTGTGACCCGGCATGGTTGGATGCCAAGAAGAGGAAGAAGAGGGTGTCCGGGGGGCACTGGACCTTCAACGACCGGCAGGCGGGACAGGCGGGAATCGTGAAGATCTTCGGGAAGGTACGGCACAGGCCGTCCGCCTCGTGGCGGCAGGCCACCGACCGCGCGTTCACGCTGATCGGCGACGGTCGGTACGAGGACGCGGGAGCGCTGCTGACACGCGCGGCGGACCTCGAACCCTGGTTGTCGGAGTCCTGGTTCAACCTCGCGCTGCTGCACAAGTTCCGGCACGACTGGGAGCAGGCCCGCGCCGCCGGCCTGCGCGCCGTCGCGCTCCTCGACCGGGAGACCGGCGCTCCCGACTGGTGGAACGTCGGCATCGCGGCCACCGCCCTCCAGGACTGGCCGCTGGCCCGCCGTGCCTGGCAGGCGTACGGCCTGAAGGTGCCCGGCGAGCCCACCGAGAGCGGCGAGCCCCACGGCATGGAGCTGGGCAGCGCCGCCGTCCGCCTCTCGCCGGAGGGCGAGGCCGAGGTGGTGTGGGGCCGCAGGCTCGACCCGGCCCGGATAGAGGTGCTCTCGATCCCGCTGCCGTCCTCCGGGCGCCGCTGGGGCGAGGTCGTCCTGCACGACGGCGTACCGCACGGCGAGCGCGTCACCGCCGCGGGTCCGTCCTTCCCCGTCTTCGACGAGATCGAGCTGTGGGCGCCCTCGCCCGTACCCACCTGGGTGGTCCTCCTGGAGGCCGCCACCGAGTCGGACCGGGACGCCCTGGAGCGCCTCGCCGCCGACGCGGGGTTCGCCGCCGAGGACTGGTCGTCGTCCGTACGGCTGCTCTGCCGGGCCTGCTCCGAGTCCCAGATGCCCAGCGACGAGGGCGACGGCGAGCACCTCGACCCGCACGACCACAGCGAGCCCGGTCACCCGGGGCCGCTGGGCCACCGCACGGCCGGTGCCGGTGAGCTCTGGCTGCCGGAGCGCGAGTGCGGCATCGCGGCGCCGGCCGGACTGGTGCGCGGGCTGCTCGACGGATGGGTCGCCGACAACCCCGACAGCCGCGAGTGGCGGGATCTCGAAGAAGTCTGCTGAGGGGTCCGCCGGAGCCTGCCCGTAGGCTGTACGGGCATCGGATTCGGTATTCGGGGTTTTGAGGAAGGCGTACGGCGGACATGGCGCAGCACGAGACGGACCAGCAGGACATCAACGACGGGTTCGTCGTGGACACGGAGAACACCGAGGAGCGCGAGCGGGCGTACCGCGAGCGCGGTACCGCCCGCCCCATCACCGTCGTCGGGAACCCGGTCCTCCACCAGGAGTGCAAGGACGTCACCGAGTTCGACGACAAGCTCGCGGCGCTGATCGACGACATGTTCGCCAGCCAGCGCGCCGCCGAGGGGGTCGGCCTGGCCGCCAACCAGATCGGCGTCGACCTCAAGGTCTTCGTGTACGACTGCCCGGACGACGACGGCGTGCGCCACGTCGGTGTGGTCTGCAACCCGGTCCTGGAGGAGCTCCCGCAGGAGCAGCGCATGCTCGACGAGGCCAACGAGGGCTGCCTGTCCGTCCCGACGGCGTACGCCGAACTGGCCCGTCCCGACTACGCGGTGGTGCGCGGCCAGGACGCCGAGGGCAACCCCGTCAAGGTGCGCGGCACCGGTTACTTCGCGCGGTGCCTCCAGCACGAGACGGACCACCTGTACGGCCGCCTCTACATCGACCGCCTGTCGAAGCGCGACCGCAAGGACGCGCTGAAGCAGATGGCGGAGGGCACGCCGCGCTACGAGACCGTCCCGAACGACTGATCCTCTCCGCCGTCGCCGCGGGGCCGCCGGGCGACTGCCATTGGTCGGACAAATGACCCTGGCAGTCGCCCTGTTGACGTGTGTGCGCGGAGGCGCCAGTCTCGGGCGTGCCCCCCGCTCCTGTGCCCCTCTGCTCCTCGGTATGGAGGCCCCATGTTCCGGCGTACGGCGAGATCCGTCCTCTGTTTTGTCATGCTCATGGTCGCAACGTTGGGCGGGGCGGTCGCCACCGCGGGCACCGCGCACGCCGACGGCTGCTACACCTGGTCCCGCACCCTCTCCCAGGGCGCCACCGGAGCCGACGTCACCCAGCTCCAGATCCGGCTCGGCGGCTACCCGGGCTACGGCGCGGTGCTCGCCGTCGACGGCGAGTACGGCCCCGCCACCACCGCCGCCGTCAAGCGCTTCCAGTCCGCGTACGGGCTCTCCTCGGACGGCGTCGCGGGCCCCGCCACCTTCAGCAAGCTCTACGACCTCCAGGACGACGACTGCACGCCCGTCCACTTCTCGTACGCCGAGCTCAACACCTGCAACAGCACCTGGTCCGGCGGGGCGGTGAGCGCCGCCACCGCCAAGTCGAACGCCCTGCGCACCATGTGGAAGCTGGAAGCACTCCGGCACGCCCTCGGGGACCAGTCCATCCGGGTCACCAGCGGCTTCCGCTCCCACGCCTGCAACGACGCGGTGGGCGGGGCGTCGAGCAGCCGCCACCTGTACGGCGACGCCGCCGACCTCGGCTCCGGCCCGCACTCCCTGTGCACGCTGGCCAAGCAGGCCCGTCACCACGGCTTCAACGGCATCCTCGGCCCCGGCTACCCGGGCCACGGCGACCACACCCACCTGGACCACCGCGCGAGCCGCTTCTGGTCCGCGTCCAGCTGCGGCGTCTCCTGACCGGACGGGCCCGCCCCGGGGTCCGCCCCAGCCCCTGGAGTGCGGTCGGTCCGCACCGCACTCGGACGAAGGCGTCGCCGGTGCTCGACGCCGCCGGCCGCCGTCGGCCGCCCGCGGACCGCGCTGCCGCCTGAACGGTCCCGCGCGGTCCGCGTCGGCCCGGGACCGCGCGCAGTGCCCCCGGGACCGGCGGCGGTGAGGCGGTCGAGGGCGGCGGACGTGCTGTCGTCGGCGGGCAGGTGGGCGAGGAGGCGCTGGTCGTCGGCGGCGGGCAGTTCGAGCGCCTCGTACGCCGGCCTCGGCTCGCCCGCCTCGGGGTGGACCAGGCGCGTGATGCCGCTGGACTGGGGAAGGCCCGGCAGGGTGTCCACCCGCCCGGTGAATCCGGGGCCGCCGGTGACGGCCGACTCGTCCGCGAGCAGGGCGGCATGGCCGTCCGGCCGGAAGGGGCCCTGCTCGAGGGCGGCTCGTCGGCTGCAGCGGCGGTCTCCTGGCGATCGGACAACTCCGCCAGGTCTTCAACGGGCTCCACGCCCACACGGTCCGCGACTGCGTCTCGTTCCCCCGTTACTACGAGCTCTTCGGCCCCCACGGGACCTTGAAGGACCCGGAAGGGCCCAACGGCGCCGCGGAGGCCATGCTCGACCAGCTTCTCTGGTGGGGCACGATCCTCCGCGACGCCAGGCGCGACCGCCCGCTCGCGGTCCGGAACGCGCGGTCCGGGACCCGCGGTCTAGAAGTCGTCGTCGAAGGCGACCGAGCCCTCGACCGCGACCTGGTACGCCGACGGACGGCGCTCGAAGAAGTTCGTCAGCTCCTGCACGCCCTGGAGCTCCATGAAGGAGAACGGGTTCTGCGAGCCGTACACCGGGGCGAAACCGAGGCGCTCCAGGCGCTGGTCGGCGACGCACTGGAGGTACTCGCGCATCGACTCGGTGTTCATTCCGGGCAGGCCGTCACCGCACAGGTCGCGGCCGAACTGGAGCTCCGCCTCGACGGCTTCCTTCAGCATGTCCGTGACCTGCTGCTGCAGGGCGTCGTCGAAGAGGTCCGGCTCCTCCTTGCGGACGGTGTCCACGACCTCGAACGCGAAGTTCATGTGCATCGTCTCGTCGCGGAACACCCAGTTGGTGCCGGTCGCCAGGCCGTGCAGCAGGCCGCGCGAGCGGAACCAGTAGACGTACGCGAACGCGCCGTAGAAGAACAGCCCCTCGATGCACGCCGCGAAGCAGATCAGGTTCAGCAGGAAGCGGCGGCGGTCGGCCTTCGTCTCCAGGCGGTCGATCTTCTCGACCGAGTCCATCCACGTGAAGCAGAACTGCGCCTTCTCACGGATCGAGGGGATCTCCTCCACCGCGTCGAACGCCGCCGCGCGGTCGTCCGGGTCGGGGAGGTAGGTGTCCAGCAGCGTCAAGTAGAACTGGACGTGGACGGCCTCCTCGAAGAGCTGGCGCGAGAGGTAGAGGCGCGCTTCGGGGGAGTTGATGTGCTTGTAGAGCGTCAGCACCAGGTTGTTGGAGACGATCGAGTCGCCCGTCGCGAAGAACGCGACCAGCCGGCCGATCATGTGCTGCTCACCGGGCGAGAGCTTCGCGAGATCGGCGACGTCCGAGTGGAGGTCGACCTCCTCCACCGTCCATGTGTTCTTGATCGCGTCCCGGTAGCGCTCGTAGAAGTCCGGGTAGCGCATGGGGCGCAGGGTCAGCTCGAAGCCCGGGTCGAGAAGGTTCTTGTCACTCATGATTACTGGCACGCCTCGCAGGACTCGGGGTTCTCAAGGGAGCAGGCGATCGCGTCCGCGTCGGGAGCGGCGGGGGCCTGCTGTACGGGGACGGGGACGGGGGCCGCGGCCGCCG
Source organism: Streptomyces enissocaesilis (assembly GCF_039533765.1). Lineage (NCBI taxonomy): Bacteria > Bacillati > Actinomycetota > Actinomycetes > Kitasatosporales > Streptomycetaceae > Streptomyces > Streptomyces enissocaesilis. The sequence continues at coordinate 49,947 of NZ_BAAAUD010000041.1, read as the reverse complement.
CGCCGGAGCCCGCGGCCCGGGCGATGCGGGTCGCGGGGCGCGAGCGCAGGTAGTACGTCGTCTTCAGCCCCTTCTTCCACGCGTACGCGTACATCGAGGAGAGCTTCCCGATGGTCGGCGTCTCCAGGAAGAGGTTCAGGGACTGCGACTGGTCGAGGTACGGCGTACGGGCCGCCGCCATGTCGATCAGTCCGCGCTGCGGGATCTCCCAGGCGGTGCGGTAGAGGGCCCGTACCTCCTCGGGGATCCAGCTGAAGCCCTGCACCGAGCCGCTGGACTCGCGCAGCGCCTCGCGGGACTGGGCGTCCCAGACGCCGAGCTTCTTCAGGTCCTCCACCAGGTAGGCGTTGACCTGGAGGAACTCACCGCTGAGCGTCTCGCGCTTGAAGAGGTTGGAGACCTGCGGCTCGATGCACTCGTACACGCCCGCGATCGACGCGATGGTCGCGGTCGGCGCGATCGCGAGGAGCAGGGAGTTGCGCATTCCGGTCTTCGCGACACGGGCGCGCAGCGCGTCCCACCGCTCCGGCCAGGTGACCTCGACGCCGTAGTGGTCGGGGTGCAGGACGCCGCGCGCCGCGCGGGTCTTCTCCCAGGCCGGGAGCGGGCCGCTGACCTCGGCGAGGTCGCAGGACGCCTCGTACGCGGCGAGCATGATGCGCTCGGCGATCCGCGTGGAGAGGGCGAGCGCCTCGGGGGAGTCGAAGGGCAGGCGCAGCTTGAAGAAGACGTCCTGGAGACCCATCGCGCCCAGACCCACCGGGCGCCACTTGGCGTTGGAGCGGCCGGCCTGCTCGGTCGGGTAGAAGTTGATGTCGACGACGCGGTCGAGGAAGGTGACGGCGGTACGGACGGTCTCGTCCAGCCGCTCCCAGTCGATCTCGCCGTTCCGGGACACGAACGAACCGAGGTTGACGGAACCGAGGTTGCAGACGGCCGTCTCACCGTCGTCCGTGACCTCCAGGATCTCGGTGCACAGGTTCGAGGAGTGGACGACGGAGCCCGGCTCGGCGGTCTGGTTCGCCGTACGGTTCGACGCGTCCTTGAACGTCATCCAGCCGTTCCCGGTCTGCGCGAGGGTACGCATCATCCGGCCGTACAGCTGGCGCGCGGGAATCGTCGTACGGGCCAGACCGTCCGCCTCCGCCTTGCGGTACGCCCGGTCGAACGCGTCGCCCCACAGGTCGACGAGCTCGGGAACGTCCGCGGGCGAGAACAGCGACCAGTCGGTGTCCGCGTCGACGCGGCGCATGAACTCGTCGGGGATCCAGTGCGCGAGGTTCAGGTTGTGCGTACGCCGCGCCTCCTCGCCCGTGTTGTCGCGCAGTTCCAGGAACTCCTCGATGTCCGCGTGCCAGGTTTCCAGGTAGACGCAGGCCGCGCCCTTGCGCCGGCCGCCCTGGTTGACGGCGGCGACCGACGAGTCGAGGGTGCGCAGGAAGGGGACGATGCCGTTCGAGTGACCGTTGGTGCCGCGGATCAGGGAGCCGCGGGCGCGGATGCGGGAGTACGAGAGGCCGATGCCGCCCGCGTGCTTGGAGAGGCGCGCGACCTCGTGGTAGCGGCCGTAGATCGAGTCGAGCTCGTCGAGCGGCGAGTCCAGCAGGTAGCAGGAGGACATCTGCGGGTGACGCGTACCGGAGTTGAAGAGCGTCGGCGAGGACGGCAGGTAGTCCAGGCGGCTCATCAGGCGGTACAGCGCGGCGACCTCGTCGGCGGCCGCGGGGGAGTCGTCCTTGGCCAGACCGGACGCCACGCGCAGCATGAAGTGCTGCGGGGTCTCGATCACCTGACGGGTGATCGGGTGGCGCAGGAGGTAGCGGCTGTAGACCGTGCGCAGGCCGAAGTAGCCGAAGCGGTCGTCGGCGGCCGGGTCGACCAGCGCGTCGAGGCGGGCCGCGTGGGCGGTCACGAAGCCGGCCGTACGGTCGGCGATCAGGCCCTCGCGGTGGCCGACGGACACCGACTCGGAGAAGGTGCGGACGCCCTGCGTCGCCGCCTCGTCGCGGATCGTCCGGGTCAGGAGGCGTGCCGCGAGCCGGGAGTACGCCGGGTCCTCGGAGATCAGCCCGGCGGCGGCGTCGGTGGCGAGGCCCCGGAGCTCGGCCGCGTCCGACGCCGCGTTGCGGCCGCGCAGGGCGGCCGCGGCGACCCTGCCCGGGTCGGTGTCGGGAAGGTCGGCGGTCAGGTCGGTGAGGGTCCGCAGCAGTGCGGTCCCGGCTCCGGGCCCGTCGGACGGCTCCGTCGACTCCGCTGGATCCGTCGGCTCCGTGGCAGTTGCCGGATCGGCTGACGCGATGGTCACGGGGTGCTCTCCCTCGCTCGGCTCGGGGCCGGCGGGGAACGGGGGGGGCGTACGGGCACACGTCACCCCGGGAAGGGCGGCATACCGCGTAGCGTCCACCGGCCCAACCGCGAGGCCCGGACGTGTCGGTGTCCGGTTCGGTCGAGCCGGACACACCGTCGGCAGGTCTTCGGACTCCTGGGTGCGCAGAAGCGCACCGATCACACCGTTGCGGGACAGTTCCGGATTCACACCGGATTCCCCTGCGGCGACAGCGAGCATGAGCATACATGTGGGGGCGGTTGGGTGAAGCGGCCCCCACATGTTGTGTCACACGGGAAGAGCGAAGGTGGTTGTCACAGCGCTCCGCTATCGTCGTGAGCACACGGAGGTACGCCCCATGTCAGCTGTCGCCGACCGGCCCCACCCGCTCCCCGAAGAATTCGACGAGGCCACGCGCACACTGGCCCGCACGACCGAGGGCGTGCGGCGGGAACTCATCGACGGGAGGCTGAGGGGAGGGTTGTGCCGGACGGGGACCACGGGCGAATCATTCAGTGGCTGACACGCATCTGTATGCAGTCCCGTCCCGAGCTGTGGCTCCACCCCGACCAGGGACTGAAGGTGCAGGCATGCCGGAAGGGCCGTGCGCGCCCCGACGGCTCACTCGCACCCGGTGATGCCTTCGTGGGGCAGGGCGAGTGAGCCGATCCCGACTCCGTGCTGATGGTCGTCGAGGTCACGTCGTACGACACCGCCACCGACCAGCGCGACCGGGTGGAAAAGCCGCGTGCCTACGCCGAGACCGGCATCCCGGTCTACCTGCTGATCGACCGCGACACCCGCGAGGTGACCGTCTGCAGCGAGCCCGACGGCGTCCGGTACGAGAACGCGCACACGGTCCCGTTCGGCAAGCAGGTGGCGCTGCCGGGCCCGGTGGAGATCACCCTGGAGACCGAAGCGCTGAAGGAGTGGGTGCGCTGACGCCGACGGGCCGCCGCATCCCCGTAAGGGGGCGCGGCGGCCCGTTGTGGGACCGCTCAGCAGCAGCGGAAGCCCTCGCGGGGGTCCGCCTCGCGGGCGTCCGTGCGGCCGCGCTCGAACTGACGGCGGGTCATCACCGGTGCTTCGGGGTCGCACGACCGTGCGTGGGCGACGTACCGGTCGTACGCCGACTCGCCCGTCAGCTCGCGGACGTACCAGCGGATCCGGCCCGCCGCGCGGCGCACGTCCGTCAGGGTCATTCGGAGGCCCCCGGGCCGGCCGGCGCGGTCTCCTTGCGGGTGCCGCCCTCGGGGCCGGCGCCCGCCGCGACCAGCTCGGCCTTCTCCTCCTTGGTCGCGATGATCGAGGCGGGGGCGACCAGCCTGGACTCGACGTACGGAGCCTCGTGCAGCTTCACGCTCTGCGGGTCGCGGATCGCCTTGAGGCAGACCCGGCCGGCGTCGGCCAGTACCACCACGATGAGGACCGCGAAGAGCGCGCACAGCACGCCGTCGACCGTCGAGTTGGTGACGACGGTGTGCATCTGGTCCATGTTCTTGGCGGGCGGCAGCACCTGGCCCGCGTCGATGCCCGCCTGGTACTTGTCGCGCTGGGCGAAGAAGCCGACCTTCACGTCGTCCGAGAAGATCTTCTGCCAGCTGGCGGTGAGCGTGACCGCCACGTCCCAGGCGAGCGGCACCGCGGTGACCCACGCCCACTTCAGGCGGCCGGACTTCACGAGCAGCGTGGTGCAGACGGCGAGGGCGACGGCGGCCAGCAGCTGGTTGGCGATGCCGAAGAGCGGGAAGAGCTGGTTGATGCCGCCCAGCGGGTCGTGCACGCCGACCCACAGGAAGTAGCCCCAGCCGCCGACCACGACCGCACTGGCGAACCAGACGCCCGGCTTCCAGCTGACCTGGCGGAACGGCTTGTAGACGTTGCCCAGCATGTCCTGGAGCATGAAGCGCCCGACGCGGGTGCCCGCGTCCACCGTGGTGAGGATGAACAGCGCCTCGAACATGATCGCGAAGTGGTACCAGAACGCCTTCATCGTGGTGCCGCCGACGACCGCGGAGAAGATCTCCGACATGCCGAGCGCGAAGGTCGGCGCGCCGCCGGTGCGCGAGAGCAGGCTCTGCTCCTCGACGTCCTTCGCCGCCTGGGCCAGCGCCTCCGGAGAGATGGAGAAGCCCAGGTTGGTCACCGCTTGGGACGCGGCCTGGACGCTGTCTCCCACCACACCCACGGGCGAGTTGATGGCGAAGTACAGACCCGGGTCGATGATGCACGCCGTGATCATCGCCATCACCGCGACGAACGACTCGGTCAGCATCGCGCCGTAACCGATCATCCGGATCTGCGTCTCCTTCTGGACCATCTTCGGGGTGGTGCCCGAGGAGACCAGGGAGTGGAAGCCGGAGAGCGCGCCGCAGGCGATGGTGATGAAGACGAAGGGGAACATCGAGCCGGCGAAGACGGGGCCCGTGCCGCTGGTCGCGAAGTCCGTCACCGCGGGCATCTTCATCGTCGGCAGGGCGATGAAGACGCCGAGCGCGAGCAGCCCGATCGTGCCGACCTTCATGAAGGTGGAGAGGTAGTCGCGCGGGGCGAGCAGCAGCCACACCGGGAGGACCGAGGCGAGGAAGCCGTACACGATCATCCAGATGACCAGCGTGCCCGGCTCCAGCGTGAACGTGTCCGCCCACGAGGACTCCGCGACCCAGCCGCCCGAGACGATCGCGAGCAGCAGCAGCGCGACGCCGATGATCGAGACCTCGCTGACCCGGCCCGGACGCAGGATGCGCAGATAGACACCCATGAAGAGGGCGATCGGGATCGTCATGCCGATGGAGAAGACGCCCCACGGGGAGTGCGCGAGGGCGTTCACGATGACCAGGGCGAGCACCGCGAGCAGGATGATCATGATGGCGAAGACCGCGACCAGGGCGGCCGCGCCGCCGAACGGCCCGATCTCGTCGCGCGCCATCTGGCCGAGCGAACGGCCGTCGCGGCGGGTGGAGAAGAAGAGCGTCACCATGTCCTGGACGGCGCCGGCGAGGATGACGCCGACGATGATCCATATCGTGCCGGGCAGGTAGCCCATCTGCGCGGCGAGTACGGGACCGACCAGCGGGCCCGCGCCCGCGATGGCGGCGAAGTGGTGCCCGAACAGCACGCGGCGGTCGGTGGGGTGGAAGTCGACACCGTTGTCGAGCCGCTCGGCGGGGGTGGCCCGGTTCTTGTCGACCTTCAGGACGCGGTGGGCGATGAAGCGCGAGTAGAAGCGGTACGCGATGGCGTACGAGCCGAGAGCCGCCGCCAGCATCCAGGCGGCGGAGACCTCTTCACCGCGCGAGAGGGCGAGCACCGCCCAGGCGATGGCGCCCACGAGGGCCACCGAGGCCCATACGGCTATGGACTTCGGGGACAGGGCCCGTTGTCTCTGGGCTGGCGTTGTCGACTGCGACTGCGGCATGACGATCCGTCCCCTCGCGCGATCTTTACTCGTAACGTGCGCGAAATCTAGGTGCTGCGACCGCCGTCCGTAACCCCCTGTCCGCATATCGGTACGGACACGGCCCGACCACTGCAGGTCAGAGCCGTACCGGAGTGCTGCCTGTCCGGCGGCCGTCGCGTCAGTCCGTCGGCCGCTTCAGGTGGGCGACGCTGTGCTGTCCCGGGGGCGGCCCCCGGACCCCCGGCCGCTCCGTGGTTCGCCGTCGCGTCAGTCCGTCGGCCGCTTCAGGTTGGCGACGAACTTGTAGCGGTCGCCGCGGTAGACCGAGCGCACCCACTCCACCGGCTCGCCGTTCCCGTCGATCGAGTGCCGGGACAGCATCAGCATCGGCAGGCCCACGTCCGTACCGAGCAGCCCGGCCTCGCGCGGGGTGGCCAGCGAGGTCTCGATCGTCTCCTCGGCCTCGGCGAGATGGACGCCGTACACCTCCGCCAGCGCCGTGTAGAGCGACGTGTACTTGACGAGCGAGCGGCGCAGCGCCGGGAAGCGCTTCGCCGACAGGTGCGTCGTCTCGATCGCCATCGGCTCACCGCTCGCGAGCCGCAGCCGCTCGATCCGCAGGACCCGCCCGCCTGCCGAGATGTCGAGCAGCCCGGCGAGGGTGTCGTCGGCGGTGACGTAACCGATGTCGAGGAGCTGGGAGGTGGGTTCCAGGCCCTGCGCCCGCATGTCCTCGGTGTACGAAGTGAGTTGCAGCGCCTGCGAGACCTTCGGCTTGGCCACGAATGTGCCCTTGCCCTGGATCCGCTCCAGACGGCCCTCGACGACCAGCTCCTGGAGCGCCTGGCGCACCGTCGTGCGCGACGTGTCGAACTCGGCGGCCAGGGTCCGTTCCGGCGGTACCGGGGTCCCGGGCGGCAGGGTCTCGGTCATGTCCAGCAAATGGCGCTTGAGCCGGTAGTACTTGGGCACGCGCGCGGTACGTGCCGGTGCCGCGCCCTCGGTCTCCGTACCGCCCCCGTCCGTGGCCATGCCCCGCCTTCCCGACTTCTGTGCTGCTGCCGTCACCGGCTCCTCCGACTGTCGCGGCTCACATGGTGGCACGGCCTCGTCATGGGGCGACGCCCTTCCTCAGGTGTCGGTCCGATAACGGACGCGAGAGCCCTTCTTATACACCCTTGACACCCCTAAAGGTCTAGGCCAAGCTCCCGGTACTGGTCTAAACCATTAAAGACCAGAACCCGGCCCCGGGCAGTACATCGGCGTAAGTCTTCGCGGTGGGCAGGGGGTTGCAGGCATCCCTGAGGAGTGATGGCGTGAAGCGCAAGCTCATCGCGGCAATAGGCGTCGCGGGCATGATGGTCGGCATCGCCGCGTGTGGTTCGGGCGACGGCGGCTCCGGCGGCAAGTCCTCCGGAGACGGCAAGTCGGTCACGGTCTGGGTGATGGACGGTTCGGCTCCCGAAGACTGGATGGCCGGCGTCAACAAGGAGTTCGAGGCCAAGCACCCGGGTGTCAAGGTCAAGGTCGAGAAGCAGCAGTGGAACGGCATCCAGGAGAAGCTGACCACGGCCCTCTCCGAGGACACCCCGCCGGACGTCGTGGAGCTCGGCAACACCCAGACCGCCGGTTACGCGGTCACCGGCGGCCTCGCCGACCTCTCCGGTGACAAGGCCGACCTCGGCTACGACGCCTGGAACAAGGGAATGGTCCCCGCGGCCGAGCTGGACGGCAAGCTCTACGCCGCCCCGTGGTACGCCGCCAGCCGCGTGGTCGTCTACGACAAGAAGATCTTCAAGAAGGCGGGCGTCAAGCCGCCGCAGACGCGCGACGAGTGGGTCGCCGGCCTGGAGAAGATCAAGAAGTCCGACAGCAAGATCCAGCCGCTCTACCTGCCGGGCCAGAGCTGGTACGTCTACGCCGGCTTCGTGTGGGACGAGGGCGGCGACCTGGCGGCCCGGGACGGCGAGCAGTGGAAGGGCTCCCTGTCCTCCCCCGAGGCGGTCACCGCCATGAACTTCTACAAGAAGCTCCAGTCGTTCTCCTCGGCTCCCAAGGACAAGGACGAGGCGACGCCGCAGCAGTCGACCGACATCGTCCCCAAGGGCGGTGTCGCGTCCTGGATCGGTCTCGGCTGGGAGGCCGGCGGCGCGATCGCCGCCATCGAGAAGGCGGGCGACAAGGCCGACTTCGGCTACTTCCCGGTCCCGGGCAAGACCGCCGACAAGCCGGGCAGCGTCTTCCTCGGCGGTTCGAACCTGGCCGTCGCCGAGCGCTCGCAGAACAAGGACCTGGCCAAGGAGTGGCTGGCCCTCGCCGCCGGCAAGGACCAGATGACGAAGTACGCGAAGGCCACCGCCGGCGCGCTGCTGCCGAACAACGACGCGGCCCAGTTCGAGCCGGAGGCCGGTTCCTTCGCCGAGGCCATGGCGAAGTCCGCGTCCGTCGGCGAGGTCACGCCCGTCACGCCGGGCTGGGCGAACGTCGAGACCGAGCCGAACCCGATCAAGGACTACATGACGAAGGTCCTGAAGGGCGAGGACGTCAAGAAGGCCGGTGAAGCGGCCGACAAGGTCATCACCGAGCGTCTCGGCCAGGAGTAGCCGTATTCCGTGGTGCGGCCGGTGACCCTTCCCCCCGTCGCCGGCCGCACCACCCGGGCATGCAGTGGCGGCGGTCCCGCGGGGGCCGCAGACCCGTTGGGCGCGGGTGCCCAGAACCGCGAGGAAGAAGACCATGACCGTGCACTCCCAGGGAGTGGCGGCCTCCGCACTGGAGGACGCCCCCGGAAAGGCGGCCGGGAAGTCACAGACTCCACCGCCCGCCTCCGGATCCAGGAAAGTCCCTCAGCCTCCTCGTGGCAGAGGCAGACGATCGCTGCCCGCCGGGCTGATCCCGTACCTGCTGCTGGCACCGGCGGTCGTCTGCGGCGCCGTGCTGCTGCTCTATCCCCTGGTCCGCAACCTGATCCTCTCCTTCCAGGAGGTCGGCCGCAGGGAGCTGATCACCCGGGAGACCGTGTGGACGGGCTTCTCCAACTACACGGACCTGCTCACGGATTCCGATTTCTGGACCGTGGCGGGCCGGTCCCTCCTGTTCACCGCGGCCAACGTCGTACTGATCATGGGCATCGGCTCGCTCATCGGCATCCTGCTCAACCGCCTCGGCAAGAAGATGAGGCTGGTGCTGTCGGTGGCCCTGGTCACCGCCTGGGCCATGCCGATCGTCGCCTCCGTCACGGTCTTCAGGTGGCTCTTCGACGAGCAGTTCGGCATCGCCAACTGGATCATGCGCACCCTGGGCGTCTCCGGCTACGAGCAGCACAACTGGTTCGAGACCGGAATGGCGACCCTCACCATCGTCACCGTGCTCGTGGTCTGGGGCTCGATCCCGTTCGTCGCGCTCAACATGTACGCGGGCCTGACGACCATCGGCAACGAGCTGTACGAGGCGGCCCGGATGGACGGCGCGACCGGCTGGCAGACCTTCTGGGCGGTCGTCTTCCCCAGCTTGAAGCCGTTCTTCCTGATCACCACCTTCCTGGAGATCATCTGGGTCTTCAAGGCGTTCACGCAGGTGTACGCGATGAACTCCGGCGGCCCCGACCGGGAGTCCGAGACCCTGCCGGTCTTCGCCTACATCGAGGGCCAGGGCCAGTTCCACTACGGCCTCGCCGCGGCGATCTCGGTGCTGACCATCGTGATGCTGGCCGCCATCATGTCCTTCTACTTCCGCCTGATCCTGAAGCAGGAGGAGGAGCAGTGAGCAACGTGTCCTCTGGTCTCCGTGCGCCGCGCCGCAGCAGACGGCCCGTCCGGCCGGCCGTGATCGGCAAGAACCTCCTCGCGCTCGCCCTGGCGGCGGTCTTCCTCTTCCCGGTCTACTGGATGTTCTCGTCCTCCCTGAAGCCCCAGGGCGAGATCCTCTCCAAGGACCCGGCCTTCCTCTTCACGCCGACCCTCGACAACTACACGAAGGCGACGGGCATCGACCTGTTCTGGACGTACGTCCTCAACAGCGTCACCGTCACCGTCGGCGCGGTCCTCCTGGCCCTCGTCGTCGCCCTGGCCGCCAGCTTCGCCATCGCCCGGATGAAGTTCCGGGGCCGCAAGGGCCTGATCCTGGCCGTGATGATGGCCCAGATGGCGCCCTGGGAAATCATGGTCATCGTGATGTACCTGATCGCCCGGGACGGCGACATGCTGAACAGCATCCCGCTCCTCACCGCGATCTACTTCGTCATGGTCCTGCCCTTCACCATCTGGACCCTGCGCGGTTTCATCGCCGCCGTCCCGGTGGAACTGGAGGAGGCCGCGCTGATCGACGGCTGTAACCGCGGCCAGGCCTTCATCAAGGTGGTCTTCCCCCTGCTGGCGCCGGGTCTGATGTCCACCTCGCTGTTCGGATTCATCACGGCCTGGAACGAATTCGCCATGGTCCTTGTCCTCAACAAGGACAAGGAAGCCCAGACGCTGACGCTCTGGCTGACGCAGTTCCAGACGGCGTTCGGCAACGACTGGGGCGCGACGATGGCGGCCTCCTCCCTGTTCGCCCTCCCCGTCCTCGTGGTCTTCCTCTTCCTCCAACGCCGGGCCGTCGGCGGCATGACCGCCGGTGCAGTGAAGGGATAACACGCGACCATGACCACTCTCGCTCCCCGCACCGACACCCTCACCCGCGACGCCCTCGCCGTCCTCCAGCCCGGTTTCCGGGGCACCACCGCCCCCGACTGGCTGCTGCGCCGGGTCGGCGAGGGCCTGACCTCCGTCGGTCTCTTCGGGCGCAACATCGCCTCCCCGGCGCAACTGGCCGCGCTCACCGCGCAGCTGCGCGCCGAACGCGACGACGTGCTCGTCGCGATCGACGAGGAGGGCGGCGACGTCACCCGCCTGGAGGTCCGCCACGGTTCCTCGTTCCCCGGCAACCTTGCCCTCGGCGCCGTCGACGACACCGGTCTCACCCGGGACGTCGCCCGCGCACTCGGCCACCGGCTGGCCGAGTGCGGTGTCAACCTCAACTGGGCGCCGTCCGCCGACGTGAACTCCGACCCGGGCAATCCGGTCATCGGCGTACGTTCCTTCGGCGCCGACCCGCAGCTCGTGGCGCGGCACACCGCGGCGTACGTCGAGGGCCTCCAGGCCGCCGGCGTCGCCGCCTGCACCAAGCACTTCCCGGGCCACGGCGACACCGCCGTCGACTCCCACCACGCGGTGCCCCGCATCGACGTGGACTTGGACACACTGCACGCCCGTGAGCTGGTGCCTTTCCGGGCGGCGATCGCCGCGGGTTCCAAATCCGTCATGAGCGCGCATATCCTGCTCCCCGCGCTCGACCCGGCCCGCCCGGCCACTCTGAGCCCGCAGATCCTCACCGGTCTGCTGCGCGAGGGGCTCGGCTACGACGGGCTGATCATCACCGACGGCATGGAGATGCAGGCCATCTCCTCGACGTACGGCATCGAGCTGGGCAGCGTCATGGCGATCGCCGCCGGCGCCGACGCGATCTGCGTCGGTGGTGGGCTGGCGGACGACGGGACCGTGCTGAGGCTGCGCGACGCGCTGGTCGCGGCCGTGCGGGACGGCGTACTGCCGGAGGAGCGGCTGGCCGACGCGGCGGCGCGCGTGCGCGCGCTCGCGGGCTGGACGCGGCAGAGCAGGGGGGCCCTGGGGGCTTCGGGGCCGGGCGCGGCTTCACAGGAGGGGACCGCGCCCGGCACCGGCACCGAGATCGGCCTGGTGGCCGCGCGCAGGGCGCTGCGGGTCACCCGGAGCGCCGGTTTCGCTCCCGTCACTTCCGCCCCGTACGTCGCTGCCTTCACCCCCGTCGCCAACATCGCCGTCGGCGACGAGACGCCGTGGGGGATCGCCGCCGAGCTGGCGCGCCTGCTGCCGGGCACCACGACGGGCACGTACCACAGCGGGAACTCCGCGCCGGAGCAGGTGGTCGGGGCCGCGGAAGGCCGCCGGATCGTCGCGGTCGTACGCGATGCCCACCGCCACCCGTGGATGGCGGCCGCGCTGGAGGCGCTGACCGCCGCCAGGCCCGACACGGTCGTGGTGGAGATGGGCGTGCCGCAGGCGCAGCCGCGCGGGGGCCTGTACGTCGCGACGCACGGCGCCGCGCGGGTGTGCGGCCGGGCCGCCGCCGAGGTCGTCGCCGGCGCCTGACCGGTACGACGGAGTGCCGGGATCCGGGGGGATCCCGGCACTCCGTCGTGTCCAGCCGTGTCCCGGGAACCCCGGGGGCCCCGGGAGGGCCCTACAGACCCTGCCAGACCGGCTTGGCCGCGTACGTCGCGCGGAAGTAGTCGGCGAGCTTCAGCTTGGACGCCGCCGCCTCGTCGACGACGACCGTCGCGTGCGGGTGAAGCTGGAGCGCGGAGGCCGGCACCAGCGCGGCGACCGGGCCCTCGACGGTCTGCGCCACGGCCTCGGCCTTGCCCTCGCCGGTGGCGAGCAGCACCAGGTGGCGGGCCTCCAGGATGGTGCCGATGCCCTGCGTGATGACGTGGTGGGGCACCTGGTCGATGTCGCCCTCGAAGAAACGCGCGTTGTCGACGCGGGTCTGCTCGGTCAGGGTCTTGATCCGGGTGCGGGAGGCCAGCGAGGAGCACGGCTCGTTGAAGCCGATGTGCCCGTCGGTGCCTATGCCGAGCAGCTGGAGGTCCACGCCGCCGGCCTCGGCGAGGGAGCGGTCGTACGCCTCGCACGCGGCCTGGATGTCCTCGGCGGAGCCGTCGGGGCCCATGAAGGAGGCCTCGGTCAGGCCGAGCGGCTCGACGACCTCGCGCAGCACGACCGAGCGGTACGACTCGGGGTGCCCGGCGGGCAGCCCGACGTACTCGTCGAGCTGGCAGATCCGCGCGCGCGACGCGTCGACCTCGCCCGCGCGGACCTTGGCCGTCAGGGCCTCGTAGATGGGCAGCGGGGACGAACCGGTGGCCACGCCGAGCAGCGCGTCGGGCTTGTGGCCCAGCAGCCGGCCGATGCTCGCCGCGATGAGCTCGCCGCCGGTCCTGGCGTCCGGAACGATGACAACTTCCACGCTGAGCCTGCCGATCTGAGTGGGGGACCGTATTGTGGTATAGACCAATCTAGCAGAGGCCGTGCCGTGTGCCCGGGGGTCTTCGCCAAGCGGGTGCCCGTATTTCCATGGTCGGCCGGGACCCGCCGGTCGTCACCTTTTCGCCGTCCCCCTCCGTCCCCCTCCGTCCCCCTCCGCCCCCTCTCGGGCGAGTGGGCCGCCCGTCGCGTCCAGCCACCGGCCCGTGATCCGGCGGGCGTCGTCGGACGCCAGGAACGCCACGACGTCCGTGATGCCGGAGGGTTCCCCGACCCGACCCGACCCGACCCGGCATCGCCGCCGCCCCGGCCCACGCCTCGCCGCTCGTGCGCAGCCGGCCGCGTTGATGTCCGTGTCGACGATGCCGTGAGCTTGTACGGCGAGCGGTACGGGGGCTTCGCGTCGCGCGCCCTGCGCGAGGAGCCCACCGTCCGCGCCGGCGTCGCCCGGATGCTCCACGAGGCGGCGGAGTTCACCGGCCCGTCCCGTCCGCGCGGCTGTCTGGTGATTTCCCCGGCCATCGACTGCACGACGCCGGAGGCCGAATCCGCCCTGCGCGATCAGCGCGACGCCGGCCTCGCCGCGATCGAGGCCCTCGTCGCGGCGGACACCGGCACGGGCGAGCTGCCGCGTGGCGCCGACGCCCGCGCCCTCGCGCGCTTCGGCGGCGCGTGCTCCGGGGGCTGTCGCGGCACGCACGCGACGGCGCCACGCGGGGGGACTCGAGGCGGTCGCCGAGCACGCCATGCGTGCCTGGTCGTCCGAGGCGACAACTGACCGTTAATCTTACTGGGCACGGTCATAGACATAAGGTAATGGTCTAGTCCACAATGCACAGGTAAAGCCTCCTCCCTCCCCGCACAGGAGGGTGGAACGAGGCACCGGCGCTCTCTGCCCTGACTGCGCCGTGGCCTCCACCGGCCGCGCGGGACCGCACACCCGCCGCTTGGCCGGAGCAGCTCCGGGCTGCGGTGCCGGACGGGCTGAGGGTCCCGGCCGGCGCCGTGGCCATGGGGTCGCCCGAGCGAAGGTACGCTCGCACACGTGCCCTCCATGAACGACCTCGTCCGCCAGCACACCGCTCTGAGTGAGACCGACCTCGAGTGGCTCCATCTGCTGGTCTCGGAGTGGCAGCTGCTCTCCGATCTCTCCTTCGCCGACCTCGTCCTGTGGGTTCCCACCCTCGACGGGACGCGCTACGTCTCCGTCGCGCAGATGCGGCCCAACACCGGCCCCACCTCCTACCAGGACGACATGGTCGGCCACCTCGTCCCGCGCGGCCGCCGCCCCCTCCTCGACGCGGCCCTCGACGAGGGCCGGATCGTGCGCGAGGGCGACCCCGAGTGGCGGGAGGAGGTCCCGGTCCGGGTCGAGTCGATTCCCGTACGCCGCGAAGGGCGCGTCCTCGGCGTCATCGCCCGCAATACGAACCTGCTGACCGTACGCACCCCCAGCCGCCTGGAGCTGACGTACCTCCAGAGCGCCTCCGACCTGGCCCAGATGATCGCCGCCGGGGCCTTTCCCTTCCCCGGCCAGCAGGTCGACATGGACGCCTCGCCGCGCGCCGGCGACGGGCTGATCCGGCTCGACGCGGACGGCATCGTCCAGTACGCGTCGCCGAACGCCCTCTCCGCGTACCACCGGCTCGGCCTCGCCTCCGATCTCGTCGGAAACCACCTCGGCCAGGCCACCGCCGAACTCGCCCCGTCCCGCGGTCCGGTGGACGAAGCCCTGGTCAAGCTGGCCAGCGGCTACGCCCCGCGCGAGACCGAGGTCGAGGGGGACAGCGGGGTGATCCAGCTGCGAGCGATCCCGCTCAAGCCCAAGGGGACGCGGATCGGTTCGCTCGTCCTGTGCCGTGACGTCACGGAACTCCGCCGGCGCGAGCGGGAGTTGATCACCAAGGACGCCACCATCCGGGAGATCCACCACCGGGTGAAGAACAACCTCCAGACGGTGGCGGCCCTGTTGCGGCTCCAGGCGCGCCGGATGGACTCCGAGCAGGGCCGCGAGGCGCTCAACGAGGCGGTGCGCCGCGTCGGCTCGATCGCGATCGTCCACGAGACGCTCTCGCAGAACCTCGACGAGCGCGTCCAGTTCGACGAGATCGCCGACCGGGTGATCGCGATGGTCGCCGAGATCTCGCCGGGCAAGGTCGACTGCCGCCGCACGGGCCGCTTCGGCATACTCGACGCCGAAGTGGCGACGCCGCTGGCGATGGTCCTCACCGAGGTTCTCCAGAACGCGCTGGAGCACGCCTTCGCACCGGGGGAGCGGGGGACGGTCGAGGTGGCCGCCGTGCGCGGCAGCGACCGCAAGGACGCCCGGCTGCTGATCACCGTTCAGGACGACGGCCGCGGTCTGCCCGAGGGGTTCGACCCCCAGCGGACCGGCAACCTGGGCCTGCAGATCGTACGGACGCTGGTCGAGGGCGAGCTGGGCGGGACCTTCGACATGGTCCCGGCCCCCGGGCGCGGCACCCGGGTCGTACTCGACGTACCCGTACGCGCCGACAAGTAACGCCGGGCCGGGCGCCGGACCGGGCGGAAAAGCGGCGAGCCCCGGACCGAAGAACGGTCCGGGGCTCAAAGCTCACGTTGCTATGCGCATCGGGGGGTACTGCGCGCTGCGGCTCGGGGCGGGTGGTACGTACGCGCTGTACGCGCCGCCAAGCTGAGGCTCGTGCGGGGTGGTGGCTCAGGCGGTCGCGTTACGCGCCCGGTTGCGGGCGGCACGGCGCTTCATCGCGCGGCGCTCATCCTCGCTGAGGCCACCCCAGACGCCGGAGTCCTGGCCGGACTCGAGCGCCCACTGCAGGCACTGCTCCATGACGGGGCAGCGGCGGCAGACGGCCTTGGCTTCCTCGATCTGCAGCAGCGCAGGACCGGTGTTGCCGATGGGGAAGAACAGCTCCGGGTCTTCCTCACGACAAACGGCGTTGTGACGCCAGTCCATGGCTGCTACCTCTCCTTGGTATTACGTGCTGGTGCTTGTGAATGTGAACGCTTTCACGAATCCCTCCGCAAGTGAAGGGCCGACTGCCAGTTACCTGGTGTGGGTCCTGTGTGCAAGGAGGGGTTCTGGCTTTCAGTGGAGGCTGGTGTTGCGGGCCGTCCCGATCGCCATGTAGAGATTCCCAAACCTCGGCGGCGGATACAACCCCTTCCGAGAAGTTTTTTTTGATTCCTCGGTGTCGGGTAGGTCACAGCCGTACTTCTAAGGGGTGTAACCCAGCCCGTACGTTCGAGTTAAAGGACTTTTGCGCCTTCCGCTCACACAATCACACGCAGTGCACGGCGTACGCCTGTGAACGTCACGCTCGTACGCAGCCCCAGGTGGTCACCGTCCATCTGGAAGGGGAGAGGTGCCTTCGAATGCAAGGTGAAGTCGGTCAGGTCGTGCAGCGTCAGCGCGTGCTTGCCGTGGGGTCCGCGCTCGGGCGACGAGGTCAGCAACTGGGTCGCGTAACGGGCCACGGCGGGGGTGGACAGCTTGCTCAGTCCGAGCACGTCGAGCGCCGTGTCGAAGGAGGCCTCCGGGGACGCGTACATCGGACGATTGCCCAGGTAGGTCCAGGGGGCGGTGTTGCAGACTATGGACAGCACGAGGTCTTCCACCGGGGCGTGGCCGGGGCGCTCCAGGGTGATCAGACCCTGCCGGCGGTGCGGTTCCACCAGGAACTGGCGTACCACCTGGCGCACGTAAAGGGCGTGCGTCGAGCGCTTTCCGCGCTCCCTGTGCTGCTCGACCCTGCCGATCACTCCCGCGTCGAAACCGAGGCCCGCGCAGAACGTGAACCAGCGGGCCGGCACTGATTCGTCCTCGGTCCCCGGGGTACCCGCTGCGAGACCGAGGCCGACCGTGCGCTCGCTGCGGGTGCGCAGTGCGTCCAGGATGGCGCCGGTCGCCTCGACGGCGTCGTTGGGCAGACCGAGGGCGCGGGCGAAGACATTCGTGGAGCCGCCGGGGACGACGGCCAGGCGCGGCAGGCGCTGCGGGTCCGGGCCCTCGTGCAGGAGGCCGTTGACGACCTCGTTCACGGTGCCGTCGCCGCCGAGCGCCACGACCAGCTCGATGTCCTCGCTCTGCGCGGCCCGACGGCCCAGGTCGCGGGCGTGCCCGCGGTACTCGGTCGTCACGGCTTCCAGCTTCATCTCGCTGGCCAGGGCGTGAATCAGGACATCACGGGTGCGCGCGCTGGTGGTGGTAGCTGCCGGATTGACCACGAGGAGTGCACGCATGCGCGCCAGACTACCCAGTGGGGGAAACCCGGCCCCGACCTGGTCCGCCGAGGCGGGCGGTTACGCTGCGGGGGTGAGCAATGAGCAGACTCCCGGATCCGTCGCCGGCCCCCGCCCCACCCGGCTGACCGCAGCGGCGGCGCTCGCCGCGCTGGAGGGCCTGGCGCTGGTCGCTGGTGGCGTGTACATGCTCGTGATGGGGCTGCTCGGCAGCCCCGACAGGCCCGAGCAGGCGGAGATGGGCGGCGTGACGCTGATCGTCCTGGCGCTGCTGCCCCTGCTGGCCGCGCGCGGACTGCTCAAGCGCCGCGCGTGGAGCCGCGGGCCCGCCATCATCACGCAGCTCATGGCGCTGCCGGTGGCCTGGACGCTGCTGCGCTCCGAGGGCTCCCTGCTGATCCCGGCCGGCATCGCCCTCGCGGTGGTGGCCGTCGCGTCGCTGGTCCTGCTGGTCAACCCCGAGACGAACCGGGCGCTGGGCATCCGCGGCCCCCGCGACGCGTAACGCCGCGGGACGCCCGGTCGGCCGTACGGTCGTGCGAGCGCACGGCCGCGGGGACTACTCCTCGACCAGCAGCCTTTCGCGGAGCTGGGCCAGCGTGCGGGCGAGCAGCCGGGAGACGTGCATCTGGGAGATGCCGACCTCCGTGGCGATCTGCGACTGCGTCATGTTGCCGAAGAAACGCAGCAGCAGGATGCGCTTCTCGCGCGGTGGGAGGCCCTCGAGGAGCGGCTTCAGCGACTCCCGGTACTCGACGCCCTCCAGCGCCTCGTCCTCGGCGCCCAGGGTGTCCGCGACCGCAGGGGAGTCGTCGTCGGTGTCGGGGACGTCCAGCGACAGCGTGCTGTACGCGTTGGCGGACTCCAGGCCCTCCAGGACCTCTTCCTCCGAGATGCCCAGGCGCTCGGCCAGCTCGTGCACGGTCGGGGACCGGCCGTGCTGCTGGGAGAGCTCGGCCGTGGCCGTCGTCAGCGACAGACGCAGCTCCTGGAGGCGCCGGGGCACCCGGACGGCCCAGCCCTTGTCACGGAAGTGCCGCTTGATCTCGCCGACGACGGTCGGGGTGGCGTACGTCGAGAACTCGACGCCGCGCTCCGGATCGAACCGGTCCACCGATTTGATCAGGCCGATCGTGGCGACCTGGGTGAGGTCGTCGAGCGGCTCGCCGCGGTTGCGGAAGCGGCGCGCCAGGTGCTCGACCAGGGGGAGGTGCATGCGCACCAGCCTGTTGCGCAGCTCCGCCTTCTCGGCCGATCCGTCCGGCAGCTCGCGCAACTCGATGAACAGCGCGCGCGCACCACTGCGGTCCTTCGGATCGTGGCGTCCGTGCTCCGTGGAGTGCTGTCCGTGCTCGCTCATATGGCCCGCCCGCTCTGCCTGCTCCGCCGCCACCGTGCCCACCGGGCCGTCCGCCGGCCCGTCGGCCACCGGTCCGTCGACCGGATGGGGCCGGGCCTGCTGTTCAGGGATGCCCGCAGGTCCGGGCGCGGACCCGGCCTGTCCGGCCGCGGCCGCGCGCCCTCCCGTCGGCGCCTGCGGGCTGCGCTCCTCGTTCCACACCGGCCCGTCCCCGTTCCTCACGCCGGCCCGGGTCCCGCGCCGCGCTGTTTGTACAGGCTGATGGTGACCGTACGGTCCTCGGCGACCGTGGAGTCGACCTTGCCCGCCAGTGCCGAGAGCACCGTCCAGGCGAAGGTGTCGCGCTCCGGTGCGCGTCCGTCGGTGGTGGGGGCCGAGACCGTGACGTCGAGTGAGTCTTCGACGAGCCGGAAGACGCAGCTGAGGACGGAGCCCGGCACGGCCTGCTGGAGCAGGATCGCGCAGGCTTCGTCGACCGCGATGCGCAGATCCTCGATCTCGTCGAGGGTGAAGTCCAAGCGCGCCGCGAGTCCGGCCGTGGCCGTACGCAGCACGGACAGGTAGGCACCTGCAGCGGGCAGCCGGACTTCCACGAAGTCCTGGGTCCCGGGCTCGCCTGCGATCTGGGACACCCTCACCTCCAAGGTGGCACAAGCTCTTTCGGGGGCCCGGGAGGGAGCGTCCCCCCGGAGCCACGCGGTACGTCGTTCGCCGGTGACGCTATCGCGATCCATTCTGCCGTGTCGCCGGACCCCCGCCCGGCCTCGTCACTCATAGTAAACACACGAGTACGTACAGTGGCTAGGGGTGTGCGGCGCCCAATTGGAAAGTACCGGCGCCGGGTTGACGTACCCACACGTCAGACGATCGAACCGTCCACGAAGCACCAACGCCAGTTCTCGCCGGGCTCGAAGCTGCGCAGCACCGGATGGCCCGTCTCGCCGAAGTGGCCGGACGCGTGCCGGTGCGGCGACGAGTCGCAGCACCCCACGTGGCCGCACACCAGGCACAGCCGCAGCTGTACGGGGTGGCTGCCGGCCGCCAGGCACTCCGGGCAGGTGTCGCTCAGCGGGGCCGGCTCGGGGACCGGCAGCGCGGCGACGTGCGAGCACTCGTCCATGATGGCCAGGTTACGACGCCGAGGCGGACGAGGGCGGGTGGGAACCGATGGACGCATTGCCACTGCTGGTGCTGATCGCGGGAAGCGCGGTGATCGCGGGGGCCGCCCGCAGGACGCCCGTGCCGGCGCCGTTGCTGCTGGTCGCGGCGGGGCTCGTGGCGGCGTACGTCCCCGGAGTGCCGGACTACACGCTGAGCCCGGACATCGTGCTGCCGCTCCTGCTGCCGCCGCTCCTGTACACGGCCGCGGTGGACAGTTCGTACCTCGACCTGCGGGCGAACGTCAGACCCGTCGCCCTCCTGTCGGTCGGTTATGTGCTGTTCGCGACCGTGACCGTCGGCTACTTCGCGTACCTCGTCGTTCCCGGGCTTCCGCTGACGTCCGCGCTGGTCCTGGGGGCCGTGATCGCTCCGCCCGACGCGGTGGCCGCGACCGCCGTCGCCCGCCGGGTCGGGCTGCCGCCGCGCATCACCGCGATCCTCCAGGGCGAGTCCCTGGTGAACGACGCCACCGCCATCACCGCCTTCAAGGTCGCGCTGGCGGCCGCGGTGGGGGAGGGGGCGAGCTGGGCCGGCGGGATCGGGGAATTCGCGGTCGCGGCGGTCGGCGGGGTGGGGGTCGGGCTGCTGCTGATGGTGCCGCTGCACTGGCTGCGTACGCACCTCGAGGAGCCGCTGTTGCAGAACACGCTGTCCCTGCTGATCCCCTTCGTGGCCTACGCCGCGGCCGAGCACGTCCACGCCTCCGGGGTGCTCGCCGTCGTGGTCGTCGCCCTCTACCTGGGGCATCGCTCCTGGCAGGTCGACTTCGCGACCAGGATCCAGGAACACGCCGTCTGGAGGATGGTGTCCTTCATCCTCGAATCGGTGGTGTTCGCGCTCATCGGGCTCCAGCTGCCGTACGTCCTGCGCGAGCTCGGCCCCTACGGGGGCGGCCGGGCCTTCTGGTACGCGTTCGCCGTGTTCGTGGCGGTCGTCGTGGCGCGCTTCGTGTGGGTCTTCCCGGCGACGTACCTTCCGCGGATCCTCTCCGAGCGCGTCCGCACACGCGAGCCGGGCGTCACCTGGACCTCACCCGTGATCGTCGGGTGGGCCGGCATGCGCGGCGTCGTGTCCCTCGCGATCGCCTTCTCGATCCCGCTGACCGCCGACCACGGCGAACCGTTCCCCGCGCGGAACCTCGTCCTCTTCCTGACCTTTACGACTGTGATCGCCACACTGGTCGTCCAGGGGCTCACTCTCACGCCGCTGATCCGCCTGCTGAAGCTTCCCCCGCGCGACGTGTACGCCGAGACACTCGCCGAGGCGCAGGCACAGAGCGAGGCGTCCTCGGCCGCCGAGGCGCGGCTGGAGGAACTGCTCGCCGACCGGCGCAACGCACTGCCGCAGCCGCTCGCGGACCGGCTCCGGACCGTTCTGGAGAGGCGTCGCAACGCCGTCTGGGAACGGCTGGGCGCGGTCAACGAGGAGACCGGGGAATCGGCGGACGCCACGTACCGGCGTCTCGCCGGGGAGATGATCGCGGCCGAGCGGGCGGTCTTCGTGGAACTGCGCGACCGGCGGCGCATCGACGACGAGATGCTGCGCAGCCTGATGCGCAGACTGGACCTGGAGGAGGCGGCGGCCTACCGGGCGGAGTCCGGCTGACCCGTGATCACGGCTGCGACGGTGGTGCCGGGCGGGAAGGCACCCTCGGCGGCGAGCGTGGTCAGTCCGTGCAGCATCTTGGCGACGTAGAGCCGCTCCACGGGGAGCTCGTGCCGGTCCTCGAAGTCCGCGGCGAACGCTTCGAGTGCCGGAGTGGTACGGGCGTAGCCGCCGCAGTGGAAGCGGTCGTCCAGCGTCCAGTCGCCGGCCGGGGCACCGAAGGCCGTGTCCTGGAGCGCCCGTATCTCCTCGCCGAGGAAGCCGCCCTTGAGGACCGGGAACCCGATGACGCGCTGCCCGGGGCCGAGGCCGGCGGCGAGGCCGGCCACGGTCCCGCCGGTGCCGCAGGCGACCCCGACGACGTCGGCGACGCCGCGCAGCTCCTGCCCGAGTGCGGTGCACCCCTGCGCGGCGAGGGCGTTGCTGCCGCCTTCGGGGACGACGTAGACGCTCTCCGTCCCGCCGCCTCCCGGGCCGGGGCGAGCCTCGGGCCCCGGACGCCCTTCGGGTGTGTCCTCGCACGCCGGACGGGCTGGTGCCACAGCGGGCAGGGGCGGGCCCGGGAGGGGCGGACCGGGGAAGAGGTCCCGCGCAGCGGTCGTAGTGGCCTCGGCCACGAGGGCGGCGAGCACCTCGGGGTCGTTCTTCGCGCGGTACGTCGCCCGGTCCACGAAGTGCAGCCGCATGCCGTCCGCCGCGCAGCGGGCCAGGGAGGGGTTCAGGGGGCGGCCGGCCAGTTCCTCGCCCCGTACGACGCCGATCGTCGGGAAGCCCAGCAGGCGGCCGGCCGCGGCCGTGGCCCGCAGATGGTTCGAGTACGCGCCACCGAAAGTCAGCACCGTACGGCCCGCCGCCGCGCGCAGGTTCAGGTCCAGCTTGCGCCACTTGTTGCCCGGCAGGTCCGGGTGGATCAGGTCGTCGCGCTTGAGCAGCAGCCGTACGCCGCGACGAGTGAAGCGCTCGTCCTCGGCCTGCCGCAGCGGCGACGGAAGCCGCGGCCGCAGGCGGGAGAGATCGAGCGCTTCCGGGGTCATGCCCCCATTGTCGCCACCGGTGTCGCCACCGGCGTCACTGGAGGCGCTCGTGGATGCGCGCGCGCATCGTGTTCATCGAGAAGCCGCGCGGGTCGATCTTGCCCGGCTGCCATTCGAGGTGACCGATGACGGAACGGGAGTTCCACCCGTGGTGCCGGCAGATCGCCGCCGACGCCCGCTCGATGGCTTCGAGCTGTGCCTTGGGCCACGGGTCCTCGCCGTCGCCGAGGTTCTCGCACTCGAAGCCGTAGAAGTGCCGGTTTCCGTCGGTGTTGGCCTCGTTGTCGCGCGGCAGTGCCCGCTCGGCGATGACGGCGCGCAGTACGTCGTCGTCGCCCATGCCCGCGTGGTTGGCGCGGCCGTACCCGACCAGGTGGATGGTGCCGCTCTTGGCGATCACGCCGTGGCAGAGCGGGCCCGGGAGGCCCGGGTAGCCGTCGCGGCAGATACGGACGGTCTTGGAGGTGCCCGAGGTGACGGTGTGGTGGATCATCACGCCGTGAACCGGTCCCCAGGGGCCTTTGTGGTTGCGGTTGTGCGTACGCCAGTCGCCGACCTGGACGACGGTGATGCCCTCGTCTCTCAGTACGTCGAGGAACCTGCTCGCGGACATGGGTGTGGCCATGACCGCCTCCTTATGTGAGATGCGGATCGTCTCGTACCGCTTGCTTGTACCCGAACTCGGCTGCCACGGCTATGTTTTCGGACCGCGTACGAGCCGATTCGGTCAGTTTTGGCGCAGGGCGGCCGTCTCGGCGCCGTGTCACATGCCCCGCCCTCCGGTGATCTAGTCACATCCGTTTGTGTGATGGTGCTGTGACTCCGTGTCCTGAAAGGCTTGTGCGCGCAGGCCAGTTCATGATCGAGAGGGAGTCAGATGTCGGTCGAGGCAAGTTCCGGGATCCGAGAAGAGCAGGCACAACCGCAGCAACAGAGTCTCGGTACGGCCGCCGCGCGGAACTTGGCCACCACCACCAAGACCGTCCCGCAGATGCAGGAGATCACCTCGCGGTGGCTGCTGCGGATGCTGCCGTGGGTCCAGGTCCAGGGCGGTACGTACCGGGTGAACCGCCGGCTCAGCTACGCGGTCGGCGACGGACGGGTGACGTTCGTGCAGACGGGGGAGCGCGTCCAGGTCATCCCGGCCGAGCTCTGCGAGCTGCCCGCGCTGCGCACCTTCGGCGACGAGGCGGTGCTCGGCGAGCTGGCGCAGCGGTGCGAGCAGCGGGAGTTCGCGGCCGGTGACGTGATCGCCGCCTCCGGGGACGCCGCGGACACGGTCTACCTGCTGGCGCACGGCAGGGCCGAGAAGATCGCGCCGGGGGCGTACGACGACGAGGCGGTGCTCGGCGTCCTCGCGGACGGGGCGTACTTCGGCGACCAGGCGCTCGTCGAGCAGGAAGGCACCTGGGGGTGCACGGTCCGCGCCGCGACCGCGTGCACCGTGCTGGCGCTCTCCCGGCAGGACGTGCTGACGCTGGCCGACCGCGCGGATTCGCTGCGCGACCACCTCACGCGGGTACGGTCGCTGCCCCGCCAGCGCACCAACAGGTACGGCGAGGCGCCCATCGACCTGTCGGCGGGCCATGTCGGCGAGGCCGTCGTCCCGCACACGTACGTCGACTACGACGCGGCGCCGCGCGAGTACGAGCTGAGCGTCGCGCAGACCGTGCTGAAGGTCCACAGCCGGGTCGCGGACCTCTACAACCAGCCGATGAACCAGACCGAGCAGCAGCTGCGGCTCACGGTCGAGGCGCTGCGCGAGCGCCAGGAGCACGAGCTGATCAACCACCGCGAGTTCGGGCTGCTCCACAACTGCGACTACGGGCAGCGCCTCCAGCCGCACGACGGCGTGCCCAGCCCGGACGACATGGACGAACTGCTGTCGCGGCGGCGCGGCTCCAAGCTCTTCCTCGCCCACCCGCGCGCCATCGCCGCCTTCGGGCGTGAGTGCAACAAGCGGGGTCTGAACCCGGAGAGCATCGAGATCGGCGGCAGCCGGGTGCCCACCTGGCGCGGGGTCCCCATCTTCCCGTGCAACAAGATCCCGGTGAGCGACGCCCGTACGACCTCGATCATCTGCATGCGTACGGGCGAGGCCGAGCAGGGTGTCGTCGGACTCCAGCAGAGCGGCATCCCCGACGAGATCGAACCGAGCCTGTCGGTGCGCTTCATGGGCATCGACGAGCAGGCGATCATCTCGTACCTGGTCACGGCGTACTACTCGGCGGCGGTGCTGGTGCCGGACGCGCTGGGCATCCTGGAGAACGTCGAGATCGGCAGGTGGCACTGAGCCCGGCATTCGGCCGGGCGGCGGTCCGGTGCCCCCCGGCCGGGGGGGCACCGTGCAAGCACTGCTGGAGGAAGTGACCGTGACCATGACCGGAGCGGAGGCGGCCGCCACCGAGGGGCACGATGCGGCGGCCCTTCTCGAACGGACCCGCAGCACCGTCAACCCCCAACTGCGCACAGGCGTGGAGAGTCTGCCCGCGTCCATGCGCCGGATCGCGATGTACCACTTCGGCTGGGAACAGGCCGACGGCACCCCGGCCGCGGGGCAGGCGGGCAAGGCGATCAGGCCCGCTCTCGTCCTCGCCGCCACACAGGCGTTCGGCGGGGACCCGCGCCGGGCCGTGCGGGCGGCGGCGGCCGTGGAGCTCGCGCACAACTTCACGCTGCTCCACGACGACGTCATCGACGAGGACCAGACCCGGAGGAACCGGCCCACCGCCTGGAAGGTGTTCGGCGTACCGGACGCGATCGTCGCCGGGGACGCGATGTGCGCCCTCGCGCTGCGGCTGCTCGCCGAGGATTCGCACCCGGCGGCGGCCAGGGCGTCGGCGCGGCTCGCCGCCTGCGTCATCGAACTGTGCGCGGGACAGCAGGCCGACTGCGAATTCGAACGGCGCGGGCCCCGGGAGGTGTCGCTCGAAGAGTGCCTCACCATGGCCGAGGCCAAGACCGGAGCCCTGCTCGGCTGCGCGTGCGCGCTCGGCGCCCTCTACGCGGGCGCCGGCGAGGAGGAGGTCGCGGCCATGGACGCCTTCGGGCGTGAGGCGGGCCTGGCCTTCCAGCTCATCGACGACCTGATCGGGATCTGGGGCGACCCCTCCCACACGGGCAAACCGGCGGGCGCCGATCTGGCCGCCCACAAGAAGTCGCTGCCGGTGGTGGCGGCGCTGACCTCGGGCACCGAGGCCGCCGCCGAGCTCGCCGGTCTCTACGCGGGGCCGCTGGACGGGGACGCCGTGCGGCGGGCGGCGGACGCCGTCGACCGGGCGGGCGGCCGGGACTGGGCGCAGGTCCAGGCGGCGGACCGGATGGGCCTGGCCGTGCACCACCTGTCGTGCGCGGTGCCCGATCTGGGGGCGGCGGGGGACCTGCTCGCGCTCGCCGAGTTCGTCACCCGCAGAACACGCTGACCGGCGACGCCGCCGGACGGTGCGGGCGCCCGCGGGGAACCGCGGGCGCCTGTCTGCTTCAACTCCAGGATCTGCCAGGGTAATCGCGTCAGTTCAGATCCTGATCCTGGAGAAGAGAGGCCGGACCGTGGGCGTGGAGATACGACAGGCGGGGGAGAGCGACCGTGAGGCGCTCGTACGGCTGCTGGACGCGGCCTTCATGGACGATCCGGTGAGCAGCTGGGTCTTCCCCGACCGTGTCCACCGCGGTCGCGTGCACGGCGCGTTCCTCGGCGTCTTCCTCGATGTGGCACTGCGCGAGGGGCGGGTCGACGTCACCGGGGACGGATCCGCCACGGCCCTCTGGCTCCAGGTGCCGGCCGGCCTGCCGGAGGAGGAGGACGACACGCCCGCACGGATGCGGGAGGCCGCCGACCCGGACAACGAACGCGCCGAGCTCGTCGGCCGGCTGACCGGCGAGGTGCACCCGCACGACCGGGCGCACGAGTACCTGCTGCTCATCGCCGTCTCCCCCGACCGCCAGGGGGAGGGGCTCGGCACCGCGCTGATCCAGCCCGTCCTCGACCGCTGCGACCGCGACGGCGTACCCGCCTATCTGGAGGCGAGCAGCGCGCGCAGCGGCAAGCTGTACGAGCGTCTCGGTTTCGCCTTCACCGACCGTAGGGTCGACCTGCCCGACGGCCCTCATATGTGGCCCATGTGGCGCGAGCCGGTCGCCCAGCGGCTCCCCGGCCTCGCTCCGGTGGCAGTGAACGGCTGACGTTCTTCTCCACCGGTGTGCTCAGTCCGTCCTCCGTGAGCACCCCGCGCGGCGCCTGGCTTCGGCGGTCCGGGCCGGATCGAGGGCCGTCGGGCGCTTCTCCGCTCCCTTTTCGAAAAAAGGTCTTGCGTAACCACTATGGGTGGAGCACTCTATTCATAGTGGTTTTGGGCGGGAGGTACTGCACCCGCCTCTCGCCCCGCGCCCTTCATGCCTTCCGATCAGAGGATCAGTTTGCGCAAGCTCACGTACTACGTCGGTATGTCCATCGACGGCTTCATCGCGGCGCCCGACGGTGCCTACGACTTCTATCCGGTGAGCGAGTCCTTCCTGAAGGACTTCCTGATCGGCGAGTACCCCGACTGCCTTCCGACCCACGCGCGCCGGCACCTCGGTGTCGACGAACTGGAGAACAGGCACTTCGACACCATGCTCCAGGGGCGCGCCACGTACGACGCGGCCCTGGAACTCGGGATCACCAGTCCGTACAAGCACCTGCGCCAGTACGTCGTGTCGCGCAGCATCGCCACGTCGCCCGACCCCGACGTCGAGATCCTCTCCGGCGATGTCGCCGCCAAGGTGCGGGAGCTCAAGCGGGAGGACGGACTCGGCATCTACCTCGTGGGCGGGGCGGATCTGGCCGCGCAGCTGCTGGAGGAGATCGACGAACTGGTCCTCAAGGTCTATCCGGTCGTGACCGGATCGGGCGTCCCGGTGTTCTCCGCCGAGTTCCGCGTGTTCGACTTCGCGCTCGAATCGACCCGTACCTTCGACAACGGCACGATTGTCCTGACGTACAGCAAGAAGCGTTGAGCGCAGGGCTGTTCGGGGACCGCGCACGAACGGGTTAAAGTCCGGACCATGACAGGAGAGCCATGGGCCGGCTGGTACCGCGACCGCGAGGGTTCGGCCGCCATCACCTTCACGGCGGACGGACAGCGGCTGCGCACCCGCATCAGGGGAGTCGGCTTCGAGGGTGACAGCTTCGAGGCGCTCGACCCGGTGGCCGCACTGCCGGCGGGCGGCGCGGGATTCACGCTGTCGGGCGGCTCGCTGTGCGACTGCGTGTTCGAGTGGGACATCCCGCTGCCGGTGTACGCCGACGGGCGGGTCCACCGCGCCGTCCTCAGCTGTCTGCTCACCCTCGGGCGGCCGCTCCCCTCGGGCGGCGTCGACCGCGAACACCTCGCGCTGGCGCTGCACTTCGACGGTGCGGTCTACGCGTCCGAACGTGCCGAGAACGACTTCGAGCACGCTCTGACGGTGATCCAGCGGCGCCTGCCGCCCGGTGCGTACCTGCGGTCCTGCATCTCCTGTGCCTTCTCCGACTACCACCCCTCGGGGAGCGGGCTGTTCGGCAACCTCGCCTGCTTCCGCAGGACGAAGGACGAGTACCGGGCGGTCGGGGGCGAGCGGGAGCTGCTCGAGCTGTGGGACCTGCGCTCCGGTTTCGTGCAGGAGACGTGGGCGTGCCCGGACTTCGAGCGCAGGCCGGCCCAGGGGCCCGGAACGGGGTACCGCGGTGCGTTCCCGTACGTGCGGGAGGAAGTCGCGGGGGCGGCGCCCGGGGGTGGGCCGTCGGGGCCCTTGGCCGCGGAGGCGGCCGGCTAGCGGGTTCGGGTACCCCCCCGGGGGCTCCGCCACCGCCCTTCCGGCCGTACGCGCGGCAGTGGCCCGTCGGTGTCGTCCCGGGTGGGCCCGCGGGCGGCGGCGCCGGGCGTACGCACGAGGAGGACGCCCCCGTCGCGGTGGCCGGGCAGGTGCCCGCGGCCGTACGAAGGGTGCGGGCGGCCGTGCGAAGGGTGCTCGCGGCCGTGCGGAGGAATGCTCCCCGGCCGAAGTCCATTGACGTTGTAGGGGGCGGCCGCCACCGCCGCCCGGCGCACCCGGCGGTTCGCCGCCGTACCGGCGGCAGCGCAATCAGCAGCAAAGGACACCCTCATGATTCCAGCCATCGCCGTCACCGGAGCGAGCGGCCAGATCGGCGGCCGTGTCGCACGCCGTCTCGCCGGCGCAGGCATCTCCCAGCGGCTCCTCGGCCGTGACCCCGCCCGGCTGCCCGACCTGCCCGGCGCGGTCAAGGCGCCGCCCGCCTCCTACGGCGACGCCCGGGCGATGCGCGCCGCCGTGGACGGTGCCCGCACGCTCTTCCTCGTCTCCGCGCACGAGAGCGCCGGCCGCGTCCGCGAGCACAGGACCGCCGTGGACGCGGCCGTCGCCGCGGGCGTCGAACGGATCGTGTACGTGTCGTTCCTGGGAGCGGCGCCGGACGCGACGTTCACCTTCGCCCGCGACCATTGGCACACCGAGCAGCACATCCGCGCCACGGGCGTGCCCCACACCTTCCTGCGCGACAGCTTCTACCAGGCCGCCTTCCCCGCCATGGCCGGCAGGGACGGAGTGATCCGCGGTCCGGGCGGCGAAGGCCGCGTCTCGGCCGTCGCGCACGAGGACGTCGCGGACGCGGCGACCGCCGTACTCCTCGCCGAGGCCGAGGGCCGCGGCGGTCACGAAGGCGCCACGTACGACCTGACCGGCCCCCGGGCCCTGTCGCTCGCCGAGATCGCGGCGGAGCTGAGCCGGGCCGCCGGGCGCCCGGTCGTCTACGTACCCGAGACGCGTGAGGAGGCGTACGCCTCACGGGCGGTGTACGACGCCGAGCCATGGGAGGTCGCGGGCTGGGTCTCGTCGTACGAGGCCGTCGCGAACGGCGAGGCGGAGACCGTCTCCGACGCCGTGCCCCGCCTGACCGGCCGCCCGGCCACCGGATTCGCCGAGTTCCTCCGCGAAAACCCCGGCAGCTACCGGCACTTGCTCGGTTAGGGGCGGCCGGGCCCGTTAGGGTCCGGTGCCATGCGAACGCGGATGCGGGTGGACACGGCCGAACGCAGGGCACGTCTGGCGCGGCGGCACCGGCTGGCGGCGGAAGCCAGGTCGGACGACCCGGTGGAGGTCGCGCGCGACCTGGTGGCACTGCACGGCACCGACCCGTCGTCCGTCCATCTCGGCGCACTGGTACGGATGAGGGCGGGCGGTGTCGCGGACGTCGAACGCGCGCTGTACGAGGACCGCTCGCTGCTGCGGCTGCTCGGCATGCGCCGCACGGTGTTCGTCACCTCCCTCGACGTCGCCCCGGTCGTCCAGGCGGCCTGCTCGCGCGCGGTGGCCGCGCGCGCGAGCGCCGCACGCTGCTGGAGTTCCTGGCCGCCACGGGTGTCGCCGCCGACGCGGCCGGCACCGAGGCGTGGCTGGCGGGAGCCGAGCGGGCGGCGCTGGAGGCGCTGGAGGCCGGGGGCGAGCTCACGGCCGCGGAACTGGCGGCGGCCGACCCCCGGCTGGCCACCGAGATCGTACTGTCGAAGGGCAAGGCGTACGAGGGCCGTCAGAAGGTCGCCAGCCGTCTGCTGCTCCTGCTCGCCGCCGAAGGTCTGGTGGTACGGGGCCGGCCGCGCGGATCATGGACGTCCCACCAGTACCGTTGGTCGCCGCTGACCCGGTGGTGTCCGGACGGCCTGGCCGAACTGGACACCCGGAAGGCCGAGACCGAGCTGGCCGGGCGCCGGCTGTGCGCCTTCGGACCGGGCAGGGCCGACGATCTGCGCTGGTGGACCGGGTGGACCAAGACTCAGGTCAAGCGGGTCCTGGCCGAACTGCGCCCGGTCGAGGCCGACCTGGAGGGCGGCGGCACCGGCCTGCTGCTCCCCGACGACCTCGAACCGACGCCCGCCCCCGCGCCGTGGGCCGCGCTGCTGCCCGCCCTCGACTCGACCCCGATGGGCTGGCACGCACGCGACTGGTACCTCGGCGAGCACGCCCCCCGCCTCTTCGACCGCGCGGGCAACATCGGCCCCTCCGTGTGGTGGAACGGCCGGATCGTCGGCGGCTGGGCGCAGGACAAGGCAGGCGAGATCGTCTGCCGCTACCTGGAGGACGTGGGCCGGGACGCCGAGGCCGCCGTACGCGCGGAGGCCGAGCGCCTCGCCCCGCTGCTGACGGGCGTACGCCTGGCGGCGCGCACGCGGGGCAGGACGTGGCTGGAGGAGGAACTGACCGCCTGAACCACCGGCCGCGGCGTTCAGGGGCGTCAGGCGCGGCCAAGCGGCATCAGCGGGCCAGCTGGTAGGTGATCTCCTCGGTCGGGCACTCCGCGACCAGATTCTGCAGCGCCGCCAGTTCGTCCGCGTCCACGGCCAGCCCCCAGCGCCCCTTCACCGCCGCCCACTCGGCGATGTACCGGCAGTCCGCGCTGTCGTCCGCCGGCTCCCACCGCGCCGGGTCCTTGTCCCCCTTGGCCCGCTTCACCGAGGCGGTCACGGCGACGAGCACCCTCGGGTCGGCCATGTCGTTCGCGTACTGCTGCCGCTCCTCGTCGCTCCACCCCGACGCCCCGCTGCGCCACGCCTCAGCGACCGGCACCAGGTGGTCGACGTCGAGGGCTCCGGCGCCGGAGTGGTCCCTCTTGTCGTAGTACGAGTGCCACGCCCCACCCGTGATGGTGCACCGCCCGTCGACGGCGGGCGGCGTGGTCGCCTCCGCGACGACCACCTCCGCCCGCGTGTTGCAGCCGTCCTGGTCCGGGTCGGTCCAGTGGGCGAACCTGTCGCTGCTGTACCCGGTGCTGTCCTCGGCGACGACGGGCAGGTTTCCGACGGCTTTCTCGACCGTCGTACTGACCGTGTCGCCGGGCGCGGCCACCGCGCCCGGCGCCGCGCCGGCGACGACTGCTACCGCTACCGCGGCCGCGGCGAGGAGCGTGGAAACCAGGGAACTGGGCTTGCGCATACCGATCCCTCCCTCTCGTACGGACGCACCAGTAGTAGCGAGCCCTGTCACCCGGACACGCCGGAGAACCCGCGCAAACCACCCGTACGGGGCCTCTTCGGGTTCGGGGCGGCGGCCGGGAGCGCCGGGAAGAGCCGGGAAGGACCGGGAAGGGCCGGGAAAAAGAAGACCGCACCCGCTCCGCCATGACCGCCGTGGAAGGCGGCCCGCGGAACGGGTGCGGACAGGTGGTGGGCGCCGAGGCCCGCGCGGGCGCGGGTCGGGCGGCCCGGACCCGGTCAAGCCTTCTTGGTCTCCCAGAAGATCTTGTCGATCTCGGCGATGTAGTCCAGCGCCTTCTGGCCCGTCGCCGGGTCGGTCGAGGCCTTGGCGGCGCTGAGTGCCTTGAGGGCGTCGTTGACGAGCTGGTGCAGCTCCGGGTACTTCTCGAAGTGCGGGGGCTTGAAGTAGTCGCTCCACAGCACCGAGACGTGGTGCTTGGCGAGCTCCGCGCGCTGCTCCTTGATGACCGTGGCGCGCGTCTGGAAGTGCGCGTCGTCGTTGGCCTGCATCTTTTCCTGCGTGGCCTTGACCGACTCGGCCTCGATGCGGGCCTGGGCCGGGTCGTACACGCCGCAGGGCAGGTCGCAGTGTGCGCTGACCTTCACCTTGGGGGCAAACAGGCGGGAGAGCATGTAAGAGCTTCCTTCCTCGTGATCGTCTTCTCAGGGGCGACATTACTCCGTGAGAGACGGCTTTTCGCGGGTGCCCCCATGGGCTTAGGTCAAAAGTCCAGGGTCAGTATGGGACTGGTGGAGGATCGGACCGGGAGGTGCCGAATGGTGGATCAAGGTCAGGAACCGACCGCGATGTTCGGGGTCGCGGAGGTGACGGGGCTTTCCATGGTGCCGACGCTGCTGCACCGCGATCAGCTGCTCGTGCACTACGGAGCGGCGCTGCGGCCGGGCGATGTGGCCGTACTGCGCCACCCCCTCCAGCAGGACCTGCTGATCGTGAAGCGGCTGGCCGAGCGGCGTGACGCCGGCTGGTGGGTGCTCGGCGACAATCCGGACGCCGAGGTCGTGGACAGCCGGGCCTTCGGCGCGGTGCCGGCCGAGCTGGTGCTGGGGCGGGTGCGGGCGCGGTACCGGCCGGTCCGGGCCGGGCGTCAGAGGTCGGTCGGGGTGGTGCTGTCCTGGCTGGTGTCGGCCGTGCGCCCCGTGCTCGCCGACCGCTCCGTCTCCAGGCGCTTGCGCGCGCGGTAGGCGGCGACGTTGGCGCGGGTCGCGCAGCGGTCGGAGCAGTAGCGGCGCGAGCGGTTGGTGGACGTGTCCAGATAGGCGTTGCGGCACGGGGCCGCCTGGCACAGGCCGAGGCGGTCCGCGCCGTGCTCGGTGAGGTGGAAGGCGAGGCCCATCGAGGCGATGGCGGCGTAGCCGGCGGTCACGTTGGACGGGTGGTCGGCGAGGTGCATGTGCCAGTCGGGGCGGCCGTCCTCCTTGAGCGTCCCGTGGCCGGAGATCTGCGGGCTGACCGGGAACTCCAGCAGGAGTGAGTTCAGCAGGTCGACGGCGAGCGTCTCGTCGCCCGTGTCCGCCGCCTCGAAGACCGCGCGCAGGCGGGCCCGTACGGAACGGAAGCGGGTGACGTCCGCGTCCGTGGCGCGGCGGCCCGCCGACGCGTTGCCGCCGAAGAGGGATCGGACCGCCTCCACCGACGTGAGGGTGTCCTTGTTGCGGGCCGGCTCCTCGCTGTTGACCAGGCGCACGGCGTAGTCCGAGTAATAGGCCAGTTCCACTTGTAGTCCTTACGGGGGCGGTCTAAAGTCTGCGTAATGGGTGGTTCTGCTTCGAGGGTATTACGGAATGGAGTGGAGGGGTTCTGATGACGGAGACGGACAGGGCGGCGGGGGCCGGTACGGGAACCGACTGGGCGGCCTGGCAGGAGAGCTGGGACCGGCAGCAGGAGTGGTACATGCCCGACCGCGAGGAGCGGCTGCGGGTGATGCTGGACATGGTCGAGGCGCTGGTCGGCCCCGAGCCGCGGGTGCTGGATCTGGCGTGCGGTACGGGAAGTATCACGGACCGGCTGCTCAAGCGGTTCCCGAAGGCCACCAGCACGGGTGTCGACCTCGACCCGGCGCTGCTCGCCATCGCGCGGGGGTACTTCGACGGGGACGAGCGGGTGGTGTTCGTGACCGCCGACCTGAAGGACCCCGAATGGACCCGTGCGCTGCCGTACGGCTCGTACGACGCCGTGCTCACCGCCACCGCCCTGCACTGGCTGCGCACCGACGCGCTCACCACCCTGTACGGGCAGCTCGGCGACCTCGTGCGCGCCGGCGGCGTCTTCATGAACGCCGATCGCATGAAGGACGAGGGCACCCCGCGCATCGACGCGGCCGAGCGCGCCCACCGCCACGCCCACATGGACCGGGCCAAGGCCGGGGGCGCGCTCGACTGGGCCGAGTGGTGGGCCCTGGCCGCCAAGGACCCCGTACTCGCGGAGCCGACCGCCCGGCGGTTCGAGATCTACGGCGAACACGCGGACGGGGAGACGCCCAGTGCCGAGTGGCACGCGCGGACGCTGCGCGAGACGGGCGGGTTCGGGGAGGCGCGGACCGTGTGGCGCTCGCCCTCGGACGCGCTGGTGCTGGCTGTGAGGTGATCCCCGCGGAGGCGGGGGCGCGGGAAGGCGGTACGGGCCGGTCGGTCCGTACCGCCTTCTCCCGTGCCGGGTTCTCCTGCGGGATTCCTCCCTCCCGCCGCACTGGAAGGGGGAGACGGTCCGCGGGCGCGGGCCGGGGAGGGCGGGACGGCGCGAAGGGACGAAGAGGCCCTGCACGCCTTCGCCGGGGGCAGGCGTACGGCGCTGTACCGCAGCGCCTGCCTGCTGTGCGGGGACCGTCACGAGGCCGAGGACCTGGTCCGGGCGACGCTCGTCAAGGCCGTGCTCGGCGGGCGGCGGCCGCAGCGGATCGACACCATCGAGGCGTACGCGCGCACGACCCTGGTGAGCAGCTTCGTCGCGTCCCGCCGCCGAGTCTGGCGGCGGGGGGCAGGCGTACGGCGAACTGCCGGGCCGGGCCGGGCGGGGCGGCAGGCCGGGGACGCGGACACCGGGCTGATGCGGGGGCCCTGGGCTCGCTTGACGCCTCCGGACGGCCGGGTGATGCCCGTACGGGACTCCACCGGCTTCCGGGGCAAGGGACAGCCGGGCCGCTGCTGAAGCCCCGCCGCCCACCCGCGACCAGCTGCGCGAGCTGTCGCTGCGGCCGGAGCCGCTGCCGGAGCAGTAGCGCGCGACCGGCCGGGGCAAGGAAGAGGGCGGTACGGACCGAGGGTCCGTACCGCCCTCCCGGGTCCGGCTACAGCACCTTCGACAGGAACGACTTCGTCCGGTCGTGCTGCGGGTTCGTCAGTACGTCGCGCGGGTGGCCCGACTCGACCACCACACCGTCGTCCATGAAGACCAGCG
Organism: Streptomyces enissocaesilis; assembly: GCF_039533765.1. Classification (NCBI taxonomy): domain Bacteria; kingdom Bacillati; phylum Actinomycetota; class Actinomycetes; order Kitasatosporales; family Streptomycetaceae; genus Streptomyces; species Streptomyces enissocaesilis. The sequence continues at coordinate 15,338 of NZ_BAAAUD010000041.1, read as the reverse complement.
CGTCGCCGACCTCACGCGCGAAGCCCATCTCGTGCGTGACGACGATCATCGTCATGCCGTCCTCGGCGAGACCGCGCATCACGTCGAGCACGTCGCCCACCAGCTCGGGGTCGAGCGCGGAGGTCGGCTCGTCGAAGAGCATCAGCTTCGGCTCCATCGCCAGCGCGCGGGCGATCGCCACGCGCTGCTGCTGGCCGCCGGAGAGCTGCGAGGGGTAGTTCCCGGCCTTGTCGCCCAGGCCGACCCGGTCGAGCAGGCGCTCGGCGCGGGCCCGGGCGACGGCCTTCGTCTCGCCCCTGACCTGGATCGGGGCCTCCATGACGTTTTCGAGCGCCGTCATGTGCGGGAAGAGGTTGAAGCGCTGGAAGACCATGCCGATGTCCCGGCGCTTCAGCGCGACCTCGCTGTCCTTGAGCTCGTACAGCTTGTCGCCCTTCTGGCGGTAGCCGACCAGCTCGCCGTCGACGTAGAGCCGGCCGGCGTTGATCTGCTCCAAGTGGTTGATGCACCGGAGGAAGGTCGACTTGCCGGAGCCGGACGGGCCGATCAGGCAGAACACCTCGCGGGGCGCGACTTCGAGGTCGATGCCCTTGAGGATGTGGGCGGCGCCGAAGGACTTGTGTACGCCCTCGGCCTTCACCATCGCGGTCATGCCTGGCCTCCCGACGGGCTGCGGCGGAACGTCGTCAGGTTGGTCCTGATGCGCTGGAGCGGAGTGGGCGGCAGGGTGCGGGTGGAGCCCCGTGCGTAGTACCGCTCCAGGTAGTACTGGCCGATGCTGAAGACCGTCGTCAGGACCAGGTACCAGGCGGCGGCGAGGAACAGCATCTCGGCCGTCGCGCCCGAGGTCTGCGCGATGTCGGACGTGGACCGCAGCAGCTCCATGAACTGCACGGCCGAGACCAGCGAAGTCGTCTTCAGCATGTTGATGACTTCGTTGCCCGTCGGCGGCACGATCACGCGCATCGCCTGCGGGATCACGATCCGCCGCAGCGTCTTGGCGTGGCTCATGCCCAGCGCGTGCGACGCCTCGGTCTGGCCCTCGTCGACGGCCAGCAGACCGGCGCGGCAGATCTCCGCCATGTACGCGGCCTCGTTGAGGCCGAGGCCCAGCAGCGCCGTCAGGAACGGCGTCATGAAGTCGGACCACTCGTCCCGGTAGACCGGGCCGAGGTTGATGTACTCGAAGACCAGGCCCAGGTTGAACCAGACCAGCAGCTGCACGTAGACCGGCGTGCCGCGGAAGAACCAGATGTAGAACCAGGCGACCGCCGAGGTCACGGGGTTCTTCGACTGGCGCATCACCGCCAGGACGATGCCGAGCACGATGCCCATCACCATCGAGGTGATGGTCAGGAGCAGGGTGTTCCCGACGCCCTTCATGATCTGGTCGTCGAAGAAGTAGTCGGGGACCGCGTCCCAGTTCACGTCGCCCTGCGAGAAGGCGTAGACGACCGCCACGAACAGGGCGATGGCGACGGCCCCGGACGCGTACCGTCCGTAGTGCCGGACCGGGATGGCCTTGATGGCCTCCGGGCCTCCGGGCGGTGGAGGCGTGCCGGAGGAGTCCGGCTTTTCGATGTCAACAGTCACGCGAGTTGCCTTTCAGTGCCGAGCCCGGCTCAGGATCCGCCGTTGATCTTGGCCTCGGTGACCGCGCCGGCGTCGACGCCCCACTTCGAGATGATCTTCTTGTACTCGCCGTTCTTGATGATCGCGTCGAGGGCCAGGCGCAGCGCCTCGGTGAGCTCCTTGTTGTCCTTGTCGACCGCGATGCCGTACGGGGCGGCCTCCACCTGCTCGCCGACGAGCTCGAAGTCCTTGCCGCCGCCCGACGTCTTCACGGCGTACGCCGCGACCGGGAAGTCGGAGGAGCCGGCGTCGGCGCCGCCGCTGCGCAGCCGGGTCTGGGCCTCGAGGTCGTTGCCGAACGCCTCGACCGAGATCTTCTTGCCCTTCTTGCCCTTGCCGCCCTTCTCGCACTTCTTCGACTCGGACTTGGCCATGTCGTGCGAGACGGTGCCGCGCTGGACGACCAGCTTCTTGCCGCACAGGTCGGACCAGGTCTCGATGCCCTGGGTCTTGCCCTTCGGGGTGTAGATCGAGACGCCGGCGATGAAGTAGTCGACGAAGTCGACGCCCTCGCCCACCTTCTTGCCGGTGTCGGGGTCCTTGCCCTCCTGGCGGGCCTTCGAGTCCGTCATGGCCGACATGGCGATGTCGTAGCGCTTCGAGCGCAGGCCGGTGAGGAGGGTGTCGAAGGTGCCGTTCTCGAACTCGAACTCCACTCCGAGCTGCTTGCCCAGCGCGGCGGCCAGGTCGGGGTCGATGCCGACGACCTTGCCCTTGTCCTTGAACTCGACGGGCGGGTAGGCGATGTCCGATCCGACCTTGATGACACCCTTGTCCTGGATGGCCTTCGGCAGTTTGCCGGCGAGGGGGGCGGACGACGTCTTCGCCTTCGTCGGCCCGTCCTCCTTGGTGCCGCCGGTCTGATCACCGCAGGCGGTCAGCAGCATCGTGCCGGCGACCGCGATCGCGCCGACCGCGACAATCCGGGACTTCCTGGCGGTCGGGCGACGGGTGGAGCTTGCGGTCATGGTTGGTTCCTCCGGCAGGAAAAGGGAGTGGCCGAACGGTCGGGCACGCACCTTCGGGCGTCTCGACCTTGTGTGATTACCGGCATCTTGCCATTCGGACTAGCCCATTCAGGTGCCGAGTCATGTCAAAATCGGGTAACGGGTGACCCCCGAATCCCAACAGGCCGGTACATCAGGGCCGGATCATCTGTTGGGTACTGCCCTTACGGCCGGAGAATCTTCGGTCCGTCTCGCCATGTGGATGTCAATCATGCCGCCAAACGGACTTGTCCGCACATGCGTGTATGAGTCGTCACACTTGAGCGATACGGGCTCGTCGGCGGTGCCGTCGGTCAGGTAGAAAAGACGTTTACACCCCTCATCCGGGGCTCAGGGCGCGTGTGCGGCGCGCCCGCGCGTACGTACCTCCTCTCTGTCAGGGCGGGCCAACCGCCGGCGCAGGGAACGGACGCGGTGCCCGCCCACCCCTCCTCAACCAGGAGCGGCCACCCTCAATTGATGAAGACTTAAGGGGTCATACACATGGCAGCGGAGATCGTCAATCCTCGCAGCGACAGCAGCACGGACAACAGTGCGGAAGGTGCTCCGGAGGAGCCCTTCGATCCGGCCTTCGCCCTGCACCGGGGCGGCAAGATGGCCATTCAGGCGACCGTTCCGGTGCGCGACAGGGACGACCTGTCCCTCGCGTACACGCCGGGCGTCGCCAAGGTGTGCAGTGCGATCGCCGAGCAGCCCGAGCTCGTGAACGACTACACCTGGAAGTCGAACGTCGTGGCCGTCGTGACGGACGGCACGGCGGTGCTCGGACTCGGCGACATCGGGCCCGAGGCCTCGCTCCCCGTCATGGAGGGCAAGGCGATTCTCTTCAAGCAGTTCGGCGGCGTCGACGCGGTTCCGATCGCGCTCGCGACGACCGACACGGACGAGATCATCGAGACCGTCGTGCGGCTCGCCCCGTCCTTCGGCGGTGTGAACCTGGAGGACATCTCGGCGCCGCGCTGCTTCGAGATCGAGCGCCGGCTCCAGGAGGAGCTGGACATTCCGGTCTTCCACGACGACCAGCACGGTACGGCCGTGGTCACCCTGGCCGCGCTGCGCAATGCCGCCCGGCTCACCGGCCGGACGCTCGGCGACCTGCGCGCCGTGATCTCGGGCGCGGGTGCGGCCGGGGTCGCCATCGCGAAGTTCCTGCTGGCGGCGGGGCTCGGTGACGTGGCGGTCGCGGACCGCAAGGGCATCGTCAGCCGGGACCGCGAGGACCTGACGGACGTCAAGCGCGAGCTGGCCGAGATCACGAACCGGGCCGGGCTGACCGGCTCGCTGGAGTCCGCGCTGGCCGGCGCCGACGTCTTCATCGGCGTCTCCGGCGGTACGGTGCCGGAGCCCGCGGTCGCGTCGATGGCGCCGCGGTCGTTCGTGTTCGCCATGGCCAACCCGAACCCCGAGGTCCACCCGGACGTCGCGCACAAGTACGCGGCGGTCGTCGCCACCGGGCGCAGCGACTACCCGAACCAGATCAACAACGTCCTGGCCTTCCCGGGGATCTTCGCGGGCGCGCTCCAGGTGCGGGCCTCCCGCATCACCGAGGGCATGAAGATCGCGGCGGCGAACGCGCTGGCGGACGTGGTGGGCGACGCGCTGGCGGCGGACTACGTGATCCCGTCCCCGTTCGACGAGCGGGTCGCCCCGGCCGTCACGGCGGCCGTGGCCGCGGCGGCGCGCGCGGAGGGTGTGGCGCGCCGGTAGGCGCGGGTTCCGCCTGCACGGGCCGTGCGGCTCCCCCGGTGAGGGTGGGCGGCACGGCCCGCGCGCTTTCCGGCGCGGTGGGGTGGCGCGGGCCGGGGAGGGACGCGCGTCACACCGGAGCATGGTTCCGCCACGCACCCCGCCGCCCTATCGTCATGGTCATGTTCGCCGCCTACGCCGCCCGCATCGACCGCGACCAGCCGCTGAACGGCCTCGAACTGGGCGAACGCCCGGCGCCCGAGGTGAAGCCCGGCTGGACCACCGTCACCGTCAAGGCCGCCTCCCTCAACCACCACGACCTCTGGTCCCTGCGCGGCGTCGGCCTCGGTGAGGAGGCGCTGCCGATGATCCTCGGCTGCGACGCCGCCGGAATCGACGCCGACGGCAACGAGGTCGTCGTCCACTCCGTCATCGGCGAGACCGGCCACGGCGTCGGCCCGCGCGAGAGGCGGTCGATCCTGACCGAGAAGTACCAGGGCACCTTCGCCGAACAGGTCACCGTCCCGGCGTGGAACGTGCTCCCCAAGCCCAGGGAGCTGTCGTTCGCACAGGCCGCCTGCCTGCCGACCGCCTGGCTCACAGCGTACCGGATGCTCTTCACCAACGCCGGCGTGCGCCCCGGCGACAGCGTCCTCGTCCAGGGCGCCGGCGGCGGTGTCGCGACCGCCGCGATCGTGCTCGGCAAGGCGGCCGGGCTGCGGGTGTACGCCACCAGCCGCGACGAGGCCAAGCGCAAGCGGGCCGTCGAGCTGGGCGCGGTGGAGGCGTTCGAGCCGGGCGCGCGGCTGCCGCAGCGGGTGGACGCGGTGATCGAGACCGTCGGCGCCGCCACCTGGTCGCACTCGGTGAAGTCCCTGCGCCCCGGCGGCACGCTGGTCATCTCGGGCGCGACGAGCGGCCCGAACCCGCCCTCCGCCGAGCTCAACCGGATCTTCTTCCTGGAGCTGAGGGTCGTCGGTTCGACGATGGGCTCCAAGGACGAGCTGGAGGCCCTGCTCTCCTTCTGCGCGGTGACGGGCGTACGCCCGGTCATCGACGAGGTGCTGCCCCTGGACCGCGCCCGCGAGGGCTTCGAGCGGATGGCGGGCGGCGACCTCTTCGGGAAGATCGTGCTGACGGCCCCTTGATGGGGCACCGGTTCTGCTGATGTGCTCTGCGGCACGCGACGACGACGTGTGCTGGAGGGGTGTCTGTGCGAACCGGCCGGAAAACAGCCGCAGTTGTCTGTACGGCCGCGCTGGCGGCCGGGGTCCTCGCCCCGGCCGCCGGCGCGCGAGAACGTCACCCCGGCGGCGGAATCCCACGGCTCACCGACGACCGCGGGCGCGTCCTCACCCTGCGCGGCTGGAACGTCGAGGACAAGGCGAACCGCGGCGACAAGGCGCTCTCCGCCATCACCGAGCAGCACTTCCGCGACCTGGACGCCCGCGGCTTCAACTTCGCCCGCCTCCTCGTCTTCTGGGACGACCTGGAGCCCCGGCGCGGGCAGTACAGCGCGGCGTACCTCCGCAGGATCGAGCGGATCCTGGACTGGGCCGGGAAGTACGGCGTCCAGGTGCTGATCGACGCCCACCAGGACGTCTTCGGACCGGCCTTCGGCCATCGCGGCATCCCGGAGTGGGCGACGCGCACCGACGGGCTGCCGTTCACGCCGCGCCCCGGCGACTGGTTCTCCGAGTACTTCGAGCCGGCCGTGCAGCGCGCCTTCACCCACCTCTACGAGGACCCGGACCTCCAGCGCGCGCAGGCCGCCATGTGGCGGGTCCTCGCCGACCGGTTCGAGGACCATCCGGCCGTGCTCGGGTACGACCTGATCAACGAGCCGATGGGGGAGCTGCGGGAGGGCGAGGACCTGCCCGCCGCAGCCCGCCGCATCGAGCGCGACCAGATCACCCCGATGCACAACCGGCTGGCGGACGCGGTGCGTTCGGTCGACCGTGACACCTGGGTGTTCGTCGAGCCGACGCCGATCGTGGGCGAGGGGGTGGAGACCGGCCTCGGGAAGATCGAGGACCCCAAGGTCGTGTACGCCCCGCACTTCTACAACACCGCGATGGAGGCGGGCGCCGACTACGACCCGGCGGCCGGCTGGATCGAGTCGTACGAGGCCGCGGTGACGGCGTATCCGAAGGAGCACCGCGTCCCGGTGATCGTGGGGGAGTGGGGCCCGCTCAACACCTCCCTCCCGAACATGGGGCGCTTCTACCGTGAGGCGCTGGCGTCCATGAACCGCTACGGCTCCGGCTGGGCGGGTTACGTGTGGTGTTACGGCGGCGGCTACTGCGCGGTGGACGAGGCGGGGAAGTTCCGTACGCACAAGGAACAGACGGCGGCGCCGTACGCGCCCGCCGTCGCCGGCCGGGTGCGCGGGGAGTCGTACGACCCCGCGACCCGCACCTACCGCCTGTCGTACGTCGCCTCCGGGCGCGGCGTCACCGAGCTGTCGCTGCCGTCGCGCCCCCGTGACTGGCGGGTGGAGGCGACCGGGGCGGCGTGGGTGCGGGGTGGGCGGGTCCACGCCCGGCCGGGCGCGGGGATCTCCGTGACGGTCGCTCCGGCAGATCCCCGCCCGCCCCTCCGTGTCAACCATGGTTGACACTCGGATGGTGTCAACGTAAGTTGACAGGCATGACCGACGCAACGGATCTCGCCGGGCGCGCGGGCGACCACGACCCCCGGGTCGGGTTGCGCGCCGTCGCCGCACTGCGGCGGCTGCTGGAGCAGCTCGAAGCCGTGCAGGTGAGAAGCGCCCGCGCCCAGGGCTGGTCGTGGCAGGAGATCGCGTCCGAGCTGGGCGTCAGCCGGCAGGCCGTCCACAAGAAGCACGGGAGGCGTTGATGTTCGAGCGGTTCACGAAGAGTGCCCGGGACGTGGTGAAGGGCGCGGTGACCGAGGCGGAACGGACGGGCGCCGACTCGGTCACCGAGGAGCACCTGCTGCTGGCCCTGCTGGCTCAGGAGGGCACGCGCTCGTCCTCCGCTCTCGCCTCGCTGGGGATCGCCGGGCGCCGGGAAGCGGTGGCACGGGCGCTGGCCGAGGCGCGGCGCCGGGGCGGCCTCTCGAAGGCCGACCAGGAGGCGCTCGCCGGGATCGGCATCGACGTCACGGAGATCGTCTCGAAGGTGGAGGCGACGCACGGCGAGGGCGCGATGCGGTCCGGAAGCGGTCCGCGGCGGGGTCTGCTGACGGGACGCCGTCCCTTCACACGGCGGGCGAAGGACGTACTGGAGAAGTCCCTGCGCGTCGCGCTGGGCCGCGGCGACCGGTACATCGGCGACGAGCACCTGCTGCTGGCACTGACCACGCAGCCGGGCCCGGTGGCCGACGTGCTGACGGAGTACGGCGCGACGTACGGCGCGGTGGAGCGTGCGCTGCCGTCGGGGGCGGCCCCGGAAGCGCCCTGAGCCCGCCCGGCGGCCGGGGGCGCGTCCGGAGGGCGCACCGGGAAGGCGTCCGGGCCGGCCTGCCGCCGCTCACGGCGTTCCCCGGCTTCCGCGCCGAGCGCGACATCCGCCCGGGACTCGCGACGGCGGCCCTCACCCCGGCCGCCGCGCCCGTCCCGCTGGTCGGCGCCATCGAGCCGCTTCAGCCGTGCCGGCCGCCCGGGGCCCTTCCTCCGGGCCGTCGCGCGGCCCGGAGGAAACGCCCTAGACCACCGGGTTCCGCAGGACGGCGCCGATGTGGGCCGCCGCCGTGGACAGGTGGCGGCGTGCCTCGCGGAGCTGGTCCTCCGTCACGCCCCGGTCGCGGGCCGCGTCGCGGATGTCGTCGCGGAAGCGGTCCAGGAGCCGCTCCAGGTCGCGGGCCGGGTCGCCGGACGGGGGCTCCTGGGCCCACTCGGGCTCCGCGGGCGCGTCCGTACGCTCGCCCTCGGCCCCGGCGGGCTCCGTGACCGGTCCGGTGTCCGGCGCCGCGTCCCGCCCGGTGCCGGGCTGCGGCCGGCCGCCGAAGAACCCGAACTCCTTGGTGATCTCGGCGAGACCCTCCCGTACCCCCTTCGGCCAGTCGCCCCGCGCGAAGTGGTCCTGCACCTGCTCCTGCACCCGCTGCGCGATCCGCTGCATCTGCTCCTGCGCCTTCTCCTGGGCCTTCTGGGCCTGGTGGCGCGCCTGCTGCGCGTCCTCGCGGGCGCGGCGGCTCTCGTCCTTCGCGCGGCGCGCCTGCTCCTTCCACTCCTGCTTCGCCCTGCGCAGTTCCTCCTTCGCCGCGCGCCACGCCTCGCTGTCGCCGAACCCGTCGCCGAACGCACCCTCGCGGCCGCTCCCCCCGGGCCGCGACGCGGCGTTGCGCAGGGTCTCGCTCGCGGCGGCCCGCATCTCGCGGCGCAGGTCGCCCGCCGCGCCGCGTACGTCGTCGCGGATCTCGGCGGCCAGTTCGGAGACCGACTCGCGGATCTCCAGCTCCAGATCGGCCAGTTCGCCGCCGCGGCCCGCCAGTTCGGCGCGGCCGGCGTCGGTGATCGAGTAGACCTTGCGGCCGCCCTCGGTGGCGTGCGTGACCAGGCCCTCGGCCTCCAGCTTGGCGAGGCGCGGGTAGACGGTGCCGGCGGACGGGGCGTACAGGCCCTGGAAGCGCTCCTCCAGGAGGCGGATCACTTCGTAACCGTGGCGCGGCGCCTCGTCGAGCAGCTTGAGGAGGTACAGGCGCAGACGGCCGTGGGCGAAGACGGGAGGCATGTCAGAGCACCTTCTTGTCGGCCGGGGTGTGGGTGAGCGGGGTGTCGTCGGTGGGCGGGGCGTCCGTGGGGGAGCCGTCCGTGGGCGGGGCGTCGGCGGGCGGGGCGCCGCCAGCCTCCGCGCCGTACGGGTCCGGGCCGGCCGGCGGGCGGCGCAGCAGGGCGATGGCGCCGGAGACGGTCGTCGCGCGCAGCCGGCCGTTGCCCGCGCCCAGCCTCCCCGTGATCCTCTTCGCGCCCCATCCCCAAGCCCTCGAACCGTCTGGAGCGGGGGAGGCACCCGTCCCGCTGACCCGCAGGTCCTCGAAGGCGCTGGAGAGGGAGCCGCTCACCGTGTTCGCCTCGACCGTCGCGTCGGCCGGGTGCGGCAGGCGGACGGCGACCTCGCCCGAGACCGTCGTCAGGGCGATGTCGGTGGGCTTTCCGGCGGGGTCCACGTCGACGACCATGTCGCCCTTGACGGAGTCGGCCCGTACGGAGGAACCGGAGCCGTCGACGACGGTCAGGTTCCCGGAGACGGAGTGGAAACCGAGGCTGCCGGTGACGCCCTGGGCCTCCAGGCTGCCCGAGACCGTGTCGGCGCGGACGGTGCCGGAGAGGCCGACGAGGGTGATGTCGCCACTGATGCCGCGCACGGCCGTACGTCCGCCGATCCCGGAGACGACGGCGCCGGCGCCGATCACGCCGACCTCGACGGAGGCTCCGGCGGGGACGGCGAGCGAGACGACCACGCTGCGCTGCCGGTTCTTGGGGTCGAGCCACTCGAGGAAGCCGTGCCAGGGCAGGTCCTCGTACGCGACGGTGAGGGTGCCGTCCCGGTGGGTCACGGTCAGCGGCGGGCCCTCGATCCCGGAGACTTCCAGGCGGGCGGGGCCCTCCTCCACGCCGACGACGTTCACCGCCCCGTTGACGATGCGCACGCTGAGCGCCGTCACCGGGTCCTCGAAGACGAGTTTCCGCGGCTCGGCGACCGTCCATGTCGGCTCTGTCATGCTGCTCTCCCCATCGGACCGGGCAGACGCAACATATCGCGTCTACGGTTAAACACGATATATCGCGGACTTGTGAAGTCAAGAGGCGCAGGGACGCGAGCAGCCCACTCATATGCGCCGAATGCGGGCAAAGTGCCCTAGCGTGAGGGCATGGACGCGACATCCGGATCCGGGCCCGCAGGGGCCTTGCTGCTGTGCGGGGCCGAGCCCGATGCGGTACGGCCCGCAGCCCCCCTGCTGCGCGAGCGGCTGCTGCTGGCCCCGGCCGGTGTCCGGAGCGGCAGGAGTGGCAAGAGCGGCTCGACGGAGCGGTGGAGCGTGCTCGTACCCGAGGGCAGGCCGTGGCTGGAGGCCGGCGAGCCGGTCGACCGGGTACTGGCGGGCTGGGCCACGGCGCTCGCCGTCGGCGTCAGCTGGCCGGTTCTCGCCCTGTGGTGGGACGCGGACTGGGCCGGCTTCACGCTCGCCTCGGGTTTCCGGCGCCAGGTCGGCTACGTATGGCTGGCGGACGGCACACCGGCGGGCGAGGACGAGGCGATGCGCACGTTCGCGGCGCGGCTCGGGCTCGACCCGGTGCTCGACATGGAGGCCCTGGAGGCGCTCACCCGGCCCGACCCCGAGGCGGAGGCCAGGACCCGCCTGCTCGGTGTGATCGCCGTGCTGTCCCGCTCGGGCCTCACCCTCCCCGCGGGCCTGACCCCCGGCGAACCGGCCGCCCGGCTGCGGGAGGCGGCACTGGCGCGGCCGGACACGGAACCGGTCGAGTGGCAGGGGCGGTGCGACGCGGTCCGTACGGAACAGGGCACGGCCGAGGGGCGCCCCGCCGGCCCCAGCGGTTCCATGGGCCCCGCCGGCCCTTGGACGCGCGGCCCCGGGGCCCGCGTACTGGTCGCGGCCCAGCTGGCGGCCGGTGTCCCGCTCGCCCTGTGGGGTCTGCGGCGGCGCAGCGGCGGCTGGGCGTTCGCGGGGGCGGTGCTGGTGGCGCAGGGCGCGCTGGGTCTCGCGTACGACCGGATGTGCGCCGTCCGGATGCGCGCCCGCCACCGGTGAGGCGAGGTACTACTCGTCCTCGTCGTCCTCGTCGTCCAGGCGGGCCAGCCAGGTCGCCAGGCGCTCGACGGGGACCTCGAAGTCCGGATTGAGGTCGACGAACGTACGCAGCTGCTCAGCGAGCCACTCGAAGGTGACTTCCTCCTCGCCGCGCCGCTTCTCCAGTTCCTCGATGCCTCGGTCGGTGAAGTACAAGGTGTTGCTCCGTGGGGTGGACAGGGGTGGACAGCGGTCGTTCCAGGCCAGGATAGGCACTGATCCCCGAGACCTCGCGCCCGTACCCTGCGGTGATCACCCTCCACCCCCCATCGCGTGGGCGACCACCCGTGGGTACTGGGCTGCGCCCTCAACGCCTCGGGCGGCCGCCACTTCAACGGCCGCGTCGCGGACGCCGCGGAGCTGAGCCGGGACACCCGGCGCAGGTCCCGCCAGATCCTCGGGGACGGACACCCGCCCACCCTGTCCCGCCGGACCGCGCCGGCCGCCGGGCCCCGCGCGAGTACGAGGAGGCCGGCACGGTCGAGGCGGACGCGCCGCTCACCCTCACGCGCACGCTCGGCGCGCAGCACCCGCCCCCCTCTCCGCGCGCCAACACAACCGTCCCTGCTGGGACTTCGATGCCCACCTCGGCTGAGCCGCCCCGAGCCGTTCCCGCGCGCCGTACGCCGAGGGGCCCGGCACCGCAGCGCTGCGGTGCCGGGCCCCTCGGGCTGTACGGGCGGTGATCGGACGGGCGGTGCTCAGGCCTCGAAGACCTCGTTGAGCAGCTGCTGCTGCTCGGCCTGGTGGCGCTTGGCCGAGCCGACCGCCGGGGACGAGCCGTGCGGGCGCGAGATGCGCCGCAGCCGCTCGCCGTGCGGGACGTCGGCGCCGACCGCCAGGTCGAGGTGGTCGATCAGGTTGAGCGCGATGAACGGCCACGCGCCCTGGTTCGCCGGCTCCTCCTGCGCCCACAGGTACTTCTCGGCGTTCGGGTACTTGGCGATCTCCTGCTGGAGCTCCTTGCCCGGCAGCGGGTAGAGGCGCTCCAGGCGGATGATCGCCGTGTCCGTGGTGCCGCGCTTCTGGCGCTCGGCCTCCAGGTCGTAGTAGACCTTGCCGGCGCAGAAGACGACCTTGCGGACGGCCGCCGGGTCCATGGCGGTGTCGCCGATCACCGGGCGGAAGCCGCCGGTGGTGAACTCCTCCGCCTTCGACGCCGCCGCCTTCAGACGCAGCATCGACTTCGGGGTGAAGACGATGAGCGGCTTGTGGTGCGGGTTGTGGACCTGCCAGCGCAGCAGGTGGAAGTAGTTCGACGGCAGGGTCGGCATGGCGACCGTCATGTTGTCCTGCGCGCACATCTGGAGGAAGCGCTCGGGACGGGCGGACGAGTGGTCCGGGCCCTGGCCCTCGTAACCGTGCGGAAGCAGGAGCGTGACGCCGGACGTCTGGCCCCACTTCTGCTCGGCCGAGGAGATGAACTCGTCGACGACGGTCTGCGCGCCGTTGACGAAGTCACCGAACTGGGCCTCCCACATGACCAGCGACTCGGGCCGGGCGAGCGAGTAGCCGTACTCGAAGCCCATGCACGCGTACTCGGAGAGCAGCGAGTCGTAGACGTTGTAGCGGGCCTGGTCCTCGGAGAGGTACTGGAGCGGGGTGTGGTCCTCGCCGGTGTTCTGGTCGACCAGCACCGCGTGGCGCTGGCCGAACGTACCGCGGCGGGTGTCCTGGCCGGACAGCCGGACCGGGACGCCCTCCATCAGCAGCGAGCCGATGGCGAGGGTCTCGCCCATGCCCCAGTCGATCGTGCCGTCCTCCACCGAGGCCGCGCGGCGCTGCATCTGCGGCATCAGGCGGGGGTGGACGGTGATCCGGTCGGGGATGTTGACCTGGGACTCGGCGATCCGCTTGACGACCTCCTGGGAGACCGCCGTGGCGACGGCCACCGGGAACTCGGCCTGGACCTCCGGGGCGTGGGCCGGAGCCGGGTTCGAGGTGGCCTCGCGGACCTCCGCGAAGACCTTCTCCAGCTGGCCCTGGAAGTCCTGGAGCGCCTGCTCCGCCTCTTCCAGCGTGATGTCGCCGCGACCGATGAGCGACTCGGTGTAGAGCTTGCGCACCGAGCGCTTCTTGTCGATCAGCGTCACCATCTGCGGGTTGGTGAACTGCGGGTTGTCGCCCTCGTTGTGACCGCGGCGGCGGTAGCAGATGAGGTCGATCACGACGTCCTTGTTGAACGTCTGGCGGAACTCGAAGGCCAGGCGCGCGACGCGGACCACGGCCTCCGGGTCGTCGCCGTTCACGTGGAAGATCGGCGCCTCGATCATGCGGGCCACGTCGGTCGCGTACATCGAGGAGCGCGAGGACTCCGGGGCGGCGGTGAAGCCGACCTGGTTGTTGATGACGATGTGGACCGTGCCGCCGGTGCGGTAGCCCCGCAGCTGCGACATGTTGAGGGTCTCCGCGACGACGCCCTGGCCGGCGAAGGCCGCGTCGCCGTGCAGGGCGACGGGCAGGACCGTGAAGTCCGTGCCGCCCTTGTTGATGACGTCCTGCTTGGCGCGGGCGACACCCTCCAGGACCGGGTCGACCGCCTCCAGGTGCGAGGGGTTGGCGACCAGCGAGACCTTGATCTGCTCGCCGTCCAGGCCGGTGAAGGTGCCCTCGGCGCCCAGGTGGTACTTGACGTCGCCGGAGCCGTGCATCGACTTCGGGTCGAGGTTGCCCTCGAACTCCCGGAAGATCTGCGCGTACGACTTGCCGACGATGTTCGCCAGGACGTTCAGGCGGCCGCGGTGGGCCATGCCGATGACGACTTCGTCCAGGCGCGACTCGGCGGCGGAGTCGATGACCGCGTCGAGCAGCGGGATGACGGACTCGCCGCCCTCCAGGGAGAAGCGCTTCTGGCCGACGTACTTCGTCTGGAGGAAGGTCTCGAACGCCTCGGCGGCGTTCAGGCGGCGCAGGATGCGCAGCTGCTCCTCGCGCTCCGGCTTGGCGTGCGGGCGCTCCACGCGGTCCTGGATCCACTTGCGCTGCTTCGGGTCCTGGATGTGCATGAACTCGACGCCGACGGTGCGGACGTAACTGTCGCGCAGCACACCGAGGATGTCGCGCAGCTTCATCATCGACTTGCCGGCGAAACCGCCGACGGCGAACTCGCGCTCCAGGTCCCAGAGCGTGAGGCCGTGCTCGTTGATGTCCAGGTCGGGGTGCTTGCGCTGCTTGTACTCCAGCGGGTCGGTGTCGGCCATGACGTGGCCGCGGACCCGGTAGGAGTGGATCAGCTCGAAGACGCGGGCGGCCTTGGTGACGTCGTCGTCGTGCGAGACGTCGATGTCCTTGAGCCAGCGGACCGGCTCGTACGGGATCCGCAGGGCCTCGAAGATGTCGTCGTAGAAGCCCTCCTCGCCGAGGAGCAGGTTGGCGAGGACGCGCAGGAACTCGCCGGAGGCGGCGCCCTGGATGACCCGGTGGTCGTACGTCGAGGTCAGGGTCATGACCTTGGAGATGCCCAGCTTGTTCAGGGTGTCCTGGGAGGTGCCCTGGAACTCGGCCGGGTAGTCCATCGCACCGACACCCATGATGAGGCCCTGTCCGGGCATCAGGCGGGGCACCGAGTGGACGGTGCCGATGCCGCCGGGGTTCGTCAGCGACGCGGTGACGCCGGTGAAGTCGTCCATCGTCAGCTTGTTCGCGCGGGCGCGGCGGACGATGTCCTCGTACGCCTGCCAGAACTCGAAGAAGTTGAGCGTCTCGGCCTTCTTGATGGCCGCAACGACGAGCTGGCGGTCGCCGTTGGGCTTGACCAGGTCGATGGCCAGGCCCAGGTTGACGTGCGGGGGCTTGACCAGGGTCGGCTTGCCGTCCTTCTCCGCGAAGGAGTAGTTCATCGACGGCATGGCCTTGAGGGCCTGCACCATCGCGAACCCGATCAGGTGCGTGAAGGAGACCTTCCCGCCCCGGGCGCGCTTGAGGTGGTTGTTGATGACGATGCGGTTGTCGAACAGCAGCTTCACCGGGACGGCGCGCACGGACGTGGCCGTGGGCAGTTCCAGCGAGGCGTTCATGTTCTTGGCGACGGCCGCGGACGGGCCGCGCAGCGTCACGTACTCGGGGCCCTCGGGGACCTCCTTGGCGGCTTCCGCCTTGGGCTCGGCCTTGGGCTCGGTCTTCGCCTTCGCGCCGGCCTGCTGTGCGGCGGCCGGTGCGGGGGCGGAGGCGGGCTGGGCGGCGGGGGCCGCGGCCGGAGCGGCCTCGGCCGGGGCCGGGGCCGGGGCGGCGGGCTGT